>JAFGKF010000393.1 GCA_016928695.1 Candidatus Sumerlaeota bacterium | reverse complement strand
CTGGAGCGGAATCTCTACCTCGTCGAGCAGATCCACGAGATGCGGGCCCCGCTGATCGTGGCGCTCAACATGATCGACGTCGCCGAGCAGCGCGGGGAGGAGATCAGCGCGGATCTCCTCGCCCTCATGATCGGTGTGCCGGTGCTGCCGATGAACGCGGAGTCGGGCGAGGGCGTGGGGGCGCTCGTCAGCGCCATCGACGCGTTCGAGCCGGCGATCGAGCGGAGGGCTCTGCGCGACCCCGATCCCAATCCCGACCTGATCCCCGAGCGCTATCGCAAGATCGAGGCGATCTGCGCCGAGGTGATCTCGCGCCCCGAGAGGCGCGAGCGCACGCGCAGCGACCGCATCGACCGCGTGCTCACGAATCGCCTCGTGGGGCCGCCGATTTTTCTCGCGCTGATGCTCGTGCTCTTCACCGCGATCTTCTGGTGGGCCACGCCCGCGATGGACCTGATCGACGCGGGGGTGGGGCTGCTGGCGGCGGGCGTCTCCGCTGTGCTGCCCGAGGGCTTCGTGCAGAGCCTCCTCGTCGACGGCGTGATCGCGGGGGTGGGCAACGTGATCATCTTCCTGCCGCAGCTCGTGATCCTCTTCTTCGCCCTCGCGCTTCTCGAGGGCAGCGGCTACATGGCCCGCGCGGCGTTCATCATGGACCGCATGATGCGGCGCATCGGCCTCAGCGGGCGATCGTTCATCCCCCTGCTCGGGTCGTTCGCCTGCGCGATCCCGGGCATCATGGCGACGCGCACCATCCCGAGCTCGCGTGACCGCCTGGCGACCATCCTCGTCGCACCTTTCATGAGCTGCAGCGCGCGGCTGCCGATCTACACGCTGGTCACCGCGGCGTTCTTCCCGAACCCACTGACGGCGGGGCTCGTGGTCTTCAGCATGTATCTGCTGGGCATCGTGGCGGCCGTGGGGACGGCGTTCCTCATCAAGCGCGTGATTTTCCGGACCGAGCCCGAGCCGTTCCTCATGGAGCTCCCGCCCTATCGCATTCCCCGCTGGCGCCAGATCTGGATGATGGTCTGGGTGCGGTCGATGGACTTTCTCTCGCGCGCGGGGACGATCATCCTGGTCTGCACGGTGATCCTCTGGGCGCTGATGACCTATCCCCGGAGCCCCGAGATCACCCAGGAGTTCGAGGCGCGTCGCGCCGAGATCACCGCGCAGGGTGGGGAGGACCTGGACGAGGTGCTCTTTGCGCTCGCCGTCGAGGAGAACGGGGCTCTCCTGAGGCACAGCGCAGCGGGCCGCCTCGGCCGGCTGATCGAGCCGGTGGTCAAGCCGATCGGCTGCGACTGGAAGATCGGCGTCGGCATCATCGCCTCCTTCGCCGCGCGCGAGGTGTTCGTCTCCACCCTCGGCGTGGTGCACAGCATCGACGAGGAGACGGCGCTCGACGAGCCGCGCACCCTGGCCGAGGTGTTGCGCGCCGACACCTGGCCCGACGGGAGTCCGATTTTCACACCTCTCGTCGGAATCACGATCCTCGTCTTCTTCGTCCTCGCGATGCAGTGCATGTCCACGCTCGCGGTTGTCCGCCGCGAGACGAACTCCTGGAAGTGGCCAATGATCCAGTTCGCGTACATGACCACAATCGCCTACTTCGCCGCGCTGATCGTCTACCAGGGGGGGCGTCTGCTGGGGCTGGGGTGAATAGTCCAGCAGTCAACTGATTGCCCTTCCAGACAGTCCTCTTCTCAGAGATTCCGTTGACACTCGCCTCTGGCCTGCCCTAGAAAGACAGGAGAGGTTGGAACGATCCAAATCAGGGGATTGGGCTGAATGAGGCGACAGCAAGGGTCTGGACAAAAGCGCTCTGCGGTGGCTCTGGCGCTGGGAGCTCTCCTGGCGGCGATGGTGACGCCGTGCGCGCCAGCCGACGTGATTCTCCAGTGTTTCGAGAGCCGGTGGGAGACGATCGAGCGGCGCATGCCCGACATCTTCATGGCGGGCTATGACGCGCTCTGGATTCCGCCGACCGGGGTGGGGGACACGGGGGGTTACACGGTCGGCTACGATGTCTTCGATCGCTTCAACCTGGGTAGCCCGAACTGGCAGACGCTTTACGGCACGGAGTCGGCTCTTCTCCGGATGATCGAGGAGGCGCACCGCGCAGGGGTGCTCGTCTATCCCGATCTGGTTCTGAATCACAACGGCTTCCGCGATCTCTCGACGCCGGGCTTCGTGGAGGCAGGGGACTACCCGGGCTTCGCGACGACGCTGCCGACCGACATCGATGGCGATTTCCATGGCCTCTATGAGGGGGGGGACTGGAACGGCCGCCTGGCGGGGTTGATCGACATCGCGCAGGAGAAAAATCATCGCTTCTATCGCCAGCCGGTGTTCCCGGGCGATCCGGACAACATCCCGTTCGAGCCCGCGCGGGAGAGCAACCGCCGCTTCTATCCCGACACCGATTTCAACTCACCGGCCTCGCTGGGCGACACGTCGGGGGATCGCCACTCGCCCTCGGGCTTCAACCTCGATCATCCGCTCGCAGGCGATCCGGTCGTGGAGAACTCAAACGACTACCTGCTGCGCCACACGCGCTGGATGATCGAGGTCGTTGGGGCCGACGGCTTCCGCCTCGACGCGGTCAAGCACGTCCCGCAGTGGTTCTGGAACAACCTCTACGACCCGGCGGTCTTCGGCATCGGGCCGTACGGGAGCACCCCGTTCAGCTTCGGCGAGGTGTTCGACGGCAACTTCAGCCTGCTGGATTCCTACACGCGCAAGGACGGCTATGGGAACCGCGACGTGCTCGACTTCCCGCTCTACTTCACGATGAGCGACGTTCTCGGGGCGAGCGGATACGGCGACATGAGTCGCCTGGAGTTCGCGAGCTTCGATGGCTCCGACGGCAACGCGAACGACGGCTCGCGCGGTGTGCAGTTCGTCTCGAGCCACGACCGCGGAGCGCCGGGCGCCGACAACCTGGCCTACGCGCACATCCTGACGCGGCCCGGATATCCGGTCGTCTATTTCAACGCGCTGGAGTTCGGCGAGGGGCGCGACTTCCCGCAGCGTGG
>JAFGKF010000392.1 GCA_016928695.1 Candidatus Sumerlaeota bacterium | reverse complement strand
CTCCTGAGGAGACGGGCGCTGATGGCCCTCGCGATCGCCCTGTGTGCGCTGATCGGAGCGCACCTTGTGCTGGGTGCGAAGTCCCCCGCGCGCGATCTCGTTGGCCGATTCGCCCAGACCTTCGACTCCGAGCATCACTCCACGCGGCAGCGATTGGCGATCTGGGCCCTCGATCTGCAGATGGTGGCAGGCTCACCCCTGCTGGGCCATGGGTGGGGATCACATGAGCTCCTCTTCCAGCCACAGCTGCTCGAGAATCTCCGCGATGATCCCGAGGGCCACTGGGAGGGGATCGCCACCCTGTTCGACGGGAACATCGCGTACCACGCCCACTGCGACTATCTGGAGCTGATGGTCGCCGCGGGATTTCCGGGTCTGCTGCTCTTCGCGTGGGTGCTGATGTCCGCGCTGGTCAGGGGTGGGAGAAGCCTGAGAGTTGCACCACCCGATCTGCGCTGGGTGATCGGAGGAGGCATCGCGGCCGTCATCTGCCTCGCCGTGATCGCGGTGGTCAGCTTCCCACTCCACCGCATCGCCCAGAGCATGGTGCTCTGGATCGCCCTCGGGGTCTGCAGCCGAGCGCCGCGTCTCGCTCAGACGCCCAGGTGACCCCGAGCCGCCGTGCAGGCGTTGGTGAGCAGCATGGCGATGGTCATGGGCCCCACACCGCCGGGGACGGGGGTGATCGCTGAGGCCACCCCCTTGGCCCCCTCGAACTCCACATCTCCGACAAGGCGATAGCCGCTTTTGGTCGTGGTGTCCTCGACGCGGTTGACCCCCACGTCGACGACCACTGCCCCTGGGGAGATCATGTCAGCCGTCACACACTGAGGCACGCCGGCGGCGACGATCAGGATCTCAGCTCGGCGGCACTCCGCGGCGAGGTCCCTGGTCTTCGTGTGGCAGACGGTCACAGTCGCGTCTGCCATCTCGCCGCGGTGGGCCAGCATCACGCTCAGCGGCCGCCCCACGATGTTCGAGCGCCCCACGATGGTGACGTTTTTCCCGCGCGTGGTGTGCCCGGCGCGCCGCAGGAGCTCGAGGCACCCCGCTGGAGTGCAGGGGAGGAAGCGCGCTTTGCCGACCATCATCAGGCCGACGTTGATCGGGTGGAAGCAGTCCACATCCTTGTCGGGTGCCACGGCTTCGATGATCGTCTGCTCGTCGATCTGCTTGGGAAGGGGCAGCTGGACCAGAATGCCGTCCACTGCCCGGTCCGCGTTGAGCCGCTTCACCGTGGCCAGCAGCTCCTCGGTGGTCGTCTCGACGGACATCTCGATCACCTCCGAGGCGATCCCGATCTCCCCGCAGGCCCGGTGCTTCATCCTCACATAGACCTTCGAGGCGGGGTCCTCCCCGACGATGACCACGGTCAGGCCCGGGGGGCGCCCCAGTTTCTCGGTCAGCTCGCGGACCTCCTCGGCCAGCTCTGTCCGGATCTGCTGTGCGGTGGCTTTTCCATCCAAGATCTCTGCGCTCATTTGGGTTGCGGTCCTGCCTTCCTGTGACGCTTCAGGGGCGATCGGCCGGGAAAGCCCCGTGAAGCGCCAGCGGTACCTCAGGCGGACGGGGACCGTCAAGTCACCACCGGGTGAGCGCGGAGTGATATCGGTGCTCAGCAAGTTTCGAGATTGACAGTGGGGAGCTGACTGGGGGAGAAATGACGTCCTTTGGGCCATCGAAGATGTCCAAAGGCGAACAAATGGCCTCTGGGAAGGGGTGAGCACAGCCGCATGAGCATCGTCAGAATCGAAGAGGGCGAGCCCATCGAGAAAGCCCTCAAGCGCTTCAAGAAGGAGTGCCAGAAGTCGGGGATCCTCGCCGAGGTTCGCCGTCGCGAGCACTATGAGAAGCCCAGTGTGAAGCGCAAAAGGAAGATCGAAGCGGCTCGGCGCAAAATGCGTCGGAAACTGGCGAAGATGCGCAAGCGCATGGAGAACGCCTGAGAACCAGCTCACCAAGCGAACTGTGGGCGGCCGGGGTCAGAGATCCCGGCCGCTCCTCGTTCAAGGGGTGTCCTCCCGCTGCGCGACCCATGTCTCGATCCCGTCTGCGATGGCCGTGACCAATTGCGTGCGTCGGGACTCGTCGAGCAGCATCGCCTCATCGCCGGGGTGAGAGAGGTACAGCGTCTCCACGAGCACGCTCGGCCTCTGCGTGGGGCGTGTGACACGGAAATTGGAGCGGCGCACTCCATGCCCCACAGCGCCGTCGAGAGCGGAGACCGCGTCGTGGATCGCCTGGGCGAGATCCCGGCTGAGCGGGTGGCTGTGGTAGACAGAGACCCCCTGCACCGCGAGGGGATCCGACCAGAGGCTGATCGAGTTGCAATGAAGGCTGATGAAGAGATCCGCATGGCCATCGGCGGCCCTTCGCACTCTCTCGTTGAGGCTCACCCCCTGATCGTCCTCGCGGGTCATGATGATGTTCGCTCCCCGCGTCGAGAGGAGGTCTCGCAGGTGGAGCGCCATGGCGAGGTTGATCTCCTTCTCTCTCGCGCGAGTGGAGCCCGTCGCCCCGTCATCGACGCCACCGTGGCCGGCGTCGATGGCGATGCGAAGACCACGCAGGGGGGCGTCGTCACCGGGTGTGACGGGGGGCCGTGAGAGGAGTGAGATCCGGAGCACATTGCCCTCCCAGGTCGCATCCCATCCCCAGGGCGAGTGCTCCAGCGGCACCCGGAGCCGATGATGCCCCTCCGAGACACGATCCCACCGGAGGCCGCCCTCGCTCGGGGGCGTGTCGGTGAGGCCGAAGACCTCGACACGCAGTCCCCCTGCCTCCTCATCCTCGGCGATGATGACGGGGTGACGATCCTCAAAGCGGAGCACAGTGGACTCGGTGGGACTGCCGCCGACCGTCTCCTGCGAGCGCAGCGTCCCCTCTGGCGCTCGGCTGCCGCGGGGCAGGAGCCGTGTGAAGGTCTCGCCATCGTTGACCGGTATCCATCCCATCACGTCGGGGGCGAGACGCACTCGCCAGTGCTCCTCGCGCCGTCCCCAGGCCATCAGGTGGGTCCCCTCGGGGAGATCCATGAGCCGCTGGCTCTCGCCGGGGTCTGTGTAGAGCGGGCAGTGGTGGCGATCGGGGCTCTCCACCTCGAGGATGCGGGGATCCTGCGTGTCCGCGAGAGACAGCATGCGTGGGCGTGTCACCTCGACATGCGAGCCCCCCCCCGCCGTCACGGAGAGGCGGACGGTGATCTCATCACCAAACCAGCCCTCGTCGCCGACGACCCTGTGGACTCCACGG
>JAFGKF010000084.1 GCA_016928695.1 Candidatus Sumerlaeota bacterium | reverse complement strand
CGCAATCTCTGGAGCACAGGCAAGCCTGTGCACTCCATAACAGAGCCCCAATCCTCACGGATCTCGTCCCCTGGCGCGTGGCGTTCCATTTTGCCATTCGACCCGTGACCGTGAATCCACCGAGAGGCGGGAGATGAAGCTGGCTGTCAGAGCGAATGCGCCCTAAACTGTCCCCATGGCCTTCCGGGCGGGTTATCGCGAGCTGCTGATCGGGGGCGAGCTGGAGCGGCGCGCCGAGGCGATGGCCGAGCTCGCGCGGGAGTGTCGCCTCTGTCCCCGCGGGTGTCTTGTGGCGCGTGCGTCCGACGAGCGGGGCGAATGCGGCGCGGGCAGCCAGGCGAGCCTGGTCTCGGTGGGGACGCACCACGGCGAGGAGCCCTGCCTCTCGGGATGGCAGGGATCGGGGACGCTCTTCTTCGGCCACTGCAATCTCCACTGCCTCTTCTGCCAGAACCACGACATCAGCCAGGATCACGTCTCCGCCCGCGCGATGGAGGCCGATCCCCCCGAGGTCGCCGCCGCGATGCTACGACTGCAGGCGCTCGGGTGCCACAACATCAACTGGGTTTCGCCCACGCACAGTCTCGATGCGATCCTCGCCGCGCTCGTGCTGGCGGCCCAGGAGGGCCTGCGGCAGCCGGTCGTCTACAACTCGAACGGCTACGACTCGGTCGAGGCGCTGGAGCTGCTCGAGGGGGTCGTGGACATCTACATGCCTGACCTCAAGTACGCGGACTCAGCGGTGGCGGAGGAGCTCAGCCAGGCTCCCGACTATGTCGAGCACGCCCGCGCGGCGAGCCTGGAGATGCACCGGCAGGTGGGCGATCTCGAGATCGGGGACGACGGGCTCGCCCGGCGGGGTCTGCTGATCCGCCTCCTGGTGCTGCCCCACGATCTCTCGGGCGCGGAGGAGTCTCTCCGCTGGATCGCGGACACCCTGGGGCCGGACACCGTGGTCAATCTGATGGCCCAGTACCACCCGGCTCACCGGGCCCATGGGGACCGCCGGCTGGCTCGCCGCCTGACGCGCGAGGAGTACCGCGCCGCCGCCGCCGCCGCCCGTGGCGCCGGGCTTCGGCGCGTGATGACCCAGACACTGTTTCTCTGATAACCGGAGCGGGTTTTGCTTGCCGTGGGTGCTCTGCGTCGACAATCGTCACTCAGATTTGCAGCCCGGAGAAAAATAAATGGCCAGCACACCTGATGTGGGACTTCTTGGGATCGGTGTTTTCTACGACGGCGGATACTTCGCTGAGGTGAGCGACCACTATCGCTATCACCATCCGCGCTCGGCGCGGCTCTCCATCGACGGCATCCACCAGTTCATCCGGCACCGCGTGGCGCTGCTGGAGGACGTCGATCTCGCCCGTTGCCAGATCGTCGACGCCCACTATTTCCGCGGGCGGTTCAGCGCGGCCGAGGCCGAGGAGCGCGGCAAACTGATGGCCGAGCGGCAGTTCGACGACGCCCTGATGCGCGCGGGCGTGATCACCCATCATCTCCCGCGCTCGCGCGACGGGGAGAAGGGCATCGACGTCTGCTTCGCTCTCGAGGCCTACGAGCTGGCCCTCCACAAGCGCTTCAGCGTTCTCGTGATGCTCGCCTGCGACGGCGACTACGTGCCGCTCGTGCGCAAGCTCCACTCGCTCGGCACCCGCGTGATGCTGCTCGCGTGGGAGGTCGATCGCGAGATGTCGGGGGGCGAGATCCGTGTCACCCGCACGTCGCAGCGGCTGCTCGAGGAGGTCACTTATCCCCTGGTGATGAACGAGATGATCGATGATCCCGCGAACACCGGCGATCCCCTCATCGAGGGGCTTTTCGTTGTTCCCCCCCGAGCCCGGCGCACCCGCCGGCGCCGACTCGACGACGAGGAGGAGATCCGAACCGGCCGGATCAAATTCGTCCGCCACGAGGAGAACTGGGGATTCATCGAGGACGACGAGGAGGTCGGCCACGACTGGTTCTTCCACCGCGACGGCGTTCTCGACAGCCAGTTCCACCTCCTCGAGGCGGGCGACATCGTCGAGTTCCAGGTGGGCGAGGGCCGCAAGGGGCCAATGGCCGTGGAGATCGCTCGCCTGGAGGACAGTGAGTCGGTCATGGAGAGTCAGACCGACTCCGTTTGACACTCGCACCGCCGTGGCGCAGTCTGCCCGGGTGAGGAGCCCGCATCGGCGGTGACACGGCGATGATCGACATTCCCCGGTGGAAATGGCGCAGTCGCGAGGCCCTGCTGCAGGAGCTGGACGCGCGCGTGCGCATCAAGGACATCCGGGCGGTCTACCATCTCAAGGATGCCATCGCCTTCAAGTGGTGGGAGCCCCTGCTCAAGATGATCGTGCTCCTGGCGGGCGTCGGCTTCGCCGTGACGGCGATCCACTTCCTCGACCGGAGCATCGACCTCTACGGGGCGCTGGCGGCCGAGAGCCCGGGCCGCGCGCTGGACTCCGCGGCGCTGAAGATGATCTTCTGGTTCATCGCTGGCAGCTTCGCCCTGATGCTCGTGGCGGGGATGGTCAGCCTCGAGGTCATGCTGATGCGAGTCTCGGCCATGCGACGGATGCAGGAGATCCAGCTGCGCGTGATCGAGAACCTCCAGGCCGAGGTCGAGGAGCTGCGCGGCCTGATCCGCACCGGGGCCGCCCCGGACACATCCCCCAGGGAAAAATGAGCGCGACACCACCCCCCTCCGCGAATGCTGCGCGGCAGCGGGTGCACTGGGATGCCGTCCTGGATGCTGACAACGTCGGGCGAGAGCGGGTGACCGCGCGGGGGCTCCTGCGCGAGGCGCAGTTCACCCGGCTCCCGGAGAACCGAGCTCTCTGGCGCGCGGTGGCCGAGTGCGATGATCCGCTGGTCGTCGATCTCGGCGGGGGACTGGGCGCGATCGCCGTCGCGCTGGTGCTCTCGACCTCGGCACGTGTCGTCGTCGCCGACGTGAGCGGCGAGCGGCTCCGCGCACTGCGCAGCGCGCTCACGGAGCTCGGCGCCCGTCATCCCGATCTCCCGCATCGCATTCACCCCGTGCAGACCTCCGCGGAGAGCCTGGCGCTGCGCTCGGGCGCGGCGGACATCCTCTGGACCAAGTCGGTGCTGATCCACACCGAGCTCGAGGCCTCGATGGCGGAGATCACGCGCTGCCTGGGGTCCGAGGGGCGTGCCGTGCTCTGCGAGCCGACGGACGCCAATCCCCTGGTGAGACTCCACCGGCGATTCCTCGCGCCAAAGGAGTGGCGCGAGATCACGCGCTACTTCTCCCCCGAGCGGGAGCAAACAGTGCTCGAGGCGCTGGGCGATCCGGAGACTGAGCGCCACCACGTGATCGGCTTCCTGGCCTTCGTCTGGCAGTTCGCGCTGCGATCGGTCTGGTTGCTTCGGCTCTCGCTGCTCGTGCTCGAGCCGATCGACCGACTGATGATGCGCGTTTGGCCCGCATGGCGCCGGAGGGCGTGGTTCGTCGTGATGAAAGGGCGGGGGCGATGACCGCCGAGGAGCGCATCGCGCAGTGGGAGAGCCGGTGGGGCCCCGCCCCCGAGCCGTGGCGGCGCGATCTCCTCGACTCCCTGGGCGATTGCCCCGCGGGCGAGATGGCCCTGATCCACTGGGAGCGGTGGCTCGAATCGCATGAGGAGCCCTGGAGCGCCGTCTGGCCCGGGGAGCCGTGCCGCCAGATGAGCGAGCTCTTCGGGCAGTCACAGTTTCTCTCGGACATCCTGATCCGCGAGCCGCAGATGGCCGCGGGCATCGCCGATGGCTCCCTCATCGCCGCCACACCCGACCGCGATCAACTCCGCGCCGACCTCGACGAGGCGCTCTCCGACGTCCCCGTGGCCGAGCACCAGCCGGCGATGTGCGCCTGGCGCCAGCGCCAGCTCCTGCGCATCGGAATGCGCGAGCTGCTCGACATGACGAGCGTCAAGCAGCACACGCGCGAGCTCTCCGATCTCGCGGAGGTGACGATCCAGGCGGCGCTCGACCACGCCTGGGAGGAGATGGTGCAGCGCTGGGGCGAGCCGCGGGACGGGGTGGGGGAGCCCGTGGGATTCGCCGTGCTGGGCATGGGCAAGCTCGGCGGACGCGAGCTCAACTTCTCGTCGGACATCGACCTGATCTTCATCTACAGCGCCGAGGGGGAGACCGCCGGGATCGGTCCCGAGGCGGCGGGCAGGGTGCTGAATCACCGCTTCATGCAGCGGCTGTGCGAGCGGCTGATCGATTTCCTCGCCTCGCACGGACCGCGGGGGCGGCTCTACCGCGTCGACATGCGACTGCGGCCCGAGGGATCGGTCGGGCCCCTGGCGCGTTCGCTCGAGAGCCTGGAGGTCTACCTCGAGACCCAGGCGCGCCTGTGGGAACGGCTCGCGTACACGAAGGCGCGCGCCGTGGCGCAGCGCGGCGGTGGGACCATCGCCGAGCGGGTCGAGGGCGCCGTGCGACACTTCTGCTTCGACGAGCGACCCGGGCCCGAGCTGCCCCGCGCCCTCGCCGACCTGAAGCACCGCATCGACCGCGAGGTGGCGCGCAGCGCCGATGCCCACGCGGAGGTGAAGCGCGGGCTCGGCGGCATCCGCGAGATCGAGTTCGTGGTGGGGCTCTTCCAGCTCATCCACGGCCATCGGCACGAGGACCTGCGGTCGACCAATCTGCTCGAAACGCTCCGGCGCCTGCGCGAGCGGCGCCTGATGACGCCCGCCGAGGCGCGTCGCCTCCGCCGCGCCTACGAGACGCTCCGGCGCATCGAGCACCGGCTTCAGATGATGGCCGAGCGCCAGACCCACACGCTGCCCAGCGACCCAGCGTCGCTCGAGATCGTGGCGCGGAGGCTCGGGTGGGAGGCGAGCGAGAGCGAGTCGGCGCGCCGCCGCTTTCTCGCCGATCATCTCCAGATCGCCTCGATGGTGCACCAGGCCTTCCTCCAGCACATCGGCGCGCCGGAGGTCAGCGGGCTCGACGTCGAGGTGGCGGCGGTCCTCGACGAGAACACGTCAATCGATCAGGCCGGGGCGATCCTCGCGCAGTTCGGCCTCGGCGACGCCGAGCAGATGGTCCCAATGCTGCGCAGCCTCGGGCGCGGGGGACGCGGCGCGTACGTCGACGCCTCGGCGCAGAGCGCCTTCGAGCGCCTGCTGCCCGCGCTGCTGGCCTGGTGCCCGCAGGTGCCCTCGCCCGAGATGGCCCTGCGCCGCCTCGCGGGATTCGTCGACGCCTACAAGGCCCGCGGGATGCTCTTCACGCTCATGGCCGAGCAGCCCCAGCTCGTCGAGGTGATGATGAGACTCTTCGGCGCCAGCGAGATGATGGGCGACCTGCTCACGCGCCGGCCCGAGTTCTTCGACTCCGTCGTCGCCCGCGGACTTGGCCTCGCCATGCCCGACGCGATCCTCGAGGACGTGTGGGGCGATCTGCGGCCGCGCGATCTCACCGACGTCCGCCGCCTGATGGACGCGCTGCGCTCGCTGAGCCAGATGCTCACGCTCTCCGTCGCGCTCCGCCACGTGCTGGGCCTCGAGCCCTGGACGCGACTCGCCGAGCAGATGACCACCCTCGCCGAGTTCTGCCTGCGCCACGCCTGGCGCGCGATCGTCGACGAGTCGCTCGCGATCACCGCCCCGGTCGCCTGCATCGCGCTCGGCAAGTTCGGCGGACGCGAGATCAACATCGGGAGTGATCTCGACGTGCTCTTCGTCTGCCGCCCGCCGGAGGACCTCGAGCCCAGCGACGCGCTGGAGTGGACCTCGGAGATCACGCGCCGCGGCGAGCGCCTGATGGCCGCGTTCAACGAGCCGACCGCGCGCGGGCGCCTCTTCGACCTCGACGTCCGCCTCCGCCCCGAGGGGCGCAACGCCCCGCTCGTCTGCACCGACGAGCGCCTCGTCCGCTACTTCGCCGAGGACGCGCAGCTCTGGGAGTTTCAGACCTTCCTCCGCGCCCGCGCTGTGGCGGGGGCCGTGGCGGGGGAAAACGAGATCGGGCGGGAAGTGATCGGCCGGGTCCACGCGGCCATGCGCCAGCGGCTCGCGGGCATGGACGTCCGCGCCGAGATCCGCGCCATGCGCCAGCGGCTGGAGGAGAACGCCGACCACCCCGGCGGCGCGGGATCGGTCGACCTCAAGCGCGACCCCGGCGGGATCATCGACGCCGAGTTCCTCGTCCAATGCCTCCAGCTCGAGGTCCTGCGCGACGCGGGCACCTCGCCCGAGGTCAACACCGCCGCCGTGCTCGGCGAGGCCTCCGCGCTCGACGTCCGTGATCGGACCACGCTCCGGCGGCATCTTCTGACGCTCCGCGTGATCGAGTGTCAGCTGCGGCTGATGAGCGGCCGGTCCTCCTCCTCGATCCCCGCGGACGGCGACATCTGGCGGCGCCTTGGGGTGGCTCACCTGGGTCCCCGGACCACCGCCGACGAGATGCGCACCCATGTCCGCGAGGTCATGGCGCCGGTCCGGGAGGTCTACGAGCGCACTCTGACCGCTTGACCTCGGGGGGGTGACTGTGGCCTCATGGGGGCGTCCCGGTCGGGGCGTGGCGCAGTTG
>JAFGKF010000083.1 GCA_016928695.1 Candidatus Sumerlaeota bacterium | reverse complement strand
GGCTCGGCGAGGGCGGCGAGGGGGAGGAGAGCGAGCAGTGTTGCAAACGTTTTCATGGCTCTGAATCTGCTTCACCCAACTCTAAACCGCAAGAGAAAAGAGAGGGGCCCCGGAGGTGGGACGCAAGCCCTGCCAAACGAGCGCAACACACTTGCACATTGCCCTCGGAATGGGCTTGAGTCCACTCATGCCACCCCAGACGAGTCAGGAGATCATCGCCGCGCTCCGCGAATCCGAGCCCGAGAGGCGCAATGAGGCGCTGGCCATGCTCTGGCTGCGCGGCGCGAAGCACACGGACGTCGTCCCGGCCCTGATCGATCAGCTGGGTGATGAGGACATCACCCTGCGAGAGACCGCCGCCGAGGCGCTGAGCTGCTTCGGCGCCCTGGCCCGGGAGGCTGTGGAGCCGCTCTGCGAGGCGCTGCGCGAGCCGGACCGGGAGGTGTGCCTCCGCGCGGCCCATGCGCTGGGCACCATGGGCGACGCGGCGCGCGAGGCGCTCCCCTCACTCTATGATCTCTTCAATGACACCGACGAGGAGATCCGCCTCGCCGCGGCGATGGCCGTCACAGCCATCGAGTCCAATCGCCCGGCGCTCATCGCCCGGCTCTGTGAGCTGCTTCGATCGGAGCGCCCCCGCACCCGGGGGGCGGCGGCGCACGCCCTCGAGAGACTGGGGCCAAACGCCGCCGACGCCGTCGACGCGCTCATCGAGGCCCTGGGCGACCCCGAGCAGAGTGTCCGCGCACGCGCTGCCCACGCACTGCGCGAGATCGGTCCGGCGGCTCAGGAGTCGGTGCCGCGCCTCCTCGAGATCCTGGAGTCGGGCGACCTCGAGATCAGCGTGCTGACCGCCCTCAGTCACATCGGCCTCGCGGACCCGGAGTCGGCCCGGCGCTTGGTGCCCTTCATCCACAGTGGGCGTGAGGGGGCGCGGATGCTGGCGATCGCAACCCTCGGGGGGATGGGCGCCGCGGCGCAGAGCGCCATGTTGCCGCTGATCGAGCTGATGCTTGACACCCGAGAGTGGGGGGACGTGCGCAAGCGGGCCGCCGTGGCCCTGGCCGCGATCGGCGAGGCGCTGGGGGATGACGCCGAGCCGATCGTCGAGGCTCTGCGCGAGGCCTCCGAGGCGGAGGACCTCGTTGTCCAGCTCACGGCGAAGGATGTGCTGAAGCGCCTGATGACCCACTGAGGCATTGCGCGCCGAGATTCTCTCCGCCACACTCCCCCCATGGCTGAGCTGAAAAACGAGCTGCGCTGGTCGCACTCGCGGCAGAGGAACTGGGACACCTGCCGGAGGCTCTACTTCCTCGCCCACTATCAGCATTGGAACGGGTGGCGGCGCGACGCCCCCGAGCGGACGCGCACCTGCTACATCCTGACGAAGATGATGAACCTCCCGATGTTCGCGGGAGACGTGGTGCACCGCGTGATCCAGCGCATCCTGGAGGACCACCGCGCGGGGCACGCGCGCTCGGTCGACGACTGGATCGCGGAGACGCGCCGCCTGCTCAACGAGGGGTGGAAGCAGAGCCGGGGCGGTGATTGGCGCCGCGATCCCAAGCGCCATGTGAACCTGTTCGAGCACTTCCACGGACTGCCCGTCACCGAGCAGGACATCGCCTCGACGCGCGACCGCGCCGTCGCCTGCGTCGAGAGGTTCTTCGCCTCCGAGGCCTGGGGGGCGATCCGCGCCTCCGACATCCGCCGCTGGCGGTCGATCGAGGAGCTGGACTCGCTCGACCTCGGCGAGTTCGGGATGTGGGTGAAGATCGACTTCGCGATGGAGGACGAGGGGGGTGCCGTCTGGCTCTGGGACTGGAAGACTGGGCGCGAGGAGGAGAACCACCAGGATCAGCTGATGGCCTACGCGCTCTACGCACACCGCGCGTGGGGCAAGGCGCCCGAGCAGATCCGGCTCGCCGCCGCCTACCTGCGCGAGGGGACGCAGACCGTGCTCGGCGTCACCCCGGAGGACCTCCGCGCCGCCGAGGAGCGCATCCTCTCCGTGTGCCGCGCCATGGCCGCCGCCTGCCACGACCCCGTGAGGAACACGGCCTCGATCGACAGCTTCCCGATGACCGACAACCGCCGCACGTGCGCGCGGTGCTTCTTTCAGAGCGTGTGTTTCGAGAGGGGCGAGTGGCCCTGTGAGCAGCCGCGAGTGTAGGGGCGCAGCACGCTGCGCCCACTCTCTCCCAACGACCGGTCTGGAAGGTCGGGCGCAGCGTGCTGCGCCCCTACACAGAGATCGGATCAGCGCTTCATCATCCCATCGAGAGACCAGGTCCTGAACTCCGCCGTCGCCAGCGCGGCGGCGGTCAGCGCCACGTAGGACATGTTGTTGAAGACGGTCCCGTGGTTCCCCAGGAGGATCTGGCCGAAGGCGAGCGAGAGCAGAAGCAGCCCGGCGAGGGTGAGCGCCTGGCGTGTGAAGAGCCCGAGGACACACAGCGTGCCCAGGGCAACCTCGGCGAAGGGGAGAGCGTACGTGTAGGGCGTGATCATGAACATCGGCAGCCAGGTGTCGGCCTCCGAGAACATCCCTGTCATGCCGCTCACGAAATTGCCGTATCCCCCGATGAATTTGTTCAGCCCGGCGAAGAGGAAGAGAATCCCCGGGATCAGTCGCAGCAGAAGATGCGCGAGAGCCAAGTTGCGCTGGCGCAGGTCGTCCATGTTTTCACCTCACGGATCAGGTCTCAGGGCAGAGAGCATGATCCGAGCCCAGCCGCGGGGCTGTGTGGGACAAACAGGACTCAGAGGACACAGGAAAAGGCGCAGCCGACGCTGCGCCTCTCTGCGATCTCGGTGTTTCCCCGCGAGGCCCTACTCCACCACCTCATCCGCCAGCACGCTGACGGTGTTCTCGTGGACCTCGACGATGCCGCCGCGGACGATCCACGAGCGGACGCCGCTCTCGGCGCGGACGGTCAGCGGCCCCGCCCCGAGCGAGGCGAGCAGCGGCGCGTGGTGCGCCAGAATGCCCAGCTGACCGTCGGCCGCGGGGACGACGGCGCTCACGGCGGGGCCGGAGTAGATGAGCCGCTCGGGGGTGACGATCTGGAGCTCGAAGGTGCTCACGGCCGGGGTCTCACTTCTCCTGCCTCTCGAAGTTTGCGATCGCCTCGTCGATCTTGCCGCACATGTAGAAGCACGGCTCGGGGATGTGGTCGTAGTCGCCGCGGACGAGGCCCTCGAAGCTCGCGATGGTGTCGTCGAGCGTGACGAACTTGCCCTCGCGGCCGGTGAACGCCTCGGCGACGTGGAAGGGCTGGCTGAGGAAACGCTGGATCTTGCGCGCACGGGCGACAGTGATCTTGTCGTCCTCGCTCAGCTCGTCCATGCCGAGGATGGCGATGATGTCCTGGAGGTCCTTGTAGCGCTGGAGCGTCTCCTGCACGGAGCGGGCGACGCGGTAGTGCCGCTCGCCGACGACGCGCGGGTCGAGGATGCGCGAGGTGGAGTCGAGCGGGTCGACGGCGGGGTAGATGCCGAGCTCGGCGATCTGGCGCGAGAGCACGGTTGTCGCGTCGAGGTGGGAGAAGGTCGTCGCCGGCGCGGGGTCGGTGAGGTCGTCGGCGGGGACGTAGATCGCCTGGACGGAGGTGATCGATCCGCTCTTGGTCGAAGTGATGCGCTCCTGGAGCGCGCCGAGCTCGGTGGCGAGCGTCGGCTGATAGCCCACGGCGCTGGGCATGCGTCCGAGCAGCGCGGAGACCTCCGAGCCGGCCTGGACGAAGCGGAAGATGTTGTCGATGAACAGCAGCACGTCCTGGCCGCGCTCATCGCGGAAGAACTCGGCCATGGTCAGGGCGCTGAGCGCGACGCGCAGGCGCGCCCCGGGCGGCTCGTTCATCTGGCCGAAGACGAGCGCCGCGCGGCTCTTTCCGGGCTCCTCGCTGACGACGCCCGACTCGTTCATCTCGAGCCAGAGGTCGTTGCCCTCGCGCGTGCGCTCGCCGACGCCGCCGAAGACGGAGACGCCACCGTGGTGCTGTGCGACGTTGTTGATCAGCTCCATGATGATGACCGTCTTGCCGACGCCGGCGCCGCCGAACAGGCCGATCTTGCCCCCCTTGGAGTAGGGGGCGAGGAGGTCGATGACCTTGATGCCGGTCGCCAGCGCCTCCTGGGCGGGCACCTGATCCTCGAACGAGGGGGCGTCGCGGTGGATCGGCCAGCGGTGATCGGGGTTGGGGAGGTCGCCGCGGTCGTCGAGCGGGTCCCCGAGGAGGTTGAAGATGTGTCCGAGCGTCTGCTCGCCGACGGGGACGGAGATGGGCGCTCCGGTGTCGACGCAGGGTGTGCCGCGTACGAGCCCGTCGGTCGACTGCATCGCGACGCACCGGACCGTGTTGTTGCCCAGGTGCTGGGCGACCTCGACGGTGATCGTCGTCTCACGCGCGGGCACTTCGATCGTGATCGCGTTGAGAATGTCGGGCAGGTGCTCGGTCTCGAACTCGATGTCGACCGTCGGTCCGATGACCTGCTTGACGTGTCCGATCTGCTTCCCGTTCTCAGCCATGATTCGATTCAGCCTTTCAGGGCCTCGGCGCCGCCGACGATCTCACCCAGCTCGGTGGTGATCGAGGCCTGGCGCGCCTTGTTGATGTCGAGTGTGAGCTGCTGGCTCAGGTCCTTGCAGTTCTCCGTGGCGTTGTGCATCGACATCCGCCGCGCGCTGTGCTCCGACGCGACCGACTCCGCCAGCGCGAGATAGAGCCGCGACTCCGCCGTGCGCGGGAGAACGGTGCCGAGCACCTCGGCGGCGCCCGGCTCGAAGAGGTAGTTGAGGCAATACTCGCCTGTGCGCCTCTCGTCCTTGCCCAGGGCGAGCGGCAGGAGCCGCTCGAAGTGGGGCTCGAAGCGGATCAGCGACAGCATGCGCGTTGTGAGAATCCACACCTCATCGGTCTCGCCCGCGGTGAAGCGCGCGATGAGGCGGCGGGCCACTTCGCCCGCGACCTGCGCGCTGGCCTGACCACCGATCTCCGCCACACGGTCGATGACGGTCCACCCCTTGCGGCGGCAGTGGGTGTTGGCCCGCTTGCCCATGGGGACGACGTCGAGGTCCTCGGTGCCGTGCTCGGCGAGGAAGGTGTCCGCCTGCTTCAGAAGATTCGTGTTGAACGCGCCGCACAGCCCGCGGTCGGCGGTGATGACGATCAGCGTGCGGTGATGCACCGCGCGGGCCTGGCAGAGCGGGTGCTCCGCCGCGGTCTCGTCCTCGCTCAGCGCCTGGACGATCGCCGCCAGCCGGTCGGCGTACGGCCGCGCGGCGAACAGGCGCTCCTGGGCACGCCGCAGCTTGACGGCCGACACGGTCTCCATCGCACGCGTGATCTTCTGCGTGCTGATGACCGTGCGCAGGCGGCGGCGGATATCCTTGAGCGAGGGCATGGGTCAGGCGCGGACCTCCTCGGGCTTCGCGGCCTCGGCCAGGAAGGCCTTTTTCGCCTCTCTGATCGCCTTTGTGATCTTCTCCTCCAGCGCCTCGGTGAGCTGTCCCATCGTCAGGATGTCGTGCATCACCTCGGGGTAGTTCTCGGCGAGGTGCGCATGGAGGCTCTTCTCAAATCCGGCGATCAGGCCGACATCCATGTCATCGAGGTGGCCCTGCGTGCCCGCGAAGATGATCGTCACCATCTGCGCGAGCGTCTGCGGGACGCACTGGTCCTGCTTGAGCACCTCGGTGACCTTCTCGCCGCGCGTCAGCAGCTGCTGCGTCGCCTTGTCGAGGTCGGAGCCGAACTGTGCGAAGGCGGCCATCTCGCGGTACTGCGCCATGTCGATGCGCAGCTTGCCGCCGACCTTCTTCATCGCCTTCGTCTGCGCATTGCCGCCCACGCGGCTGACGGAGATGCCGACGTTGATGGCGGGCTTGATGCCCGAGTAGAAGAGATCGGGCTCGAGGTAGATCTGGCCGTCAGTGATCGAGATGACGTTCGTCGGGATGTACGCCGAGACGTCGCCCGCCTGCGTCTCGATGACGGGCAGCGCGGTCAGCGAGCCTCCGCTCCTCGGGTGCCTGCGCACCTCGGTGCCGGGGTTCTTGGCGGCGACCTCCTTGGCCTTCGCCTCGCCCCCGATCTTGCCGCCGCCCTCGCCGTCGTACTTCGCCGTCTCGTGGTACTCCTGGCCGTCGACGCTCTGATCGGTGCCCTTCGGGGCGTCCTTCGGAACGACGATGTGTCGGTTCTCGAGCTTGGCGGCGCGCTCGAGCAGGCGGCTGTGGCAGTAGAAGACGTCGCCGGGATACGCCTCGCGGCCCGGCGGGCGGCGGAGCAGAAGCGACATCTGTCGGTAGGCCGCGGCCTGCTTCGAGAGGTCATCGTAGATGCACAGCGCATGGCGGCCCGAGTAGAGGAAATACTCGCCCATCGCGCACCCGGCGTAGGGCGCGAGGTACTGGAGGGACGCGGGCGCGTCGGCCGGGGCACTGATGACGATCGTGTGCTCCATCGCGCCGTGCTTCTCGAGCATGGCGACGACGGCGGCGACCGACGACTGCTTCTGCCCGATGGCGACGTAGACGCTGATGACGCGCTCGCGCTCGATGACCTCTTGGTTGATGCGGGACTGGTTGATGATGGTGTCGATGGCGATGGCGGTCTTGCCCGTCTGGCGGTCGCCGATGATCAGCTCGCGCTGACCGCGCCCGATGGGAATCATGGCGTCGATCGCCTTGATGCCCGTCATCAGAGGCTCCTTGACCGGCTGGCGCGCCAGGACGTTGGGGGCGGTGATCTCGACGGGGCGGAACTCCTCGTGCGCGATGGGCCCCTTGCCGTCGATCGGCACACCCAGCGGGGTGACGACGCGTCCGACGAGCGCCTCGCCGACGGGCACCGACGCGATGCGGCCCGTGCACTTGACGAGGTCGCCCTCGCTGATGCCGCGGTCGGAGCCGAAGAGCACGACGCCGACATTCGACTCCTCGAGGTTGAGCACCATGCCGGTGACCCCCCCGGGGAACTCGAGCAGCTCGCCGGCCATCGCCTCGCTCAGTCCGTAGACGCGCGCGATGGAGTCGCCGACCGTGAGCACGGTGCCGACCTTCTCGACGTCGAGCTGCTGGCGGTAGCTCTCGAGCTCCCTCTGTATGATCGATGTGATCTCTTCGGGCTTCAGGGCCATCTCAGTGTCCTCGTGCGATCGCAGGGTCAGTGGACGCGGACGTCCTTGAGCTCGGCCCCGATCTCGGCGAGACCGGTGCGGAGGCTGGTGTCGATCAGCTCATCGCGGTGGCGGAAGACGACGCCCCCCAGGATGCGCGGGTCGATTGTGAAGGTGAGGTCGAGCTGGTGCCCCGTGTGCCTCTCGAGCACCTCGAGCATCTCCACCCGCCGCTCCTGGGACAGCTCGACGGCGGTGACCACCTCGGCGTTGAAGAAGCCGCGGTGCTCCTCCTCGAGGGTGATGAAGAGATCGAGACAGGGGACGAAGTGATCGATCCGGCCACGGTCCAGCAGCAGGTGGGCGAACTCATCGAGCTGCGAGGCCTCCGTCGCCGCCAGCGTCCGCTCGATCAGCGCGCGCTTCGCCCGCTTGGGGATGTTGGGGGACTCGAAGAAATCGCGGAGCCTCTCATTGCCCCGAAGCGCGGGCAGGATCTCGATGACCTCCTGCGCCAGCAGCTCGAGCGCGCCCTCGTCCAGCGCCCGCTGGAAGAGGGCCTGGGCGTACCGCTGGACGACGATGGGATCGATGGCCACGCGTCAGTTCTCCCCCTCACCACCGCGGTCGAGCTGCTGGATCTCAGCGAGGAAGTCACCGACGAGGCGGCGGTGGCGGTCGCTGTCGACCGACTCGCGCAGGAGCTTCTCGGTCGCGGCCATCGTCATGGCGACGATGTCGTCACGCATCTGGATGCGGGCCTTCGCCACCTCGAGCCCCAGGAGCCGCTCCTGCTTCTCGCGCAGCTCCTCGGCCTCCTCGCGGGCGCGGGCGATGATCTCGTCCTTGACCCGCTGGCCATCGGCCACAGCCTCCTGCACATGGCGGCGGGCCTCGGCGTCGATGTCGCGCACCTTCTCCTCGTACTCCGCCTCGATGCGCTTGGCCTCCGAGCGCAGATCCTCCACCTTCTGGAACTGGCTCTCGATGGCCTGCTTGCGGCCGTCGAGGATCTGTGTCAGCGGCCCCCAGGCGTAGCGCCGGAGGATCCACAGAAAGAGGAGGAAGGCCACGATCTGTGTGATCATCTGGGCCAGGAAGTTGGGCGCAGCGCCCTCCGCCAGGACCAGGTGGCCGATGCCGACGACGTTCACGGGGAACCTCCCTCAGTCTCTCGCCCCGCTCACTGGGGGGCGAGGATGAAGACGACGAACGCGTAGATGGTCAGCGCCTCGATGAAGGCGGCGCCGACGATCATGGCGCCCATCACCTTGCCCGAGGCCTCGGGCTGGCGACCGATGGCATCCATGGCTGAGCCGACGGCGCGGCCCAGACCGAAGCCCGAGCCGATGGCGGCGAGCCCCACGGCCAGCGCCGCGGCCGCCTTCGGAACCACCGTGCCTGCCGCAGCCGAGGCACTGTGCTCCGCCTGCTGGGCGAATGCAGCGCCTGCCGTCAGGATGAAGAGGGCGGCGATCATGATCAGAAGCGTCCGACCGCGACGCCTCACGCTGTTGAGAGTCATCACACGTCTCCCTTTCGATTTGTGTGGGTCATCGACCCCAAGTTCAAACTCATGTCAGTGCCCCTCCTCTTCGTGGTGGGGCAGCACCAGCTGGATGTAGATCATCGACAGCATGAAGAAGACCACCGCCTGGATCGAGCCCGCCAGCAGCGACAGGAACATGAACGGCAGGTGCAGCGGGATGGGCAGCAGGTCCATGTGGATGGCGGCGGAGATCGCGACGCCGAAGCCGAGGAACGTCCCCAGCAGAATGTCCTCGCCCAGGATGTTGCCGAAGAGGCGGAGCGAGAGACTCAGCGGCTTGGCCACCTCGCCGATCAGGTGGAGCACCAGGAAGAGGGGCGCCAGCACCCACATCCCGCCCCGGGGCTCGCCCATCAGGTGGTGGAGGTAGCCGAGGGGGTTGAGCTTGATCACCGCGGTGATCTGGACGACGACGAAGGTGCACAGGGCCAGGCCGAGCGTCGTGGCGTACCACGAGGTCGAGGCCTTCATGAAGGGGACCATCCCCATCATGTTGTTGAACCAGATGAAGAAGAACAGCGTGCCGAGGAAGGGGAGGAAGAACCGCCCCGTCTCTCTGCCGAGGAACCCGCTCGTCATGCCGTCGAAGCCCTCGACGATCGACTCGAGCGCGTTCTGCACCTTCGTCGGCCGCTCGACGGAGAAGCGCCGGCTCGCCCGGATGACGAAGAGCGAGACCAGGACCACCATCAGGAGCGAGAAGACCTCGTTCTGATAGGCGCACAGCAGCTGGAAGAGCGGCGTCTGGGCGATGCCGTGCGTCGCCTTCGACTCCTCGATGATCGTCAGGAAATTGGGGATCTCAGGGTGCTCACTCATCAGCGGCAGAGGCAGTCCCAGGGCCATCAGACAGCCTCCCCACGCGCCATGCGCGCGGCGGCCACCCGGCGAATCGCCTGGGCCGCGATCACCGCGAACACGACGTGAAAGCCGACGAGAAACGCAACCGGCGTGAAGAGGGGCGACAGCATCAGCGCCGCCCCGCCGCCGAGGAGGATGCCCAGCTTCACCTGGAGGGCGAGAAAGCCCTGCACCAGCGGCCTCCGCATCACGATGGCCTCGAGCAGGAGCCCGAGCGCCCACAGGTTGGCGGCGGCCCACACCGCAGAGGCGAGGAGGCACAGGGCCCACGCACCGCCCATCAGCGGCCAGAGCAGCGATGCCAGCACCGCGGCGACCGGTGCGGTCCAGACCGCGCAGTGCTCGATGTCCCGGCGCTCCATCGCGTTCAGTCCAAGTCCTTCATCATCTCGCGGATGAGGAGATATGCCTGATATCCCCCAGCGGCGAGACCCAACACGACTCCGATGATTGTGAGCAGATCCTCTGTGCCGAACCGCTCGTCGAGCCATCGCCCACCGAAGAGACCAACAAGCGGAGCGGCAAGCATCAGAAACGGGAGCGTGACCGCCGTTCCAATGAAGCGAGCCTGACGGCGGCGCTCCTTGCCGGGATCCCCACCGTCCTTCATCTGCTCCTCCACCCCTGCGCTCGGCAGAGGCGAGGGAGTGACTATCCCCTCCCCTCCAGGCGTGTCAAGCCCTCTGTCGTGTCGTGTTTTCCTCTTTTTCCCCAAGTTTTTGGCTGCTCGAACGCGGTGTCGCGGACTTCGCCCACGCGATCTCTTGACAACCCTCCCCGGGGCCAGTGTGATCGCCCGAAGCAAAGCAGGAGGAACCCTGTATGACCGAAGAGGCCCCACCCGCGGCCAGTGGCACCATCGTTGTCGCCGACGACGAGAACGACATCCTGCTCCTGCTGCGCACCGCCCTCGCCAGTGCGGGGTACACGGTCCACACCGCGACCAACGGTGAGGAGGCGCTCGAGCGCGTGCGCGAGATGCAACCCGACCTGGTGATCCTCGACATCATGATGCCCGGCAAGTCGGGCCTCGATGCCCTGATCGAGCTCAAGGCCGACGAGG
>JAFGKF010000391.1 GCA_016928695.1 Candidatus Sumerlaeota bacterium | reverse complement strand
TGGCGGCCACCGCCGCCCTCCTCTTCCATCTGCGCGCCCTCTCGCCCCCGAGCGCCGACAGCGCGGAGATCTCCCACTTCGTCGAGCGCGATGCCTGGGTGTGGTATCTGCGCTGGCCGCTGACGCACCTGGCGGCGCAGTGGATTCACCGAGCATTCGGCCTGAGCGGCGCGGACAGCCTCGCGCTGCTCTCGGGAATCGCGGGGGCGCTGTTCCTGATCACCGTGGGGGCGGTGTCGCGGCGCTCGCCGCTGATCCTCATCGCGCTGCTCTCCGCGACGTCGCTGACGCTCATCGGCCACGTCGAGGTCTACGCCTGGCCGTCGCTGGCGCTGCTGTGGCTGCTGCTGCTCGGGCCGATGCACCTGCGCGGGGCGGTCCCGCTGGCGCCGGTCGTCACGCTCTTCGGCTTCGGGTGCCTGATGCACATGCTCGTGGCCTTCTACACGCCGGTGCTGATCTGGATCGCGATCGCGGGGCGGCGCCGGGCGCTCGAGCGCGGCGCCCCGCGCGAGGCGGTGGATGCCGACACCCGCCGGGCCCTGGCGCGCGGTCTGCTTTTCCTGCTGATCATCACGCTGATGCCGCTCGCCATCACGGCTGGCGGCCTGAACAACGACCTCGAGCGCCTGGTGCCGCTGACCACGCCCGAGGTGCCGCACTCGTCAAACCAGGTGACCCTCCTCTCACCCGGTCATCTGGTCGCGATGGGGATTTTCCTGGCACTGTCGTGCCCGATCGGGCTGCCCCTGGCGCTGATCCGCATCCGCCGGGCCTGGATGTCCGATGCCGCGCGCACGGCCGCCATCGCGGCGTGCTGCGGGCTCGTGTTTCTTGTGATCTGGCATCCCGACATGGGGTGGCGCGGCGACTGGGATCTCTTCTCCCACCCCGGGCTGGCGATCAATCTGCTGGCGTGGAGGGTGTGGGAGCGGGGAACCGTGTGATGGTGTGTATGAAACTCACTGAAAACTCGCCATTGGCTCACATTGGTTGATTGGTTGTTTGGGAAGTCACGGACCACCGTGCGCCGGCGCTGGCTTCCTTCCTCCTGCTCCCCCCTTCCGCTTTAGGGAAGAGGGGTTGGGGGGGTTGGGTCACGGCCTATTTCGCCCCCTCCGGGGTTTTCTGAGGAAAAGACTGGATCGAAACAGTGCCTGATACGGATTTGACACAACAATGGAGATCACAAACCACTCACACCCCCCAGCCCCCTCTCCCAAAGAGGGTGAGGGTCTGTGAGCACCATTGCTGTGTCGGATTCGACTCAGTCCCGGTGCTCAGGGTTCACGAAGATGCCGTCGACCTCGTAGGCGAGAAGCGCCCACACGCCCCAGCCGAGGAAGATCATCCAGATGATCTCGCTCGTCTTCATGCCCCAGAGGGGGTGGAGCAGGAACCTCTGGAAGTCGTCGCTGAAGATCATCATGCCGATGATGGCGGCCAGCGGGGTGAAGGCGAGAATGGGGAAGAAGGCGTACTTGAAAAACCGCCACTCGTGGGGCGACTCGATGGCCAGCGCGTCGTCCTCGTCAACGCCCGGGTAGAGTTCCAGCGCCGCCTCGATGTCCGAGGCCGAGGCGATCACCGGCCGGATGCGCAGACCCACCTGGGCCTTCAGGTTGTCGAGCAGGACGAGATCCGACGGATCCTCCATCGCCACGACCAGCGTGTCGCCCTCGAGCCGGTAGGGCACGAGCCGGTGGCGGGTGGCCAGCGACTTGGAGATGTAGGTGTAGAGGATGTCCTTGATCTGGTGATCGCGCAGCGAGACGACGTCGTGTCCGAAGTGCTTGTGGAAGAAGTTGAGCTTCACCGACTCGGTGATCGCGTTCATCTCCACCAGAATGCGGCCGAGCGGCTGCTGGGTTTCACGCTGGCGCCGGAGGGCCTCCTCGAGAGCATCGTTGGTCACCAAGCCCTCGCGCAGGAGCATGTCCCCAAGGTTGCCACTGTAGGACTCAGGGCTCATCGCACTCATCGCACCTCAGCAGCCTGTTGGCAGCCTCCCCGGCCTCGAGCACCGCCCCGATGCTCTCGTGAGGAGGGGCATCCTCTGCGCAGAGCACTGCGCAGACGGCACCTCAAGCTAGGCGCGCTCACTCGGGCTGTCAAGGTGCAACCGGAGAGAACACAGGGGCGGGCATCCGCGCGTCAGGGCAGGATCTCGGGGGCGCGGCGCTCGACCGCCTCGAGCCAGGCCTCGCGGTCGGGACCGCTCATCTGAGACACGGCGCAGACCAGAGCCACGTGCATCGCCATGTGCTCGCCCGAGGTCATGGTGCCACCGACCATGTCCGCCGAGGTCTGGCTCGGTTCCAGACCGCGCCGCCGGAGCATGGGCGCGAACAGATCGCGTGTGGCGGGCTGCTCGAAGGCGGCGGCCATCAGCCCCTCGCTCGTGGTTTCGACGCCGGAGAGCCGCTCCTCCACCTCGCGCCAGTGGTCCATCCAGCCGAGTGCGCCCCTCAGGTCGTCGGCGATCTCCTCGAGCTCCGCGCCGGGAAGCTGGGCGAGAAGATTGCAGGCCTCATCCCAGACCTGGGTCTCGGTCTCCGGCGGCAGGGTGGTCATCTCGGCGGCGATCCAGACCGGCGGGGTCGTGAGAGGTGTGTCGACGCCGATCCGGGCCCTCTCGACCGCGGGCCAAACCGCCTGGATGGCGTCCGGCTGTCCTGCGATCGCCAGCCAGCGGGCGGCTGCGGGGTACTCCCCGTGCCAATCGCTCATCCGCTGCGCGGTGAGACCGCTCTCAGCGCGCGGCCCGACGCATGCCGCGGCGATGAGCGCGAGGGCGAGGGCGGTGAACGCTTCTGTCAGTGATCGCATGGGGGCACCTCCATTGCCGCTCAGTTGCCTGGTGCACTGTCCTCGGGGGCGGATTCCTGGGTCTCCGCGCTCTTGGCTGCCGACGGGGGCGTCCCTTTCGTCCCGGAGCTCTCCTCCGCATTGCCCGCGCTCTGGGACGCTGACACCGAGTGGAGATAGAAGAGGTCGGAGTGTCTCTGGACGAATTGCATCAGGGCCTGGCGCGTCTCGTAGAGCCCGATCGGGTCGTTGCTCTCGGCGGCGAGGTCGAGCCTGAGGAGGGTCTCGCGGATCTCCCTCTCCTCGTCCGCGCCGATTTCGCCACTGTGGAGATCGACGAAGCTCTCGACCCTGTCGCGCAGGTGGATGGCCTGCTCGCGCGCCTCGATGGCCTGGGTGAACTCGGCGTCCTCACGCGCGTGGACCTCGGAGTCGTGGATCATGCGCTCGATCTCCTCGGGGGCGAGGGCAGCGATCGACTCGACGGTGATCTCCTGCCGGGCGGCGGTCGAGAGATCCTCGGCGGAGACATTGAGAATGCCGTTGGCGTCGATGTGGAACGTGACCTCGATCTCGGGCACCTCCCGCGGGGCGGGGCGGACCCCGGCGAGGCGGAGCTTGGCCAGCTCGCGGTTCTCCCGCGCGATCTTCCGCTCGCCCTGGAGGACGGCGAACGAGACGGCGCGCTGGTTGTCGCGCGACGTGGTGAAGGTGCGCGAGGCGGTGGTCGGGATGGAGGAGTTGCGCGGGATGAGCGTCTTCATCAGCCCCCCCTCGAGCTCGATGCCCAGCGAGAGGGGCGTCACGTCGAGGAGCAGCACCTCCTCGATGTCGCCCGAGAGGATCGACGCCTGGATCGAGGCGCCCAGCGCGACGACTTCGTCGGGGTTGACCGTGCGGTTGGGCTCGCGCCCGAAGATGTCGGCCGCCAGCTGGCGCACCCGCGGGATGCGAGTCGATCCCCCCACGAGGAGCACCGTGTCGATGTCCGCGGGGATCACATTCGCGTCGCGCAGCACCTGCCTGCAGGGGGCGATGATGCGCTCGAGCAGGGGCTCGATGATCCCCTCGAGCTGGCCGCGGGTGATCTGGCGCACGAAGTGCTTCGGGCCGGACTCGTCGGCCACGATGAAGGGCAGATTGATCGTCGTCTCGGTCAGCGTCGACAGCTCGCACTTGATCTTCTCCGCGGTGTCGCGGACGCGCTGGTGCGCCTGGCAGTCGCCACGCGGATCGATGCCGAGTTCGCCGACGATCTCATCGCAGATCCACTGGGTGAGCGCTTCGTCCAGGTTGTCGCCCCCCAGGAAGTTGTCGCCCGACGTCGCGCGCACCTCGAAGACGTCGTCGTCGATCTCCAGCAGCGTGATGTCGAACGTCCCCCCGCCGAAGTCGAAGACCGCCACCCGCTCCTGCCCCTCGCGCCCCAGCCCATAGGCGAGCGCGGCGGCGGTCGGTTCGTTGATGATGCGCTTGACCTCGAGGCCGGCGATCTTGCCGGCGT
>JAFGKF010000390.1 GCA_016928695.1 Candidatus Sumerlaeota bacterium | reverse complement strand
TGGCGCACGCGCTGGAGCGGTGTCGGCCCCTCGTCTCTCCAGTCGGTGGTGCGGAAGATGGCATATCCCATGGCGAGGCGGACCAGGTCGCTGATCTCTCCCTCGGGCAGCGCCCAGATCAGATCACGTGTGGATTCGGGGAGATTGCTGGGCCCCACCGGTCCGAAATCCCCCCCATTTTCGGCTGAGGGACCCTCTCCGAGGTCATGGGCCACTGCGCCGAAGCTCTCACCGCCGCGGAGCCGCCGCAGCGCCTCCATGCCCCGGCTCCGTGCGGCTTCCCAGTCCGCCTCGGTGGGATTCAGCCCGGCCTCGATGAGAATCGACCACAGACGGCGCTCCTCAGGCTGGTGCAGCCGATCCCTCTCTTCCTCGTAGAGTGCCTGGATCTCCTCCTCCGTGACCTCGCACGAGGCCTGAAGGGCCGAGTAGAGCATTTCACGGCGGAGTTCCCAGCGCAGGTGATCGAGACGGTTGAGAAGGGAGGGATCGTCGATCAGGCCCTCAGCCTCCGCCTCCTCCGTCAGGGCGAGCAGGACAGCGCCTGCCCGTGTGGCCATCTCCTCGCGGCTGATCCCGAAATCGCTCAGGCGCTCGCCCGGATCCCAGAGATCCGGTTCGCTGAGGAAGGCCTCGACCATGCCCTCCGAGATGGACACCCCGCAGGGGTAAGTGTGCTGGGCGACAGTCTCTGGGGGTTGTCCGCATGCCACCAGCGGGCAGGTGGTTGTCAGGAGAGCGATGAGAAATGTGCGCATGATGACCGGGAGTCCGAATGACAGAGGTTCAAGCTCAGTGCAGAATCTGCCCCAAGATGTCAACCCTCCATCGGCAGCGTCAGGTGAAGGGAGCCATTGATGTCAACAGCGAATCTGCGAGGTGTCACAGTGACATTCAGAGTCCTCTTCGCCACACTGGGATTGCCCCCCTGATCCAGTGCGGCACACTCGCCCCCATGGATACCCGGCCCGATCCACTCCGCGGATGCATCATCTGCATCGATCCTGGCACGGGGAAACCGCCGAGACCGACAGCTGCCGGGTCGGCACGGGCGTGGCAGTCTCCTGTGGGGCAGCCGTTCTCGGTGACTCCGACCGCTTCTCGAGCATCGCGGATCCCGCCGGCGATCAGTTCCTCATCTTCGATAACCTGTCGGTCTAGGCCGCCACGGTCCTGGTCGAGCTCTCCGTCTTCTCGACCAACTGACCAACTGATCGAGAAAACCGCCCTTTGAATCACGCCCCGATGGCAATGCCACCGGGGCGATTTTCTTTTCACCTCACTGGGGAAGAGGAGAGAATGCATTCGCCATGGTTCAGGGACTGATCTGTCCAAAGAACTCCCCCACCGCCTCCACCAGCTCCCGTTCCCCCAGCACCCGCACCGCAGCGGTCGGCAGTGAGCGCAGGAACGTTCGCCCATAGCCCCGCCGAACGAGACGGGAGTCGAGCAGAAGCACGCAGCCGCGATCGCTGCGGTGGCGGATCAGACGCCCAAAACCCTGCTTGAACTTGATGACCGCCCGCGGCAGCTGGAGCTGCGTGAAGGGGTCGCCTCCCTCCATCGCCAGCGCCTCGGCCCGCGCCTCGAGCAGCGGGTCGGTCGGCACCTGGAAGGGCAGGCGCGTGAGGATCAGATTCACGAGTCCATCTCCCCGCACGTCGACCCCCTCCCAGAAACTCGCCGTCGCGAACAGCACCGGGGCCGGATCGGCCCGGAAGCGGCGCAGCAGCTCCAGGCGGTTCGTCTCGCCCTGACGCAGGGGGCGCAGCCCCGCCGCGGCGAGCGAGGGCGAGAGCCGATCGGCCACGGCCTGCAGCATGCGATACGACGTGAAGAGCACAAACGCCCGCCCGCGTGAGGCGAGCACCGCGGGGAGGATGACGCGCGCCAACGCGTCGGGCGACTCAGGGGAACCGGGATCGGGGAGATCGCTCGAGACCGCCACCAACGCCTGCCGCTCGTAGTCGAAGGGGGCGGGCAGCGCCATCTCCGCCAGCCGATGCTCACCGAGCCCCTCCAGGCCCAGCTCGCGCTCGAGGTGGTCGAAGCGCCCCGCGACCGACAGCGTGGCCGACGTCATCACGACCGACGGGAAGCGCTCGAACAGCGCCGTGCGCAGCGCCTCGGCGACCGACAGAGGCGCGGCGGCCAGCGCGAGAGAGTTCGGCCCCTGCCGCGCGGTGCGCAGGCTGAACCAGTGGCAGTGACTCCGCGTGCGCCCCCGGGCCAGGAAGCGGCAGATGGAGGCGGTCTCCGCGAGCTGGTTGGCCGCGGCGCGCAGCTCGATCAGCGGGGCCTCGATCCCCTTCGCCGTCTCGTCGTCGACCTCTTCACATGAGCGGAGAGTGGCGCGCAGCCGCTCGAGCAGCGACTCGAAACCCCGGGCGAGAGCCTCGAGCCCTGGCCTGAGCGCATCGCGCCAGAGGCGGCTCGCCTCCGCGTCCTCCGTGAGGCGAACGGTGATCTCCTCTCCGGGACGCGGCTCGCGCCCCGAGTGCTCGACGAGGGCGTCCTCGATCACGTCGAACACCCGGCCCGCCTCCTCGCCGAGCGCGAAGCGCATCTCGCGCAGCGGCCCCTCCAGGTCATCGGCCAGTCGCTGCATGAGCGGCCCGGTGTGGCTCACCATCGCATCGCACAGCGCGCGCCACATCGCCGGGATCAGCCCCGCCTGCCGGCGCCTCGACGCGATCAGCCGCCCCAGCTGGCGCATCACCCCGCCGCGCGTCACCTGGCGCGTGAAGTGGCTCGTCGCCGCCGCCTCGACGTTGTGCGCCTCGTCCAGGATCACGCGGTGATAGGGAGGCAGAGCCGCGGGCGCCCCCCAGTTGTTCGAGGCCTGGCGGATCGAGAGATCACTCATCAGAAGCGAGTGATTGACCACCAGAAGGTCGGCCCGCGCGGCTCGGCGGCGAGCCCGGTAGAAAAAGCACTTGTCGTGGTGCGGGCAGCGCACCCGGAGCGTCGTGTCCGAGTGGCTCTCCACGCGCTCCCACACCTCGCGGCTCGGCTGGAAAGAGAGATCCGAGAGGCTCCCGTCCTCCGTCCGCTCCGCCCACGCGGCGATCTCCTCGAGCTGCTCCGCGCTCCCCGGCTCCGTGAAATCCCACCCCTTTCGGTCACGCATCACCGCCTCGAGCTTGCGGCGGCACAGGTAGTTCGTCCGCCCCTTGACCAGCACCGCGTGGAACTCCTCGCCCATGTGACCGCGGAGAAACGGCAGGTCCTTGTGGATCAGCTGCTCCTGCAGATTGATCGTGCTCGTCGAGATCACCACGCGCTGATGATTGCTCCGCGCCCAGCGGATCGCGGGCAGCAGGTAGGCGAGGCTCTTGCCCGTCCCCGTCCCCGCCTCGATCACGGCCAGACGGTTGTCGTTGAACACCCCCGCCACCGCCTGGAGCATCTGCAACTGCGTCGGGCGATGCTCGTAGTCCTCGAGCGCCCGTGCGAGCTCGCCGTCGGGCGCCAGGCGCCGCTCGAGGTCGGAGATGTCGAGCGGTTGCACCTCGGGAATGGCAAAGGCGCGCACGACGACGTAGGCGCGCTCGCAGGCGCTGTCGATGATGAAGAAACCCACCCCCATCGCACCGAGCGTCGAGGCGATGCCGATGTCCGCCCCGCTCGGTTCCAGATCGCCACCCGGGTGGTTGTGGATCACC
>JAFGKF010000389.1 GCA_016928695.1 Candidatus Sumerlaeota bacterium | reverse complement strand
TCGCCGGCATCCCAACAGTATGGCCATGTGAGCCGCCGATGGCAACTGCTCTGAAGGGGGTGAGACGGGATCACAGGATGAACAGGATGGATCTCAGGAGGTGTGAGATGAGCGCCGGAACCATGCGTCGACTTGACGTCATGAGACAGGGAGCGCACTGTCTCCCCATGAGATCACCGGGAGGGGTCGAGCCATGGCACTGATCAACTGTCCTGAGTGCGGCTGCGAGGTCTCCGACCAGGCAACCGCCTGTCCCTCCTGCGGATATCCGGTGGCCAGCGGCGCCGTGCCGCGTCCTCAGGCCCCCGGGCCGAGACCTGTCTCTCCGCCACCGGCGGCGGTCGAGAGAGAGGCGAGGCGATCGATCGGATTCTGGGACATCATCTCTCCGCTCCTCGTCATCGCCGGTGCGGCGGCAGCGGTCTTCTTTTTCCAGCGTGGCGACGCCAAGCATGGGATCTACGCCATCGTGCTGTGCCTGGGGGGTGTGATCGGGACCATCGGTCTGATGATCGGGCGTCCGTGGCATGGCAAGATGGGCCGGCGAGATTGAGGATCGGAGTTCAAACGCTGAGATCGCGGAGGGCGCTGAGTTCCTCTGCAATCCTGTCCATCCTGTGATCCCGTCGGAGAGATCAGGTCTCGTGGCGTGAGAGGATCGCGACGCCGAGTGAGAAGCAGACGGCACCGAAGAGGAGAAGCACGCCGCATGCGGGGGCGAGCTCGACGAGGGTGAAGCCGCGCCACGTGGCGCCCTCCATGGCGCGGATACCCCAGCTGATGGGACTGAAATTGCTCAGCGCCTGCATCCACAGGGGCATGACGAAGCGGGGGATCATGGCGCCGCCGACCATGCCGAAGAGGAGCAGGACAGCCCACGAGGAGCCGCCGACGGCCTCCTCGGTTCTTCCGAGCGTCGAGAGCAGCATCATGATCCCGACGAAGGCGAGCGATGTGCAGGCGAGCGCGAGCGCGAAGGCAGGGGGATTCTCGAAGCGGATGTTGAAGAGGAACCGCCCGAGCGCGAGGAGCATCACGATCACAGCCGAGCAGGCGAGGAAGCAGGCGAGCCCCTTGCCCGCGAGGATCTGAGCGCGTGAGAGCGGCGAGACACGAAGGCGCAGCAGGGTGCCGCGCGACCGCTCCCGGACGAGCGAGATGGCGAAGCCCGCCGTGCAGCCCATGAGCCCCCAGAGCATGGCGACGGGGAACATGATCTCATAGGCCGACTGGGGCCCTGAGGGGTCCCGCGTGACGGAGACGGCCTCGACCCTCGGCCCCTGGAGCGCAGGGCCGCTCTGGTAGATGTCGGGGTCGATATCGCCGAGGAATTTGTCGAGGGCGTCGTAGAACTGCAGCAGCACATCGCGCTGGAGGCCCGGGATCTCGGGCGCCTCCTCGACGTCGCGGCGAAGATCGGGGAGCCACTCCCGTGCGCGCTCGGGGTCCATGAAGCGGTCGGTGATCATCTCGAAGGTGGTCGACATGAGGATCCCCTGCAGGTAGGCGCCCTCGGCCCGGCGCGAGGGGTCGATGGCGATCTCGAGTCCCCCTTCCTCCTGACCACCGAAGCCGAGCGATTCGCCGAATCCCGTGGGCAGCACCACCTGCGCGGCCTGTCGGCCCAGACGCACGGCCTCGCGCCCCTCCTCGCGCGTCATCGGAGTCACGCTGAGGGCCTCGCTGCTCGCCAGCCGAGCGGTGAACTCCTGGGAGAACTCGGTCTGATCCTCATCTGTGAGAGCGATGGAGGTGGCGCCGGAGCCGTCGCCGTGACCACCGCCCAACACCGAGCCGAAGAAGACCGCGTAGATGACGGGGAAGCCGAGGATCCAGAACAGCCCGAACTTGTCGCGCCAGATCAGGAGCAGATCCTTGAGGGCGAGAGTGAGAATGCCGCGCATCAGTCTCTCAGCCTCCTCCCGGTCAGCGCGAGGAAGACCGTCTCGAGGTCCGGCCGATGGACTTTGAGCGCTGTGATGCGCACACCGAGCTCCGCGAGACGCGCCACCTCCTCGAGGGGCTTTGTCGTCTCGATGCGCAGCGAGGTCCCCTCGAGCGTGCCGGGCAGTGACACCGTGCTCTCGGGCGGACGCTCGAGCTCCGCCTCGATGACCGAGACGCCACCGTGGCGGCTGATCAGCTCGTCGACGGTCCCGACGTCGAGCATCTTGCCGTGGTCCATGATCGCGACGCGGTCGCAGAGACGCTGGGCCTCCTCCATGTAGTGGGTGGTGTACAGAACAGTCAGCCCCCGGCGGCGGAGATCCTCAATGCGGCCGAAGATGTGGTTGCGCGACTGCGGGTCGACGCCGACGGTCGGCTCGTCGAGGAGCAGCGCGGGGGGCTCGTGGATCAGGGCGATGGCGAGGTTGAGGCGGCGCTTCATCCCGCCCGAGTAGGTCTTGACGAGTGAGCGTCGGCGCTCGGTGAGCTCGGCGAATTCGAGCGCCCACTGGACCCTGCCGCGCAGCGTGGCGCCCCTCAGGCCATGGAGTCGACCGAAGAAGGCCAGGTTCTCCTCCCCGGTGAGCTCCTCGTAGAGTGCCAGGGCCTGGGGTGCGACACCCAGCTGACTCCGCACCGAGGCGCGCGTGGGGTCGGAGCTGCCGTTGATCTCCACGCTCCCCGCGTCGGGCGGCAGGATCCCGGCGATCATGTGGATCGTGGTGGTCTTGCCCGCGCCGTTGGGGCCGAGGAGTCCGAACGTCTCCCCGCGCTCGATCTCGAACGAGATGCCATCGACGGCTCGGATGGGTCCGTAGTGCTTTCGGAGGTCCTGGACGCGGATCATGGCGTGATGTGGGGGCAATCACATCGGATCGTCAATCTCCGATTCACCGGGGACAAGTCGCTCGCCACATCGTCGACAGAAGCGCGCGCTGGGCTCATGGCGCCGCAGGCCGCACCGTGGGCAGTCGGGTGACTGCGCATCGGTGGGCAGTGTCGCGTGGGCGATCAGGGTCCGCAGTTCCCAGGGGATGAAGATGATCCCCGCGAAGATCATGAGGATGGTCACAGCCTTCGCGGCGTCGGTCTGCGGCGTGATGTCGCCGAATCCGACGGTCGTCAGCGTGACCACGGTGAAGTAGAAGGCGTCGCCGAAATCCGCGATGGCGGGATTGGCGTCATCCTCGAAGTGCCAGATGAATCCCGAGGAGACGAACATGATGGCGAAGATGGTGAAGGCGATTCGGAGGACATCGAGGTGGGCCTGGCGGATCGAGCCGAAGAAGAAGTGGCGATCCTGGACGAATCGCAGCAGGCGCAGCACGCGCAGCACCCGGAAAACGCGGACCACCTGGAGATGCGGCGTCACCAGCGCGGGGAGAATCGCGGCGAGGTCGATGAGCGAGTAGAACTCGAAGATGTGGCGCAGGCGATGCTCTGCTGCCCACAGCCGGAGGAGATACTCGGCGATGAAGAGCGCGATGATGACGTGCTCGACCAGGAGGAGCCGGGCCGCGGTCTCAGGCGTCCTCGCATAGGTCTCGAGGACGAGGACGAAACAGCTGAGAACGATCAGGGCGATGACAGCGATGTCGACCAATCGCCCCATCGGCGTCGTGAGGTCGTCGAACCAGAACCGGATCCGCTCGCGGAGAGACTCCATGCCCGCGAGATTGACACGGGCGGCGGGGAGATGTCTCGGATTTTCTCCGGGACCGATCCGCGCTCAGTGCGTCTCGACCTGGATCCAGAACTCGGGGACAGGCGGATAATCGGCGATGCGGTCGGCCCCCTCCTGTGTCCGGGCGAAGCTGATGATCTGGACGTTGCCCACATGCGAGATGCGCAGCTCGGCAAACCTCTCCTCGCTCGCAAAGGCACTCGCGATCTCACGCACTGTCGATTGCCGTGTGCCCGTGAATATGTGACCTGTGGGGGCGTCGGCCAGGGCCTCGCGGATGGCGGCCGCCAGCTCCTCGTCGTCGATGTACTTGTCGATGAAGGTGATGCCCTCCATCGGTGTGAGATCCAGATAACTGAAGGCCTTCTCGTTCCACTCGGCGACGACGGCGACCGGCTCTCCCGGCCGGCGCACGCTGGCCAGCCACTGGACGGCCTCGCGGTGGCCATCGCCGATGTTGATCGCCTGGGCGATGAAAGCCAGGCCCATCGTCAGGGCGAGGGCCCCGCGGTACACATGGCGCCAGATCCCCAGCCGGCGACTGTCGCCCCACGCCACAGCCATCAGCAGGAGAAGGGGAACTGACACATAGGCCTGATATCTCACCCGCTCGTGGATGTCGTCGGTCGTCCAGGAGACGATGTAGATGCACATCGCAATGACGGGCAGGGTGCACAGAAGCAGAGAGAGCAGTGGGAGGGCCTCCCCGCGGCGCACGCGGACCACGAGCAAGACCAGGGCGACGACGATCAGCGCCGTCTGAATCGCGATGAAGATGTCGTTGGAGAGACGGGTCATCTGCTCGAGCAGATGGGCGTCGCTGAAGAGCGTCTGCAGAGAGATCTTCCACATCTCGCCGATCTCAGGGCGCGAGGGATCGAGGTCGCTCACCACATCGGCCTCCGCCCAGGCCCGAATGGCCAGAGCCTTGGGGACAATGGTCAGGAGAGCCAGGAGCAGAGGGGTGACCGCTCTCGCCAGACGGCGGAGTCTGAGGCCGTCCGTGTGCAGTGCGGTCACGATGGCGAAGATCCCCAGCCCCAGCCCGATGAAATTGGCGGAGGCGTGTGTCCAGAGCGTGAGAACTCCCAGGAGGGTCGCGGCGATGGCGGAGCCGAGGGTGGGGCGTCGCAGATCCCGCATCAGCAGCCATGTCCACAGTGTGGCCAGGGTCACCATGGGCATGGTGTATCGGAACATCAGGCCGATCCGCTCCCAGTAGGGGCTGAACACGGCCAGGATCAGAAGCGGTGCGAGGGCACTGCGCAGTCGCATCTCGATCGCGAGCAGGGCGATGGCGATCACACCGGTGCCGACGGCGAGGGCGGAGCTCAGCCTCAGGAATGTCTGATCGTCGCTGATGACATAGAAGATGCGCTCATAGAGAAAGGGCAGAGGCGAGTGCGTCGCGCCGATGAGCCTCGTGATGGACTCCCACACGGGCCTGCTCAGGGTCCTGAGAGTGTTGTACTCATCCTGCGAGAAGCCACTGCGCTCAGCCACGACCGCCCTCAGGGCCGTGGCCACGGCGGCGGCGATCAGGATCCAGATCCACTCCCGGCGTGTGGGCAGACGCCTCTCATCGCATGTGCTGTCTTGGCTGATGGACATGGGGGAGGACGCTAAGGGCCTCGGATTGCAGGTGGCAATGAAAAATCTGAGAGTGGGCTCATCTCTCCCGCCAGTTCGCTCCGCCGAGGGGAGCAAGCGCCTGCATGCAGATCAGCTGCGCATGCGCGAGTGGAAATGCCAGACGGCCCAGCCGGTGAAAAGAGCCTCCAGGGCCGTGGTCCACACACGTGCGGCAGCCGCCACCACGGCGGCCATGCCGGCACCCAGGGAATCGGACAGGATGAGCACCAGAACCCCCTCGCGCACACCGATGCCCCCCGGTGCGATGAGCGCGAGGAGGCCGAGGGTGTATGCTGCCGGATAGGCGCCGACACTGACGAGCAGTGAGATCTCGGCATCGGGCACCAGGGCGAGGATCAGCAGGTGAAAAGCGAGGCCACAGAGAAGCCATCTGAGCGCATTGAGGAGGGTCAGCAGGGCCATGTGGGCCGGGCTGAAGTGCACTCGGGGAACGCTGCGCTTGGTGATCAGGGTGTGGATTGCCATCATCTTGGAGAACAGAGGGGTGCACAGCAGCACGGCGGTGGCGACGGCCAATGTGATGAACAGGCTCAGGGCCAGCGCGCTCTCGGTCAGCTGACCCCAGAGGGCAAGCGTTCCGATCAGCAGCCCTGTGAGAATGTTGGCCAGAAGGCCGGCGGCGGAGGCCGAGAGTGTCACCTCCTCGGGAACACCCTCCCGGCGGGCCAGCGCGACGGCGCCGGCGATCTGCCAGATCTTGCCGGGGATGTATCTCCCGGCGTTCGACAGGAAATAGATGGAGATGGCGACACGGAGAGCGAGGACATGGCCGAGATGGGCCAGGTTCATTCTCCAGATGAAAACCACCGCGAAGAAATTGATGGCCATCAGCGCTGTGGCAGCGGCCGCCGGGAGGGGCCTGAAGCTCAATCCGGTCAGCTCATGAGCCTGGCACTCCCTGACGGCAACCCAGATGACAATGGCGAGGAGCCCGATGGGGATCACAGACAGAAGCACTTTTCTCATCTGTCTCCCCTCCTCACCCTTTGCCCCGGAGCGCAGCGGCGATCTCCTGGAACTGCTGCCGGAGTCTCTCCCTCAGCCTCTCGACGCCCTCGCACAGCTGCTCCGCGATCCTCTCACGGTTTCCCAGGATCTCACCGACCATCCCCAGCATCGAATCGGGCGTGAACTCGCCGATGGAGACGGCGCGGGAACCCATCCCCAGCATCTCCATGAAACTCCGGCCCTTCTCGGAGTAGTGGATGTTGATCGGCGGCGTCCCCATCGCGGCGGAGAGAATCGAGGCGTGCATCCTCACTGCCAGAGTGGCCTCCGCGGACCGGAGGACACCCGCGAGGCCGCTCACCGGCGTCTCGGCACTGAGCACAGTCACCCGGGAGGCGACCTCGGGGCTCAGGCGGGCACAGATCTCCGATGCGAAGGTGTGGTCGTCTTGACCCGGGTGCCTGGCGGAGATCTGGCACATGGACACGAACACCACACTCACGCCGAGCTCCGTGACAAGCCTCTCCGTCAGCTGAACGAGGGTGTCAGTGAGGTCAATCTGTCTCGATCTGCCTGAGGAGTCATAGGCATCCCATCTCCTCGGGGCAATGCAGACGTACGGTGATCCGTCGGCGACGGGAGAGACACTCTCCCCCGGGCAGAGATCCTCCGGCGTCAGAGCGAGTGCGGGATCGACGCCGACATAGACATCGTCTCTCCCGGTCAGCTCTCGGAGCCTCTGGGCAGAGAACTCATCGCGCGCCGAGAGAAAGAGGGCCCGCGTCAGAGAGAACCTCGCGATCCTCCTCACCCATCCGCGGCGGAGCTCCGAGGCCCCCGCACTGATCACGATGTGTCGCCTCCGAAAGAGCCTTGTCAGGGTGAGTCCAGAGAGAGCCGCGGGGGTGTAGATCCCCGATGTCACATCCTGAATCGGATGGCCCACGGAGTAGAGCACCGTGCTCCCTGCGACGAGGTGGCAGAGCAGCCGCAGACCGTGTCTGATTCCCAGATAGGGAGTCAGCTCGGCGGCGAGGGGCCAGATCCCTGAATCCCGGAGCATCTTCAGGCAGCCGAGCCTGATGGCCTGGTCGCCAAGATTCATCCTGAGCCCGGAGGTGATCAGCACAGTGTCACCTCGGCCCATCAACTCTCTCCCTCTCGGACAGATTCGCGGTGGAGAGAGACGATGAGGGAGATCGAGGACTCGATCCCATGGGCGGAGGCGAAATCCGCTGCCCCGGCCGCCGCCGCCTCGGACAGCGATGGTGTGCTGAGCGCGTCGCGCAGGTGGGACTGCAGCTGGTCAGCGTCACCGGCGTCGAAAAGCGCCGCGCCTCGGCAATTGCCCACAGCCTCGGCTGTTCCCCCGACGCGCGAGGCGATGACGGGACACCCGCAGCAGAGGGCCTCCATCACCACGTTGGGGGTGCCCTCACTGAGACTGGGGAGGACCAGCACGTCACAGGCATTCATCCAGAGGGGGATGCGACCGTGCGGCTGCCACCCCTCGAATCTCACGGCGTCGCCGAGGCCCATCTGCTCGACACGCCCCCTGAGCGAGTCCATCTGATCCCCTGCGCCTATGAGGTGAAGCGTCCCCTGCACCCCGGCGCCTCTCACCCGGCCGAAGGCCTCGATCAGAGTGTCGAGACCCTTGATGGCGGTCAGCTCGCCGACAAAGAGCGCCCTGGGGCGGGGAGTGCTGACGCCGAGCTCACACTCGGCCCTCTCACGCGGGATCGGCCGGAAGATCTCGGAGTCGACACCGGTGCAGATGTGGTGGCACCGCGCGGGATCGACACCGTGGTCGTCAACGGCGCACTGGAGAAGATCGCGGCTGACACCCGCGACCGCGGCGCTGCCACGCAGGGCGCGCCCGGTGAGCCATCGGGTGACCGCGTTTCTCTTCGCGAACACCCTGAGGTCTGAACCCATGCAGTGAGCGATGTGGGGAATGCCGTGTCTCCGGGCCAGCGAGGCGCCGATCACGCCCGCGGGCAGCGCCCAGAAGGAGTGGATCAGATGGGGCTTGAATCTCCCGACCTCGCGGGCGGCCGCTCGTCTGAAGCGCCACATCTGGGCCAGGAGGCGAAAAGGGCGTGACGCGATGGCCTTGAGGTCGCGCTCCTCTTCCCTCACGGGGAAGGGGGCGAAGCGCACTCCGTCCGGGAGCCTCAGGGGTGCGGCGGCGCCTCTCTCGGCCACGGTGGATGAGACGACGCTGACCTCGATGCCCCGAGCGGCCAGCCCACCTGCAAAGGCGAAGACGACATGTCCCTTGGTGTCCCCCTCCCAGCCGGGAAAGCAGTGTGTGAGGAAAGTGACCCTCATCACAGAGTCACCGATCTCTCTTGTCCCTGCGCGGCGGCTCCGCTCTCTCACCCTTGACGATCAGCTCCGCCAGAAATCCCACGCACAGCAGCAGGAAGGCCACGACGATCAGAGTCAGCCCGAAGTAGAAGAGCGGCCGTCTCTGGGTGTTGGTGGTGAAGTACAGGATGGTCAGGTATCCGATGATCACGCTCCCCAGCGCTCCGAAGGTCAGTCCGGCGCCGCCGAAAAACAGGAGCGGCTTGCGCGAGAAGGTCAACAGGAAGCGGAGCGCCAGGACATCGAAGAACGAGACGGGGATTCGCCAGAGGCCGAACTTGCTCCGCCCGGACCGGCGCGGGTGCCAGGTGGTGGGAACCTCGCCGATTTTGAATCCCCGCTCTGCCCAGATCATGACGAGAAAGCGGTGCCAGTCGCTGCGGAGCTCGAGATCCCGGAGGCACTCGCGGCGAAACGCCTTGATCCAGTTCATGTCGTGCGCGCTGACCGAGAAGAGGCGGCGCGAGACGGCGTTGTAGATCCAGGAGAAGAGCGACTTGCCATCGGCCCGCCCCTGGCGCCATCCGCAGACGACGTCGAGATCGTCCCCGCGCATCTTGCCGATCAGCCTGGGAATGTCCTCCCCGGGATCGCTCTCGAGGTCCGCCGGGATCCAGATGATCACATCTCCACGCACACACCGAAACGCGTCGATCATCGTCTCTGTCAGACCCAGTGGGGTGCGGTGATGAAGGATCTGCACCTGATCCGGCCACTGGGCGGCGACATCCCTCATCCGCTGCAGTGTGGAGTCGGTGCTGCCGTCATCCACAAACACGATCTCGAATGTCGCGTCCACAGCGGAGCACCCCGTGGCGATTCTCTCCGCCAGCTCGGCGATGGTCCCCTCCTCGTTGAGGGCGGGGACATAGACGGAGATCTCCGGGTCTGGCGCACCCTGCGCTGGGGCGTGGAGGAGCTCTGCTCTCATCTGGCGAGGTGCTCTCGGATGACCCTCACCACGCGATCCTGCTGCTCATCCGTCATCTCGGGGTAGATCGGGAGGGAGAGGATGCGGTCAACCACACGCTCGGTCACGGGGAACCTGCCCCTGCCCGCGCTGGGGAGATGGCTGAAGCAGGGCTGGAGATGAAGGGGGATGGGATAGTGGATCCCACTGGCGATGCCCTCCTCGCTGAGCGCCCTCGCCAGCGCATCGCGATCATCGCATTGGATCACATAGAGGTGATAGACGTGGCCTCGCCTCTCGACGGGTGCCGAGATGCCGTCGACGTCGGCGAGCCGCTCGCTGTAGCGGCGGGCCAGGCGCCGGCGTGCCTGAGTCCACTCCTCGAGGTGGCGGAGCTTGACACTGAGGATGGCCCCCTGAAGCGCGTCGAGGCGATAGTTGTAGCCGATCATCTCGTGCTCATACTTCGTGTGTCGACCGTGATTGACCAGCAGCCTCAGCCGGTGCGCCTGCCCCTCGTCATCCGTGGTCACCATTCCCCCATCGCCGCAGGCGCCGAGGTTCTTGCCCGGGAAGAAGCTGAAGCAGCCGAAGTCACCCAGCGTGCCTGCCCGGCGGCCATTGAGCTCGGCGCCGTGGGCCTGGGCCGCATCCTCGATGACACGGAGCCCATGGCGCTGTGCGACCTCGCAGATGGCACCCATGTCGGCGAGCTGTCCCCAGATGTGCACAGGGACGATGGCCTTGGTCCTGGGGGTGATCGCCGGCTCGATCTGTTCGGGATCGAGGCACATGGTCTCGGGGTCGACGTCGATGAAGACGGGGGTGGCGCCGCAGTGGCAGATCGCCTCCGCCGTGGCGATGAAGGTGTGTGAGGGGGTGATGACCTCGTCCCCGGCGCCGATCCCGGCGCCGATCAGTGCCATGTGCAGGGCGGTGGTCCCCGAGCTGGTGGCGATGCCGAAGCGGGCGCCGCAGAAATCGGCGAAGGCCCGCTCGAAGTCGCTCACCCTCGATCCCATGATGAAGGCCGCGCTCTCGAGGGTCTCGCGAATCGCCTCGTCGATCTCGCCGCGCACACTCCGGTACTGTGCCTTCAGGTCAACGAGGGGGATGTTGGACATGTTGGTCTCACTCAGCCTCTCTGGAGCGGATGATCGCACCGCCGGGGTGACGAGGATCTCCGATGCTCTTGATCACCTCGGCCTGCAGCAGCGGCGCGCGGAGGGACACTCTCTGTCACACCTCCCCCGGCACCGACAAGGGTGTTTTCGCGGACAGCGGCGCCGCCGGGCAGGGGCGGCCAGGGCCGGAATTCCATCGCGATCTCCTCAGGGGGATCCCTCTCAGCCCTGGGCGGCGGTGAGGATCCGCACGACATCGAGGCCGCTCTTCCCGTCGGTCAGCGGGCGCTCACCCCGGGTGACACAGTCGACGAAGTGCTGTGCCTCGACCTGGAGCGGCTCGCGGAATCCGATGCGGGGGATCCAGACGTCGCCGGCGCGGTGGAGCAGCTGAAACTGAGCGAAGCTGTCGAACTGCTCGGCATCGGGGGGATGTCTGCGATCGATCCCCTTGTCGTAGACGACGATCTTCGCATCGGGGGAGGTGTCGTCGTAGAGCACCATCTTTTTGCTGCCCACGACGACCGCGCGGCGCGTCTTGGAGGGGTCGAGCCAGCTCACATGGATGTGGGCAAAGCGTCCACTCGGGTAGAACAGGTTCACGAACGAGACATCGTCGATCCCCGGCTGGATGAAGGAGACGCCGTGCCCCCTGACGTCTGAGGGGATCTCGGAGAACCAATACTGGGCAATCGAGATGTCATGGGGCGCCAAGTTCCAGAGGGCGTTGACGTCCTGGCGAACCCGGCCGAGGTTCAGGCGCTGGAAGTAGGCGTAGTAGATCTCACCCAGCTCCCCCCTGTCGATGAAATCTCTCACCCACCTCACGGCATCGTTGTAGAGAAACGTGTGGCCCACCATCAGCGTCAGGCCGGAGGAATCGGCGAGATCGACCAGCTCCTCCGCCTCGTCGCCGGTGAGAGCCAGGGGCTTCTCGACGAGGACGTGTTTGCCCGCCCTCAGGGCGGCCCCTGTCTGCCCGAAGTGATCTCTCGCCGGAGTGGCGATGATCACGCCATCGATGTCATCGCGCTCGAACACCTGCTCCGGCCGCTCGCAGACCTCCAGGCCCGGCACCGCAGCCTGAGCGGCCTCCCGCGCCTCGGGCTGGCTGTCACAGCAGAGGATCAGCTGAGCCCCTTTGACCCTGGAAAAAACTCTCAGAAGGTTGCGTCCCCAGTAACCGTGTCCCAGCTGAGCCAATCTCATGTGATCATGTCCTCGCGGCGCTCACTCACACCGATCCTTCTTCGCTCCAAGTCCCATTGTCAAGAGGGCCCGCAATTCACGGGGCAGCGAGCGGATCTCATCGGTGGGATGAACACCGATGTCCTCCCTCGAGCCCACGGTTGTCAGTAGCTGACCGCCCGCAGCCGGATTCCGAGCTCGCGGTCGCCGTCGGGATAGATCTGGAGTGGGCGCAGATCGAGGCGATAGGTCGCGTTGGGTGAAACATCGGGGAGATCGAAGCGATAGGGCCACCAGTGATTGTCGGGCGGTGTCACACGGTCTCGGAGCTCCCCGTTGATCCAGACCTCGACGGTCACCGGGGCGAGGTCGGGGCGAGCATTGCTCAGGTGGAAGCCGCAGTCCCCCTGGATGTTGCGGAGCATCAGGGCGGCGTGACCTGTGGTCCACTGGAAGGTGTGGCCGCTCAGCGCCTCGGTCTCGACCGGGTGGAGGCCCACGCTCCATGGGTGCAGATCGGGCGCTCCCCGGGCATTCCAGGCACGCACGGCAAAGATCGCGATGAGAGCGATCAGGGCGACCTGGGCTCGCCCCGACCAGGGGGGTGGTACCTGCGGTGGCCGGGGGAGATTGGGGCCGCGCGGGCGGATGAAGGCGATGCCCACGAGCACCCAGAAGAGGAAGTGCATCTCGATCAGCAGAAGCGCGTGGCCCGTCAGGAGCGTCCCGGCCAGGGCGATGACAGAGGCCATGAGAGCCCGGGCCGTCCATCGGTCGCCCCCTTTGCCCCAGACGGCGCTGCGCAGCGCGATGCCCAGCCACTGAAGCATGAGCAGGAGTGTCAGGCCGAGCCCGACGACGCCCGACTCCGCGAGGATCTGGAGGAACTGGTTGTGCGCATTCTCATGGACGGGATTCCAGACCGACTCGCCCCACGACGTGGTGTCGGCCTCGCGATGGTGATAGTGAGCCGCGCGCTCATGGAAGCTTCCCCACCCCACCCCCAGAATCGGGGCCTCATGGGTCATCGCCAGCGCTTTGCGCCAGATGTTGACGCGCCCCTTGAGTGCGACGTTGAGGCGCTCGGCGGGGGCCGTTTGCAGGGCGTGCTCGACCGCCTGTGCGCCCCGGTCGGAGCCCAGGAGGAGTCCGAGAAGAGCCATCGCGGCGACCAGCGCCGAGATCACGACGAGGCGACCTCGCCGCTCGACCCACTCCCAGAGTCGACGCAGGCGGGCGCGGCTGAGCAGGAGCCAGATGAGCAGGGTGATCGGCAACCAGAGGAGGGCGATCCGCGAGAAGGTGAGCACCAGCACCAGCGCGGTGCCCGCCCCGAGCAGCATGAGCAGGGCGCGGCCGAAGACATTGCGGCTGAGCACGAAGGCCGACAGCAGCAGCGGGAAGCACATCAGGAGATAGGAGGCGAAGCTGTTGACGTCAGGCCAGGGTCCGTGGACCGCGCGGATGGTCCAGCGGTCGGTGATGGCGTCGGGCAGCCAATCGGGCTCGACCTGCCAGGCGGCCAGCGTCTCCGGTGCGCCGTCGCCGAGCGTCATCGCCAGTGCGAACTGGTGGAGGCTGATGAGGACGACGAAGGTGAGCGAGAGAATCAGAAGGATGCGGATGCGCCGCTGAAAGCTGTCGCGGGGGGCATTGCGTCTCACGAGATCGAGAAACGCGACGCCCTCGAGCCAGACGACGGCGGCCCTCAGCGGCATGAGGCGCGACTCCTGCGACCACCGGAAGAAGTGGCCCAGATCGTCCCAGAGAACCCGCCAGACAATCGGATCCGCCCACTGGGCGTTGCGCAGCAGCCGCACGGCCGCTGAGCCGCAGACGACGACGGTGAGCAGCACCAGGGTGGACCAGGAGGGGGGCGGGGGAAGCCGGAGTGGGCGGGGATCGATGGCCCGGCGCGCGGCGCGTCCCATGCACAGGGCCCACCACATCACCTCGACGAGGCTGAAGTTGGCCACACCCCGCACATGGGGAACAAGCGGGGTCAGCGGCAGGAGAAAGATGAGGGGATAGAGCCCCATTGAAGGGCGGATCCACCCGAACACGGTGAAGAGGAGAACGGCGGGGATGGTGAAGAGCCTGAGGGTGTCGGGCTGCGCGAGAAAGCGCGCCAACACCAGAAGCATCAGGGCGGAGAGGATTCCGGCGGCCGTGCGGGTGATCATCTCACCCAGGCGCGGGGGCGGGGGGATGGAGGGGGGGGGCACAGGCATCGCTGTCACGTCGCGGGTTGGGCTTGCCAGAAGAGAGAGCCTCTGACAAATTGAAAGATGACGCGGGAGCAGATGATGGCCGAGTGGGCCCTCTCCCCCGCCGGAGGACAGAATTGCCCATGGAAGTGACCAGAGAACTTCTCGCCCGGGTCCCCAAGACCGATCTGCACAGCCACCTCGACGGCTCCGTCCGCCCGGAGACGGTGTGGGAGCTGGCCCAGGAGCAGGGGGTGAAACTCCCCGCGGCCTCACTGGAGGAGCTGGAGCAGCGGGTCAAAATCGGGGAGGACTGCCAGAACCTGGTTCAGTACCTCAAGGCCTTCGACATCACGCTCTCGGTGATGCAGACGCGCGAGTCGCTGAGCCGCATCGCGCGGGAGCTGTGTGAGGACTACGCCGCGGAGAACGTCCGCTACTTCGAGGTGCGCTTCAGTCCGATCCTCCACACGAAGGGGGGGCTCAAGCTGACCGACATCGTCGACGCCGTGCTCGAGGGGCTGTCGCGCGGCGAGCGCGAGTTCAACGTCCGGACGGGGTGCATCATCTGCGGGATGCGCAACATCAATCCCGAGACCTCGATGCTGCTGGCGGAGCTGACGGTGGCCTACAAGAACCGCGGCGTGGTGGCCTTCGATCTCGCGGGGGCGGAGGAGGACTTCCCGGCGAAGAAGCACCGCGAGGCGTTCTACCGCATCCTCAACAACAACATCAACGTGACCATCCACGCGGGAGAGGCCTACGGCCCCGCGTCGATCGCGCAGGCGCTTCACCACTGCGGGACGCACCGCATCGGCCACGGCACGCGGCTCAAGGAGGACGGCGATCTTCTCAACTACGTCAACGACCACCGGATCCCCCTGGAGTGCTGTGTCTCCTCGAACGTGCAGACCCGCGCGTGCCCCAGCGCCAGCGCGCACCCGATCCGCTTCTACTACGACTACGGCCTGCGGGTGACGGTCAACACGGACAATCGACTGATGAGCGACACGACGGTGACCAGAGAGCTGGAGATCTGCCACCGCGAGCTGGGATTCACCTGGCCGGAGATCAAAGATCTGATCATCTATGGATTCAAATCGGCCTTCCTCTCCTACCGCGAAAAGGTCCGCATGATCAACAGTGCGATCGCGGAGCTGCGCACCATCGAGGCGGAGACGAGTGGCGGGCGTCCGTCCGAGCCGACGCCGAATGCGGCCGAGGTGATCCCCACGCGCAGCGGCGAGACGCACTGATCGCGACCCCGACCATTTTCCTGTTGAAGGCGCCCCGGGTGCCCGGCAGACTCCCGCTCTTCGATGCAGAGCAGGGCAGGTGAGCGGTGTCCCCCTCGTCAGACACAGCGGCCATTCCGGTGAGTCAGATCCCCTTCCGTCGGCGTCTGCGTGAGAGCCTGGTGGCCTACGCCTACCTGGGGCCGGCGACGCTCATCCTGGCGACGTTCTGGCTCTGGCCGGCGATCTTCGCCTTCTACATCTCGCTCAACGAGCGCGACATCGCGGGCAACATGGAGTGGATGGGCTTCGCCAATTACACCTGGGTCCTCAGCAGCGAGAAGTTCCTCAAGTCGCTGATGAACACGGTGAACTTCGTGATCTACACCGTGCCCACCAGCATCGCGCTCTCGCTCTTCGTCGCCGTGCTGCTCAACCAGCGGATCCGCGCTCTGAACTTCTTCCGGACCGTCTACTTCCTGCCCTACATCACCTCCGCCGTCGCGGTGTCCGTCGTCTGGCTCTATGTCTTCAACCAGAACTCGGGCCTGGCCAACTCGATCATCGGGTGGTTCGGCTTCGATGGGCTCAACTGGCTCAATGAGCCGCGCGGCATCTGGGAGATGCTGATCGGAGCGGTGATCGGCGACGAGCACTTCCGCATCGGGGCGGACGTCTACGCCGACGAGTCGCCGCTGCTCTTCATGCTGATCAGCATCGTGCGGGGGCCGAGCCTCGCGCTGACGGCCATCATCATCATGACCGTCTGGCGGTCGATCGGCTACGCGATGGTGATCTTCCTCGCCGGGCTGCAGGGCATCGACAAGACCTACTACGAGGCGGCCGACATCGATGGGGCCAACGCGTGGCAGAAGTTCTGGAACATCACCTGGCCCCTCGTCTCGCCCTACACCTTCTTCCTGGCAATCATCACCACGATCTTCGCCTTCAAGGAGTTCATCGGCGTCTTCATCATGACACCGACAGGCGGCATCGAGTACGACACGGGGACGGTCGTGTTCTACCTCTACGACCTCGCGTTCCTGGGCCGATTCGACTTCGGCCGCGCGGCCGCCGTGGGCTTCATCCTGTTCCTCATCCTCACGGTCATCTCGCTGATCCAGAAGATGACCCTCGGGAGGAAGGTGCACTATGACTGATGCACCCTCTCCCCGGCACCGGGGGCCGCAGCCCCGCATCCGCGGTGGCCACCAGCGCCGCCGTGCGATCAACCGCGCCCTGGTCTACGCGGTGCTGATCCTCGGCAGCGTGATCATGGCGCTGCCCTTCTACTGGATGGTGACGTCGAGCCTGAAGACCTCGTCCGAGGCAAACGCCTTCCCCCCCACCTGGGTGCCGGGCATCGAGCGCCCCGAGAACTGGCG
>JAFGKF010000009.1 GCA_016928695.1 Candidatus Sumerlaeota bacterium | reverse complement strand
CGGTCGACGAGGTCCGCGAGATGGGGCGGCGGCTGGAGGGCAAGACGCTGTCACAGGCCCTGAGGCTCCACGTCAACGACGAGATCGTGGTCCACGAGGGCAAGGTCGTCTTCCGCCAGCGCCCCCATCACTTCGGCCGGAGCTGAGCCTTGCCCCGGGCGCGTCGAGGCCCCCTGGCCATTCTCTTCCTCACGGTCTTCATCGACCTTGTGGGATTCGCCATCGTCCTTCCCCTGCTGCCGCTCTACGCCGAGCGATTCGGTGCGGGGGAGATGGCGCTGGGGTGGCTCCTGGCCATCTTCAGCCTGATGCAGTTCCTCTTCGCCCCGCTGTGGGGGCAGCTCAGCGACCGGATCGGGCGTCGACCGGTGATCCTGATCTCGCTCGCTGGCTCCACACTCTCGTACGTGCTCTTCGCCGTCGCGAGCACCGGTCACTCGCTGGCGCTGCTGTTCGCCTCGCGAACGCTGGGGGGGATCATGGGGGCGAACATCCCCGTGGCGCAGGCGTACATCGCCGACACGACGAGCGCCGAGGACCGCGCGCACGGCATGGGGCTGATCGGCGCCGCCTTCGGTCTGGGCTTCATCCTGGGTCCCGCGCTCGCCTCGGCGCTGGTGCCCCTGGGCGAGATCTGGCCCGGCATCGGGGCGGCGGTGATCTGCGGCGTCAATCTCCTCCTGGCCATCCGGTCGCTGCCGGAGGCCCTCCCACCGGAGAATCGGCACACGGGCGCGGCGACCGCGGGTCGCCTGCAGACCGTCGTTCGATCGCTCGCGCTGCCCGCGGTGCGAGGGCTCATCGTGATGTTTTTTCTCTTCACGGTCGCGATCGCGATCTGGGAGACGACCCTGCCCGCCTTCATTGACAGACGCTTCGGCTGGCTGGACCATCAGGTGGCACTCATCTACGTCTACGCCGGGGTCCTCATGGCGTTCGTGCAGGGATTTCTCATTCGACGCCTCAGGCGCCGCGCCAGCGAGGCCACGCTGATCGCCGCGGGATCGGCGATCGCGACGCTCGGCTTTGTGGCCCTCGCACTCGGCATCGAGCCCTGGATGCATCTCGCGGCGCTCGCCATCTTCGCCGTGGGGGTTGGGATCTCCTCACCATCGATTCTCGGACTGCTCTCGCGCCGGACAGCCGTGACCGAGCAGGGGCGAATCCTGGGTGTCAGTCAGTCGTTCTCCAGCCTCGCGCGCGTCATCGGGCCACTGCTGGGCTATGGATTGCTGGGATTCAGCGTGACCCGGGTCAGCGATCCCGCCACGAGCCCCTGGGACGAGGCCGTCCCCTTCTTCGCCGCCGCGGTGCTTGCACTCGCCGTTCTGAGCGGGGCTCTGATGCTGCACTCCCAGCGCAGGCCCCCGGAGTGAGCGGGACACCGTGAAACACGCATTCGCTCTCCTCGTCATCCTGCTGCTGGCCTGGAACCTGCGCGAGGCCTGGAGCGAGCTCCACCCGGCCGAGCCCGTGGGCGACATCGCGATCTACGAGGAGCTGGCACGGGGACTTCTCGAGACGGGGGTGTACGGGGGGAAAGCAGAGGAGGACGAGAACGAAGAGGAGGAGGTGGCCGGGGAGACCGAGGGTGAGGAGACCGAGGTCGAGGCGAGTGTGGAACGGGAGGTGGTCGCCCAATCGCTTATCGCGCAGTGGAAGGGCGATCTGGTCAAGCTGGAGGACAAGAACCGAGAGTACGCTGAGGAGCGTGAGCGCCTGAAGCCCTCGTGCGAGCGAGCACCCGGATGGCCCGCGGTGCTGGCGTGTCTGCTCTGGCTCTTCGAGGAGGAGGCCCCACTGGAGAGCGCCGACACCACCTCTGCGGGTGCATCGCCCGAGGTGGTCTTGGCAGATGAGGAGGGAATCGCCGAGACGACCCCTGGGAGCGTCTCGCCTGAGACAGTGTTGACGGATGGAGAGGTCGATGAGACCGACACTGACGATCTCGTGCCGGGTGTGGTCGACGTCCAGATCGGTCTCGGTGTCTTCGCTGTGTTCCTGACCTGGGTGCTGGGGTGGCAGCTGTTCTCCTCGGGGATCGGATTGGCCGCCGCGTTTCTCGCGGCCATCTACATCAATCACATCGCCATGATCAGCACCTGGTGCTCCGAGCCCCTCTTCCTCGCGCTCTGGATGCTCGCGCTGACTCTGTCCGTGGCGGGGATCAAAAGAGAGGGGTGGGGTGGCTGGACCCTCTTCATCCTCGCCGCGCTGGTGTTCGGAGCCGCGGCCCATGTGCGTCCCACACCGATCCTTCTCGCCCCCGCCCTGCTGATCGCGGTGATTTTCCGGAGCCCCTGGCTCGGTGTGTCCCGGTGGCGCTGGCTCGCGATGGCGCTCGTCTTCATCGCCACGCTGGTGCCCTGGACGGTGCGCAACTGGCATGTCAGCGGCCACTTCATCCCCATCGCGGCCACCGGCGGCCCCAACCTCTACATGGGCAACAGCCCCTCGCGGACTCTCTACTGGCTCACCTCCTGGGAGGACGCCTATGAGCCGCTCGAGGATCGCACCACCGTGGCGCTCCATCTCATCGGCTCGCGCCTGGCCCGCGAGTACGCCATCGCCCATCCCCAGACGACGGTGATGCGGTGGTTCGTCAAATTCGACCATCTGATCCGGCCCGAGATGTACTTCACCGTTTTCAATCCCGAGTGGTACGACCAGGTCGAGCACTTCAACTCCACGCTCGCCCTCTGCACCTGGCAGTGGCGCCTTGTGCTGGTGGGGCTGGTGGCATGGCTGATCCTCCTCTGGCTGCGCCGGGGGGGACACGAGCTGATCGAGGGCGTCACCCCCGCCCAGCTCTGGGTGATCTCGCTCTTCGGGCTCTGGGTGGCCGTCCATCTGATCACCTGGGCCCAGCCCCGCTTCCGCCATGGGATCGAGCCTGTGATGATGATCTTCGCGATGGCGGGGTGGGCAGCCGTCTGGCGCGCGGGGCAGAGGCGCCGCGTGGCCTGAGCGGCTTTTCGGTTGTCCCTTCCCCTGAGTCCGGCTAGCTGTGCCGAGGACTCCCATTCCCCTGTGAGGTTGAAACCATGTGTCTGCGCCTGGCGCTCGTCGCCACCCTGATCGGAGGTCTCATCGCTGGAGTGGCAGCCGCCATTCCCGAGAGCATTCAGTCCCTGATCGATGAGGGGCAGTGGACGGAGGCGCGGGCCCAGCTCGCGGCGGTGGCCGAGCAGACGGATGACGAGGCGCAGCGCGACGAGCTGCTGTTCGAGGCCGAGCGCCTGCGCCGCATCGGGCTCGACTTCCGCTGGACGGGCGAGCAGATGCTCGAGGGGATCCAGGAGACGCTCCCCGACGCCACGATGGAGGACGTCGACCGGTGGCGCGAGGAGGGCTGGATTCAGCACTTCGTGATCGACGGCGAGATCCGCTATTTCCCGCGCGACGCCCGCAACCTCTTCCGCCGCAATCCCGCCGCGCAGGGGCGGCGCGAGGCGGTGATGCCCGTTCTCGATCCCGAGAACATGAGCGACATGCGCAAGATGACCTCGGGCCTCGAGGCCCACGTCCAGGCGATCATCGCGGAGGCCCAGGGCGATGAGGATGGCCTCGTCTGCCCCGAGCGATACCGCGTGACCTACACGCTGACGGTCAACCCGGGCGAGGTGCCCGAGGGGGAGACGATCCGCTGCTGGGTGGTCTACCCGCGCGAGGAGCCGCACATGACAGACATCGAGCTCCTCTGGACCGATCCCGAGGAGCACGTCGTGGCGCCGCCCGACACGCCCCAGCGATCGATCTATCTGGAGCGCCCGTCCAACGGCGATGAGCCGACGGAGTTCCAGGTCTGCTACGAGTACACCGCCTGGGGATTCTACCGGGAGATCGACCCCGAGGGAATCGAGCCGTACGACACCGAGAGCGAGCTCTACCGGCGATACACCGCCGAGGAGCCACCGCACATCGTCTTCACCCCCGAGATCACGCGGTTGGTCGAGGAGGTCGTCGGCGATGAGACGAATCCCTATCTGAAGGCGGAGCGGATCTACGCCTGGATGGATGAGAACGTCCCGTGGATCGGCGAGCGCGAGTACTCGACGATCCCCAACATCTCCGACCTCTGCCTCCGGCGCCACGCGGGGGACTGCGGCGTCCAGGCGATCCTCTTCATCACCCTGTGCCGCGCGGCGGACGTCCCCGCCCGCTGGGAGAGCGGCTGGCAGATGGAGCCCGGCAGCGAGGGGCTGCACGACTGGGCGCGGTTCTATGTCGAGCCGCACGGCTGGCTGTGGTCCGACCCGACCTACGACTACCGCCCCCAGTGGCGCGGCGAGGCGGCGCAGCACTTCTACTTCGGCAACATCGACGCCTGGCGACTGGTCGCCAACAGCGCCTTCTCGCAGGAGTTTGTCCCGCCGAAGGAGCACTTCCGCTCCGAGACGGTCGACTTCCAGCGCGGCGAGGTCGAGTGGGCAGGGGGCAACCTCTTCTTCGACCAGTGGGGCTACGACATGGAGGTCGAGCATCTCGGTCGGCCGGAGGGCCTCTGAGCCCCGATCGCGGACGCCGTCTTGACATCACCGCTCCGAGCGCTCTACTCAACTGAGCCCGCGGGGCAAATCGGTTCGGGGAGCGACCACCATGGCGAAACTCTGGGGACGCGAGTGGACTCGGCGTGAGATCGAGCGGCGCATTGGCCATCCCTCCCAGCTCGGGGGCATCACCCGCCTGATCCACGACGACGGCCCCGCCCGCGGGATGCGGGTGTTCGAGATCGACACGGGGTCGGGGCTCGTGTTCCGCGTCCATCCCGACCGCGCCCTCGACATCCCCGATGCCCGCTTCCGCGGCATCCCACTGGGATGGCGCTCGCCGACGGGCGACGTCGCCCCGGGATTCACCGAGCAGCGCGAGGTCGAGCTCCTGCGCTCGCTGCCGGGGGGGCTCCTGTTCACCTGTGGGCTGACCAATGTCGGACCCCCGAGTCAAAACGAGAAGGGGGATCCGCTGCCGATCCACGGCCACGTCCACTCTCTCGCCGCGACCGAGGTCGGCGCCTGGTGTGAGTGGGAGAGTGACGACTGGGTGATGCGTGCGCTCGGGCGTGTGACGCAGGCGCGGCTGTTCGGTGAGAAGCTGTCCCTCACCCGGCGGATCACCGCCGTCCTCGGTGAGCCGCGTCTGACCATCGAGGACACGGTGCGCAACGAGGGCTTCTCCCCCACCCCGCTGATGATCCTCCACCACATGAACCTGGGCACCCCGCTGCTGAGTGAAGAGGCTCGCATCGCTGTCACCTCCGACGAGACCGTCGAGTGGCACGCGGAGAGAGCGACGGAGCCCGGCGACTGGCAGCGATTCCCCGCCCCCGAGGACGACGTGGGCGAACGCGTCTTCTTCCACCGCGCCGCGCCGGACTCGCAGGGGCGGGCCGAGGCGACGCTGACCAATGAGACACTTGCGCCTCTTGGCCTGCGGGGCGTGCGCATCCGCTGGGCGACGGCTGAGGAGCCACGGATGTGGCAGTGGGTCTATGCCGGCAGCGGGGGGTACGTGCTCGGCCTCGAGCCGACCAATGCCGCCGCCCCCGGTCAGAGTGACGCCCTGACGAAGGGTCAGCGCATCCTCGAGCCCGGTGAGTCGGTGCAATTGGTGATCGAGGTCGAGGTCCTGACGCCCTGAGGGGATTCTCCCACAACAGCTCTTCCCCTCCTGTGTGGGGGCGCAGCATGCTGCGCCTTTCTGAGGAGGGGAAAACCCGGGCGCAGCATGCTGCGCCCCTACACAGAGATATCTTCCAATGTTCGAGCTAAGTCAGCTTCCCCTGCGTCCTCTCCCAGTCCGCGAGGAAATCGGCGAGCCCCTTGTCGGTCAGGGGGTGCCGGAAGAGCTGGTGGATCACCTTCGCGGGGATGGTGGCGACGTCCGCCCCCATGCGGGCCACCTCGAGGATGTGCAGCGGGTGGCGGAGGCTGGCGGCGAGGATCTGAGTCTCGAAGCCGTAGTTGTCGTAGATCTCGCGGATCTCAGCGATCAGATCGAGTCCGCTGTGACCGATGTCGTCGAGCCTCCCCAGAAACGGGCTGATGTACGTCGCGCCCACCTTCGCGGCGAGCAGCGCCTGGACCCCGGAGAAGCAGAGCGTGACGTTGGTCCTGATCCCCTCGGCGCTCAGCTTCGAGACGGCGGCGATGCCGTCGGGGATGAGCGGCACCTTGACCACGATGTTCGGGTGAAGGCCGGCGAGGTGGCGCGCCTCCCTCAGGATGCCCTCGGTGTCGGTGGCGACGACCTCGGCGCTGATGGGGCCGTCGACGATCTCACAGATCTCCGCGATCACGTCGGCGAAGGGGCGGCCCGTCTTGGCGACCAGTGAGGGGTTGGTCGTGACGCCGTCGATCACACCCAGGCGGGCCGCCTCGCGGATCTCGTCGACATCGGCGGTGTCGATGAAAAATTTCATGGGAACTCTCTCCTCAGCGGGGGCTGACAGCCGGGGTTTCGATTGACATGGACACATGTGCAGTGGATACACACTCAGAGATCACCTCAAGCCGCTCCCGCGGGGATCGGCAAGCGAAATCGCCCTGGGAGGCTGATCCCTCATGGCCCGCTGGCGCGTTCTGGCGATTGACGATGACCTCGACATTCTCGAGCTCGTCGAGATGACACTTCAGCACCGCTACGACGTCCTGTCTTTGGAGTCGGGCGTCAACGCCCTCAAGATCGTGGAGGCCTTCCAACCCGATCTCATCATCCTCGACATCATGATGCCCAAGGTGACGGGGTATCACATCATCGAGGAGCTGAAGAGGGACAAGGCCACCTCCAAGCTGCCGGTCATCCTGCTCTCGGCGAAGGACACGATCCGCGACCAGCGCTACGGATACAAGCTGGGCGCGACCACCTATCTGACCAAGCCCTTCCAGCCCGAGCGGCTCCTGCGCAACGTCGACAACATCTTCGAGCACACACCCCCCAACCGCACCCCCAAGAAGTGGTCGCTCGAGGAGGCGCGCAACCGGGTGCGCGTGATCGAGGGCAAGGACCCCGAGCCCACACGCGATGATGACTCGACCAAGAAGTCGGCCGCGGGCCCGCTGCTGTCATCGTCCAAGACCGTCCACCACCGCGAGCACGTGGACGATGATGACAAGAAGTGGCGGGGCTGATCGACCCGCCGCACCGGCACGATCCAGGTTGCGACGGCCGGGTGCCGCGCTCATCTTGTCCGCGGAGGGGACCTGATCTCACTCCCCCTCTGAGAGCGCCGGAGGCGCGTCACAATTTCAGCCTGGGGCAACGCCCCAGGCTATGACTGTCTTCGCCACTCCGTGGCTCCGTGGGCGATGCCATCGTTGGGGAAGAGCTGAGAAGCAATCCCCCTTGCCTCCGAGCGCGGGACTCCGCAGAGTCGGGCCTCCATCCCCGACGAGGAGTCGCCTGTGTCACGCGCCACGCTGATCGCCATCCTGATCGCCCTCATCGCTCTGATCGCCTCCCCCGTTCCCGCCCAGCCCGATGTCAGGAGCATCGGAACGCCTCTGATCTTCCAGTGGCAGTCCGGTGAGCTCGAAAACGGTGTCAGCCTCCGCGCCTGGTCCGGGCTGATCGCCATGCTCGGATGGGCCGAGATCACCTTCCCCGACGGAGAGACCGCCACTCAGTGGATGGTGACCCCCCTGATCCAGCATGAGCGCATCACCTCTCAGGATGCATCGAAGTGGGTCATCTTCCCCTTTGTCTGGTACCATCAGGGACCACCCGAGGGCGACGGTGGACGCGGCTTTGCGGTGATCCCCCTCTATTGGCGCGAGCGGATCCGCTTCGGAGAGCTGGCGAGCTCGACATTCTATCTCTTTCCCTTCTTCCGGAGGGAGGACGATCTGTCGCAGCGCTCGGCCGAGGGGGAGATGACCGTCACCCACGAGAGCCGGTGGGGCATCTGGCCCGTCACCTGGGGATGGGTCGACGAGACCTTTCACCATTTCAATGTTTTCTACCCCCTCAACATCTGGGAGCCGGGCCATCGGCTGCACATCTTCCCTGTTCTCTGGTGGGGGCAGAATTACCTCTCGATTCTCCCACCACTGTGGGGGCGCTGGGATGGCTCTGCCTCGCTGCCCCTGGAGGGGCACCCCGAGCCTGTCCCCGTCCGCGAGCACTTCCAGTACGTCCTCTTCCCGCTCTGGCTCCACTTCACCCAGGAGGTGGGCGAGGAGGGCATCTACGACGAGAATCACCTGCTCTGGCCGATCCTCGCCTGGGGCGACGGCGGCGGGCGATGGGAGCGGCGCGTCTTCCCGCTCTATCGCCAAGCCCACTGGGAGCGCGAGGGGCAGGAGCGCGATCGCCTCTGGCTGCTGACGCCTCTCTATTGGCGCCGGCGCGACCACGTCGACGGCGAGCAGACCCTGTCCTACGACTTCCTGGTGCCTCTCCTGTGGAACGCGCGCTGGCGCGAGCCGTGGGAGGGAGGACGTGAGCAGCACGTCGAGGTGCTCTTCCCTCTCTGGATCCGCCATCTCGTCAACGACGAGACGCGCGCCCTGTGGGCTCCCTTCCCGCTCCTCTACGCCGCGTGGGGCGATCCCGAGAGTGAGGATGCCACGATCCCGGAGTTCCAGACGCGGATCGGCATTCTCCTGAGCGGCTATTCGCGATGGGCCAACGGCGACTCGCTTTTCGACATCCTCCTGTTCGGATTCACGCGCGAGCGCCAGGACACGGAGATCCGGACACGGACACTCCTGATCTTCAGCACGCAGCGGGACCCTGTGGACGACACAGCCCGCGTGGCGCTGCTGTGGCGGCTCTTCGAGTACGAGCGGGCGGGGGATGACCGCGGCCTGCGGCTCCTCTACATGCCCTGGCGAATCCCGCTGCCCTGATCGGCGGCGCCAGTGCTCCATCATTCGATTCAGCCCGCTTCAGCGGGTGCCTCTTGGCCTCTGGACTTCGGACTTCGACGAGCTCAGTCGAGTCGCGAGCT
>JAFGKF010000082.1 GCA_016928695.1 Candidatus Sumerlaeota bacterium | reverse complement strand
TGGCTGAGCGTGCCGATCGCGGCGAAGAGCAGAACACCGACGATGATCAGATTCGAGATCGTCAGCGATGCAAACGGCGAGTCGATGCACGCCGAGATCCAGGCGCACAGGGCGACGTAGGGGACCGTGAGAATCGCCAGAGCGAGATAGCCACGAAGCGACCAGAGCACAAGAGCCCCCGGCTCATAGATCCGCACCTTGAGCCCGAGGTAAAGCGCGATCACCGCCACCAGCAGACCCATCACCACGATGGCGAAGAGGGTCGTCCCGATGAAGCGCCCCAGAAAGATGCTGCTGCGCTCCGTCCGCAGCAGAAGGTAGCGCAGACCGCGGCTCTGGGCGTCGCCCGACACCTGGTTGAACGCCCCGAACGGCACCAGGAAGGGGAGCGTGAAGATCAGGATGAGAAAGATGATCGAGAGAAGAGCGGGGTGATCGTCGAGGAGATAGGTGGTCCACGGCCTCTCCCCCTCGGGCTTCATCCCCGGCAGCGCGATGGGATTCTCCGTCTCGCCGATGGCCCAGCCGACAACGGCCCGCCCCACCTCCTTGATCTCCTCCGGGGTCTCCTGGCCCGGGAGTCCCAGCTCGCCGAAGCCCCGCTGGGCAAGCTCCAGCGGCCCGATCACCGCCTGCGCCACACACAGACCGGTCACCAGCGTGACAAGGACAAAGACCAGTCCACTGCCACCGCGGATCGCATGGCGCATGGAGTGGAGGCTGATGAGCCTCACATGGCCCCTGGGCATGAAGACCTTCCCGGTGAAAAGCGGAGAGGGGGGGAAGAGCCCCCCCCTCACTCAGGGATTGACGAAGTCGTTTTTGAACGTGGTGTTGAGCAGGATCAGCGTCAGCACGGGGTAGATCAAACCGATCAGTGTGAAAACGCCGAAGCCGCTGCTCAGCACGATCATCCCGTACACCGCGCTGACAATGCTGACGACGGCATAGGCGTTGCCGAGCGTCTGGCCGGAGAACTTCTTCTGGCCCAGGTAGCCCACGCCCGACGCGATCAGCAGAATGCACGCAGCCACGCCGAAGAGCAGCTGTACGACAACCACAAACGCCCCCGGCGCATCCGTGAGCGAGGCCTGACCCTCCGAGAGCGAAACCGTGACCGACTCCGCGGCGCTCAGGAGAGCGAACACGGCCAGAAGGCCGAGAATTCCCAAACCAGCAAACACGAAATTCAGGACGGCGAGTGCTGTCAGCCCTCCCGGACGACTTCCTTCACTCATCTCAGTCACCTCCCCAATGGCATTGGTTTTGGGGGGGCGAAGAGCACCACACGTGGTCCCCTGTGACCGCTCTCCGCTCCTTGGGCAGGGAACCTAGCCACATCTCTCTCTGGGGACAAGACTTAAACGACAGCTGATTCTCTCAAACCCGGCTGGAGAAAGGGGTGGCTGCCTGAGTTCGGCCATGGTCTCGTCCCACCCATGAGACGCCGTGTTCTTCTCCTCGGATGTGGGGGCTGGGGCGCCGTTCACCTGCGCGCGCTCATGGAGAGTCGACAGTGGACTCTCGTCGCCGCCGCGGACGTGAGCCGCCCGGCTCTGCGCGAGGCGAGGCGCCAACTGCCGGACATCCGCTGCTTCGATGATCCCCTCAGGGCAATCGACGAGGTGGAGTGCGAGCTCATCTCCGTCACGATCCCCAATCCGCACCGTGTCCCCATCCTCCTCCATGCGCTCAGGCGCGGCGTGCCTCTCCTCGTGGAGAAGCCGCTTGTCCACACGCTCAGAGATCTGGGCCGGGTTTTCCGAGCCGCCCGGGCCTCCGGCGCATCGATCACGGTCTCTCAGAATTATCGGTTCGAGCCCCAGACACGCCGGATGGCCGAGCTCATCGGCAGCCGCCGAAACTGGGGGCGCCTGCAGACCGGCCACGTGGACTTCCGGCGCTGCATCCGCTCGATGGGAACACACTGGGTTCGCCGACTCCCCGGGGGAGTCGGCCTGCTCCTCGAGATGGGCGTCCATCACTTCGATCTCATGCGCCTCGTGATGGGCGAGAATCCCGTCCGTGTCCGAGCGACAGCGCGCCGGGCCCCACAGAGCGCCATGGCGGGCTGGGGAACCGTCGACGCCTGGCTGGAGTTCCCCGACTCCACTGTTCTCGCCTACCACGCGGACTGCGATGTGTCCTCCGATCGGACACCCTGGGGCGGCCGCTGGGACCTGGACTTCGAGCGTGGCTCCCTCACCTGGCAGCCCTACGCCGAGGGGGAGACAGCGCTCAGGCTCCACACACCATGGCAAGGTCGCTGGCCGCTCGACATCTCATCCAGGCGCCCGGACAACCTGTTTCGCAATCACCTGGTGGACCGCGTCTATGCCGACCTCGCCCGCGCGATGGACACTGGCCAGGAACCCGAGTGCAGCCTGCGCGACAATGTGCAGAGTCTGGTCATCGCCTTTGCGGTCGAGCGGGCCGCGAAAACAGGGCGGACCATCGAATTCCCCCGCTACCTCGAGGAGGTGATGAGACCATGCCTGTGATCCGACCCGACCAGCTCGACCTCGCTCCCGCGGCCTGTGGGATCGTGGGTTTCGGCACAGCGCGCCTGAAAAAGGGCGAGCCCCCCGGCCTGGAGCTCCACTTCCACGACGGTGACGAGCTGTGGTTCGTGATCAAGGGGAGGCTGCGAGTCCAGAGCGAGGGGCAGGAGCACGTTGTCTCCGCGGGAGAGGCCCTCTTCACCGAGGCCGGTCAGGAGCACACGGTCCTGGAGGTGCTCGAGGACACACTGATCCTCTGGGTCGAGCAGGGCCTGCGGGGGCGGCGACGCATGGGGCATCTCCATCGCCCCGAGGACCCCTGGCCCTGAGATCCCGGATCCCTCAGCCCCCCCCGAAAAACAGACACATCTCAACATGTGCATTTGAGCCACTGGGCGCAGAATGGTGAAAACCTCCTCACAACAGGCGAAATGGTTCAGATCGGGGGAGTTCCCTGCCGATGAGCTGAGGGCCCGGCATGCAGATCCCGTAGCCGCCTTCAAAGGCTCGGACCAGGAGCCCAGAGATGACCAAATCACCCAAAAATCAGCGAAAGCGCCTCATCATCAATCCCCGCTTTCAGTGGCCGTTCGTCGCCTCCATTCTCCAGCTCGAGATCGTGGTCTTCCTGACAGCGGCCCTGATCACACTGATCGCCGACTATGTGCTGCTCGACCTGGCGCTGCTCTACAGCCCCCACTTCCAGAGAGTGACGATCTGCGCCGTGGGCCTCTTTCTCCTCTGCGGCGCCATTCTCGTGCAGCTCGGACTGCGGATTTCAAACCGGATCTCCGGGCCCCTCTACCGCATCAGCATGGTGCTCGACGAGATTGTGGAGGGGCGCGTTCCCAAACCCATCCGCTTCCGCGAGGGAGATTTCCACCCCGAGCTGGCGGACAAGGTCAACCGTGCCCTCGAGATCCTCCGGGAGCACCGGGACTCCCAGGCCCGGGCCTGGAGCGCGCAGGCCGAGCAGGTCCAGGCACTGATCGAGAACTGCGAGGGGGAATTGGCCGACACCCTGCGCGAGCTCGCTCGATCCGCGCAGGCATCCGGCTTCAAATCGACACCCGATGAACCGGCGCTGGAGGGGCAACCCGTCAGCGGCGAGTGAGAGGACGTTGCCGCATCTCATCCCATCGTGCCGGAATTCCCATGCATCGGCGCCATAGCGCCCTTGGCGCGCAGGCGGCTCCGGCACCCAGCCTCCTCCGGAAGCGCTGAAGGCGCGACCGGGACCCAGCCCAGGGCAAGCGCGAAGCGCGTCGCCCTGGGTGAAGGCCCGAAAGGGGAGATCGGCTGGCGCGTGGTCTTGCGAACGCAAGAGCCGTGACAGCCGAAGCCGATCTGCGAGTGCTCTCTGGGGGCACTGACGCAGATGGTGCCGGGGCTCCATTTCCAACTCCAAGTGCCCGGCGACCTCTGGCGACCCCAACGGGATTCGAACCCGTGTTGCCGGCGTGAAAGGCCGGTGTCCTGGGCCTCTGGACGATGGGGTCACCCGAGTGGTGAGCGCGGCAGGATTCGAACCTGCGACCCTCGGCTTAAAAGGCCGGTGCTCTACCAGGCTGAGCTACGCGCCCAATGCGACAGCGCGACACCGTAGAGACCCCCGGCGCGCGCCGTCAACGGCTTTCGGGGCGAAGTTGACGCCACGGGGCCCAGTCTGCTTCGCTGTCCTCGGCCATGAGCGATGACCCACACACCCCCGAGCGATCCGGCGTCTCGCCCGAGACCACGCTGACCCTCGCCGTCGCGGCTGTCTCTTTCATCGCGCTGGCGGCGCTCTTCGCCTGGACCCCCCTCACGCCCGTCAACGGGGGCGAGGACATGTACGACGGCCGCTATTACGCGGCCATGGCCCGCACCCCCTGGCAGGCGACGGAGATGACCCGCTTCGCCCCCTTCTGCTGGCGGGTGCTGACCCCCTGGATCGTCCACGCACTCTCGATGCCCGCCGTCGAGGGATTCCTGATGGTCAGCTTTCTCGGGCAATGGGCCACCGCGATCCTGCTCTGGCTCCTGCTCCGGTATCTGAGAGTCGCACCCCTCTTGGCCGCGGCGGGCGTCGCCATGCACCTGACCTCGCTCTGGGGACCGCGCTTCGCCTTCTGGTCCCCGTGCCACCCCGAGACGATGACGCAGCTGATCACCCTCGCGCTGCTCTTCGCGATCGTCTCAGGCAAACCCATCGTCACCGCCGCGCTCTTCATTCTCGGGGCGCTCCAGCGCGAGCAGCTGATGACGCTCGCGCTCTTTCAGGCACTGTGGCTCTGGCGCGGAGGGCGATCACCGCTGCGCGCCTTCGCCCTCGCCGCCCTGATCGCCCTGCCCGGCGCCGCGGTGATCCTCGGGCTCCGCTTGGCGATTCATCCCGTCAACCCGCGGGGGATGGCCGAGACGATTCTCTACTACCTCGGTATGCGGTGGGACCACACCGTCGAGAGCCACGGCCTTTACGTCGTCCGATACCTCGCGGGGACGCTCCGCTCCCTCGGCGCCGTGCCCTGGCTGATCCTGCTCGGCGGCCCCGTGCTCTGGCGGCGCCTGCGCGGCGAGTGGCCATGGCTCGTGATGGCGCTCCTGACCTGGGTGCTCGTCTGGGCGGGAGGCGTCGACTGCGAGCGGCGGGTCTTCCACGCTTTCCCCCTGCTCTTGATCCCACTTCTGGTTCACTGGCGTGGGACGTCCCTGGACCACCGGACTCTCCCGCTTCTCCTGTGGGCCCTGCTGGCCCACCTGGCCGTCAACGTCTTTCTGGTCGACTTTTCAACAGTTGAACAGATGATCAGAACTTGTCACACGATGTTCCTGCCCGAACCCGATCTCGGGGGCCATCTGCTCCGACTCTCTGGGGTGTGGGCGGCTTTCGTCGCCGGGGGATGGGCCATCAGCCGCCTGGGGACGGGTCATCCCCGCTGATCTTCGCTGAACTTGGCCTCCAGCTCCGCGATCCGCCGGCGAAGCGCGCGCATCTCCTCGAGCAGCGCCGGCAGGCGCTTCGACGCGCTGTGGATCTTCATCGCCTCGACCGCAGGGAGCGCCGGGGTGCCGAAAAGAGTCGAGCCCGCCGGCACACTCTTGGGAATGCCGCTCTGGGCCCCGACCTTCGTCCCCGCCCCGATCTCGAGGTTGTCGGCCACCCCCACCTGGCCGGCGAGCACCACGCCGTCACCCACCTTGACCGATCCGGCCAGCCCGACCTGGGCGACGATCAGGCAGCTCTGCCCGACGTCGTCGTTGTGCGCGATCTGCACGAGATTGTCGATCTTGGTCCCCTGCCCGATGCGCGTCCGCGTGAAACCCGCGCGGTCGATGCAAGCGTTGGCCCCGATCTCCACGTCGTCCTCGATCACAACCGTCCCGACCTGAGGGATCTTGGTGATCCGCTGGTCGATCACCTCGTACTTGAAGCCGTCCGATCCGATCACGGCGCCCGGCTGAACGATCACGCGGTCGCCCAGCACGCAGCGGTCCAGCACCACGCAGCGGGGCATCAGCCGACAGTCCTGACCGATCACCGCCCCCTGACCGACGTGGACGCCCGACTCGATCACCGTCCGCGCCCCGATCCGCGCGCCGGCCTCGATGACCGCCAGCGGCAGGACACAGACCCCCTCCCCGAGCTCGACCGTCGGATCGACGACCGCCAGGGGATGCACACCCGGCGCAAACTCCCGGGCCGGGTGAAAGATCGCGATCACCGCACAGACCGCCTTCCAGACGTCCGAGCAGGCGATGCACGGCTTGCCCTGTATCACCATCCCCTCGGGCACGAGGAGCGCCCCAACGGCCGACTGCTTGGCCCGGGCCGCGTACTTGGGTCCCGTGATGAATGAGAGATGCGAGCTCCCACCCTCCTCGATGGTCGAGACGTCGTCGATCACCGGATCGCCGGCCTCCGCTCCGATCAGGGGGGCATCGAGTCGCTCGGCCAGCTCGCTCAGTCTCACCGGACCAGCTCCCCCGAGGCGGATGTGCTCAGGACCTGGCCGCTGAGCCACTGCTCGATCAGCTCGTTGGTCTCGCGCGGCAGCTCCAGGTGGGGCTGATGGCCACAGTTCTCGAAGACGTAGAGCTCGGCGTTGGGCATGTCGTTGACCAGCCGCCGCGGATAGATGTTCGGCACGATCTGGTCGTGCAGGCCCGCCACGATCAGCGTCGGCTGCTCGATCGTCTGAAAGCCCTCGACGAGCCGCTCGTAGTTCCACGGGTTGAGGTTCCGGGCGAAGGCCCGCACCACGTAGTAGAAGTTCGGCTCGTTGAGGATGCGGAAGATCTCCTCGATCTGCTCCCGCGGGATGCGGTAGCGCTCCGGGTTGTTCTCCATGAAGTCGTTGTGAAAAATGCGGATGAACGAGCTGACCGCGATCCGGTCGTCGATCCGAAGACCCCGGATGATCGGATCGAGAAGCGCGATGTTGGTCAGGGCGCGGCGGATGCGAGAGGTCTCGAGAACCCGCTGATAGTAGACCGCCGGGCTGATCAGGACCAGACGCCCCACCCGCTGGCGGAACTGCGGCTGGACGATCAGCGCCGACATCAACCCGGCGCAGCCGTACGAGTTCGCGATGAGCGTGAGATTCTGGAACGTCCCCTCCTCTGGCGGCAGGCCCCGCTCCGCCCGGCGACGGGCGTCCTGACGCTCGAGGCACTCGACGAAGTTGACCAGGAAGTACCCCAGGGTGTTGGCCGAGTAGACATCCTCGGGGGGGAAGGCCTCGCGCAGCATCGGCTTCGACGAGAAGCCGAACCCCGGCATGTCGGGGGCGATCACCCGATAGTTCCGCCCCAGGTGATGCCAGAGATAGAGAAACGTCCTCTTGTTGTTCGGGATGCCGTGCATGAACACGATCGTCCCCAGCCCCCCCTCGCGCTCGTTGTCCCAGTGGACGACCTCGATCTCCTCCTCGTAGACGGGATCGAGCTCAATGTGCTGGGTCGGGGGGTCGCCCGGGAAATCGGGCCCGAAGAGCTCGGCCTCGGTGGCGAAGCGCCGCAGGCTGGGGCCACAGGCGATCGACGCCAACCCCACAGCGAGAGCGGCCAGAATCAACCAGCGGTGGGGTGAGGGCAATCTCATGGCAGCGGA
>JAFGKF010000388.1 GCA_016928695.1 Candidatus Sumerlaeota bacterium | reverse complement strand
TCATCTCCGCCCTGCGCTCGGCGATCAGCCAGAGGTGAAGCGGGAGAAACACAGCGACCGCCGCGACACCCACCAGGTCATGGCCGCTGGCCGCGCCGAGCACGCACACGAACCAGAGCACCTGGAATGAGATGAGGTTGGCGAGGTTCGATCTCATGGCGCACTGCACTTCTGCTCCCTGGGTGCCGGCTGAACCGCGCTCCACCGGCAGCGCGGCTTGGTGAAGAGCATCTGGACCGTGCCGATCCATCGCTCGGCGAATCCCCCCGCGCAGTAGCAGAGATAGTGATCCCACATGCGCAGGAAGGGCTCGGGGAACCCGAGTGCCCGCACCTGGTCGGCGTTGGCCTGGAAGCGCTCGCGCCAGGCCAGCAGGGTCTTCACATAGTGCGGTGTGATGTCCTCCAGGTCGCCCAGGACCATATCGGTGGCCCGTCTCACCGAGGCCATCACGGCGCTGACGGAGGTGATGCAGCTTCCCGGGAAGATGTGGGTGCGGATGAAATCCACCGAGCGGCGATAGCGGTCGTACTCCTGGTCGCGGATCGTGATGGCCTGGATCAGGGCCATGCCGTCGGGGCGGAGGCGGTCGCTGATCGCGGAGAAGTAGGTGTCGAGATACTCATGGCCGACGGCCTCGATCATCTCGATCGACACCACCTTGTCGAATTCGCCCTCGAGATCGCGGTAGTCGCTCAGCAGCACATTGACGCGGTCCTTGAGCCCCGCCTCCCGGACCCGCTCGGTGGCGAGCGCGTGCTGCTCGCGTGAGATCGTCGCTGTGGTGACGCGGCAGCCATATTCCCGAGCCGCGTGGATCGCGAAGCTTCCCCAGCCGGTGCCGATCTCCAGGACATGATCCTGAGGTTTCAGATCCAGCCTGCGGCAGATGCGATCCAGCTTGGCCGTCGAGGCCTCGGCCAGAGTGGCGTCCTCACGCTCGAAGACCGCGCAGGAGTAGGTCATGGTCTCATCCAAGAAGAGCCGGAAGAAATCGTTGCTCAGATCGTAGTGCGCGCTGATGTTGCGCCGGCTGCCACGCCGGGAGTTGCGGTTGAGAAGATGGGCGATTTTTCGGAGGGGCGCCCGGAGTCGGGCCAGACCACTGTCCAGACCGGAGAGATCTTCCCCGTTGCGAACCATGATGCGCATGAGGGTGAACAGGTCATCGCAGGACCAGTGGCCGGCGATGAAGGCCTCGCTGGCACCGAGGCTGCCGCCGAGAGCGAGGTCGCGATAGAACGCGGGGTCGTGCACCGTCACCGTGGCCGCGAGCGGGCAGTCCCCGGTGATCTCGCCGAATCGATGGACCTCGGCGCCGTCCCGGAGTGTGATCCGGCCATGCCGCAGACGCGACAGCTGACGCAGCACACCGCGCCTGCAGATGCGGGTGAGGATTCCCGGGCGGTTCCTATCCGTCGCATGGGTCCGTGTCTGGGCACCGGTGGCTGTCATGGGTTTCCTGCCTCCGCTTTGGGCTTCTGATGCTTGGGATGGGGATAGAAGGGTGCGCGCTTCCACCAGAGGCGAAACGCCTGCCAATAGATCGCGGTGAGGACCCTCAGGGGCATGAGCGGGTAGAGGGTCAGCGCACGGGCCAGCGATCCGCCGGTGATCTCGCGCCGCCGCAGAATCAGCGTGGCGTCGAAGATCTTCTCGCCCCGCTGCAGGTTGTCCATGTGGACGATCAGGCGCTCGTCCGGCTGCACGAATCGCCAGTCGTAGTCGATGTCCATGGGCATGAACGGCGAGACGTGGAAGTCCTTGGCGAAGCGGTGGCGATGGCGCCGCCCATCCTCGAGGCTCTGCGACGCGGGAAGCACATGGCAGTGACGCTCGCCCCAGGGGGTGTTGTTCACCTCCGCCACGATCACCTCGACGAAGGTGTCCGACGGATCAAAGATGTAATAGAAGCTCACGGGATTGAAGCAGTGCCCGAAGTGCCGCAGGTTGGTGAGAAGGCGTATGGATCCCTCAGGCCGCGTCCCTGTCCGCTCCTCTGCGAGGTCGCGAACCGCCTTGTCCAGCGGGACAGATGGGTCGCCCAGGTGATCCGTTCGCCGGAAGGTGACCGGGGTGCGGCGCTCGACCGACCAGAGCCACCGGCCACGGAAGACCTCGTCGAGCTCCCCCAGGTCCAGATAGACCATGTTGACCCTGTGGGTGAACACGTTGGACACCGGCCGCAGGCGGCGGTGGCGCAGGTTGCCCTCGTAGAGACAGCTCTTCATGGTCACAGCCTCGCCCCCAGGGCCTCGCACACGCGCAGAGCGCTGTTGACCCCGTCCTCGTGAAACCCATTGCCCCAGTTGGCGCCGCACAGGTGGGTGCGATTCACGCCGCTGATCTCCCCGTGTCGACCCTGAGCCCGGAGCGTCTCCACCGTGTAGACGGGGTGGTGATAGGTGATGACCCGGATGATCTTTGCCGGATCAATGGCCTCCCGGCGGTTGAGTGTGACCATGAACTGCGTGGGGGTGCTCAGACCCTGGAGGATGTTCATGTTGTAGGTGATCGCGACGCGGCCGGGGTCCTCACGGAGACGGTGGCTGTTCCACGCGGCCCAGGCGCGTCGGCTGCGCGGCATCAGCGATGTGTCGGTGTGGAGAATCGCCTCGTTCTCCTCGTAGGGCATGGCACCCAGGATCTCGCGCTCCTGGGGCGTCGCATCGGCGAGCAGGGCCAGCGCCTGATCGCTGTGGCAGGCGAGAATGACCTCGTCGAAGCGCTCGATTCCCTGTCCCCCCGAGGTGATCTCAATCCCGTCGGGGCGGCGCACGACCGACCGCACCGGGCACCGAAGGCGCACGCGGTCGCGGAAGGGCATCACCATCTTCTCCACATATCTCCACGAGCCGCCCCTGATCACCCGCCACTGGGGCCTGTTGCGGAGGTCGAGGAACCCGTGGTTCTCGAAGAACCGCACGAACATCTGCGCGGGGAAGTCGAGCATGCTGCCCACGCCCGCGGACCAGACCGCGGAGCCCATGGGGATCAGGTGCTGATCGATGAAGGTCCGTGAGTAGCGGCCCCGCTCGAGGTATTGGCCCAGGGTGAGGCCGTTGCTCTCGGCGTGGAGGAGCTCACGCGACTCCCGGTAGAACCGGAGGATGTCGCGGATCATCCGGTGAAACGAGGGACGCAGCAGATTGCGCCGCTGGGCGAACAGGGTGTTGAGCGAGGTGCCCGCGTACTCCAGGCCGGTCTCCTCGCAGCGCACGCTGAAGCTCATCTCGCTCGGCTGTGTCTCGACGCCCAGCCGACGCAGCAGCTCGGTGAAGTTCGGGTAGGTCCGCTCGTTGTGGACGATGAACCCGGTGTCGATGGCATGCGTCTCCCCCTCCCACTCCACGGGGATGGTGTTGGTGTGCCCCCCGATGTGCTCCCCGGCCTCGAAGACCGTGATCTCGTGGTCCCCGTGGAGCAGGTGAGCCGCCACGAGCCCCGAGATGCCGCTGCCGACGATGGCGATTCTCATCTCTGTGCCCCCCTCATGACGGACGCGCCTCAGGGGCGATCCGGTTGGAATTCAGCGCCCGCTCGGGCACGGGATGCATGCGCCAGATGATCCCCGTCTTCGAGAGCAGCCACAGGAGCCAGTGGGTGATGTCGATCTCCCACCAATAGAAGCCCTGACGTGTGGAGCCGGGGAAGTGGTGATGGTTGTTGTGCCAGCCCTCGCCGAGCGTCAGCAGGGCCAGAAGGAAACTGTTCCGGCTGTCGTCTGGCGTGTCATAGCGGCGTCGGCCGAACTGGTGCGCCAACGAATTGATGGTGCAGGTGCCATGGATGAGAGCGACGGTGGAGATGAAAAATCCCCAGATGAGCATCTGCATTCCGCTGGTGCCGAGCTCCGGTGCCCAGGCGCCGAGAGCGCTGCCAAAGCCGAACAGAGCCACCGCCAGAAGGGTCGGGGGCACGATGTCGAACCGGTCGAGCCAGCGCAGCTCGGGATACCTCGCCAGGTCTTTGACCACCTTCAGGTCGGTGGGGAAATTGGGCCGGGTGGTGAACCAGAGGATGTGGCTCCAGAGAAAGCCGTGCTGACGGGGCGAGTGGACATCGCACTCCTGATCGGCGTGACGGTGATGTTTGCGGTGATGGGCTGCCCACCAGAGAGGTCCGCGCTGCGCGGAGGTCGCCCCGAGGAAGGCGAAGAGGAACTGGGCCACGCGGGAGGTGCTGAAGGTCCGGTGTGAGAAATAGCGGTGGTAAAAACCGGTGATGGCAAACATCCGGATGAAATAGAGAGCGACAGCGGTGCCGACGGCCACAGGGCTCCAGCCGACCCAGATCACTCCGAAGCAGACCAGGTGAAAGGCGATCAGCGGAATGATCCGGATCCAGTCTGGGCGGTCCGGAGCACGGCGGTGCTCCTCGGGGTCCCCGGCCCAGGAGTCGAACCAGTTGATCAGAGGCCGGAGCCTCCGGGTGATCTGGTGGGTGGTCGATGTCATCTTTCTCTCACTCAATCCAGCCGCTGTTCAGGTATTTCTGGACGAAATGCGCCGCTCGCATCTCAGGGGTGAACAGTCGGGGTGTTTTTGCTCAAATCATTGATTCACAGGCCTTTGCGATTCCCATCTCTGCTTTTTCGCCTCGTGTCTGGGAAGTGGTCCGCAATCTGCAGTCCCAAGTGTCGAAATTTGGAAATGGAAACCGGACACTTTTCAGAACACTCCGAGGCACAGACGTTCCCAGTTGAGACCGGTGATCGAGAAATGAATTCCCCCAGACTCCAGCCCCAGGACGGCATGAGCATCGGAACAGTGGCCCGGGAGACGGGCATCAACGTCGACACGCTCCGCATGTGGGAGCGGCGATACGGTGCGCCCAAGGCGATGCGCCTGCCCTCAGGGCACCGCCGCTACGATCCCGAGGAGATTGCGCGCCTTCAGCTGGCCCTGCGAGTCATGCGGGGGGGGCGTCGGCCCCGGGAAACGGTCGCCGCATCGACGGAGTCGCTCCTGCGCATGCTGGGGGCGATCGAGAATCGCGGCGAGGGGGAGATCGAGAGACAGGTGGAGGAGGCGCATGTTCAGGCGGAGCAGCGGACGGCCCTCCGGAAGTGGGTCAGATCCGCTGTCGATTTGGGCGAGTCCTCCCTGATGCATCTGTTTCACCACGACTGGGTGGAGCTCGGCCCTCTTCGCTTCCTCGAGGAGCGAGTGGTGCCCTTCCTCGACCGCGTGGGGATCGATTGGCTCCAGGGGAAAATGACCGTGGCGCAGGAGCACTTCGCCTCGGAGCTGCTGTCCGACTTTCTCTCTTCGCGGTGGCGCCGTCTCAGCGAGCATGCCCCCGGCAGGCCGCTCCTTCACGCCTCACCGCCCGGGGATCTCCATCATCTCGGCCTGATCATGTGCGCGGTGGTGACCGCCGTCGCCGAGCACCGGGTGATCTATCTGGGTCCCCACACGCCCCCTGCCCAGATCATCGAGACCGCGAATCATCATCGGCCAGCGGCCGTGTGCATCAGCTTCTCAATCTGCACCGAGAGGAGCTCAGCGAGCCGCTGGACGCAGGAGATCCGCGAGGGGGTCGCAGAGGAGATCCCTGTGGTCGTCGGGGGCGCCGGTGCCGTCGAGCCCTCGGGGGGTGTCCTCCGGTTCACCGATCTCCACGATTACCATGACTGGGTGGTGAAACTGCCATGAGCCCGCTCGACCCACTGACCCTTCTTCTGATCACCTGGGCCGGCGCCGCTCTGCTCATGGCGGGCCTTTTCGCGCTGCAGCGTGCGCTGCGCGATGCGGGCATCGCCGATGTGGGCTGGGCGGCGGGTCTCGGCCTGGCCGCGCTTCTCTTCGCCGCATTCGGAGGCGGCGATCCCGCGCGCCGCCTCCTTCTGGCCATCCTCGCGGCGGGGTGGGGCTTCCGCCTCGCCTGGCACATCCTCCGCGACCGGGTTCTGCGGGGCGAGGAGGACGGGCGCTATCGGCGCATGCGGGAATTCTGGGGAGAGCGGGCGCAGTGGAATTTCTTCCTCTTCTTCCAGGCGCAGGCGCTGTTCATCGTGATCTTCGCTCTGCCCCTCCTGGCGGTCTCATTCAACGATCGATCGGACCTGTCGCTCTGGGATTGGCTGGGAGTCGGCCTCTGGGTCATCGCCGTGGCCGGCGAGACCGTGGCCGATCGCCAGCTCGCCCGCTTCCGCGCCGACTCCGCGAACCGCGGAAAGACCTGCCGCGTGGGGCTGTGGAGGCTCTCGCGCCACCCCAACTATTTCTTCGAGTGGCTCCACTGGTGGGCCTATGTGCCGCTCGGGCTCGGCGGCCCGTGGGGCTGGGTGACGCTGCTCGGCCCCGCGGTGATGTGGCTGTTTCTGTTCCGGATCACCGGCATTCCGCACACCGAGCAGCAGGCCCTGATCAGCCGGGGCGACGACTACCGAGAGTATCAGCGCACCACGAGTGTGCTCATCCCCTGGTTCCCCAAGGAGAGTGTGAAGTGAAACCTCTGATTCATCTCGCTGAGCGTGGCCTGCTGCCCGACTTTGCCATCCGTGGGGGCATCCGCCGCCTCATCGCCGAGCGGCTCCGCGCCGAGGAGTCCCATGGAAAGAGTGACGAGGAGTTCGCGGACCGGATGCGGCACTCGCCCATCGCCCCGGTGCCCGAGAAGGCCAACGAGCAGCACTACGAGGTGCCCGCGGCGTTCTTCGGACTGGCGCTGGGTCGCCACCGCAAGTACAGCGCGTGCCTCTTCGAGAACGGCAGCGAGAATCTCGACGCCGCCGAGGACGCGATGCTTCGCCTCACCTGCGAGCGGGCCGAGCTCGCCGATGGCCAGCGCATCCTCGAGCTGGGATGCGGCTGGGGATCGCTGACCCTCTGGATGGCGGAGCATTTCCCGCAGGCTCAGATCACCGCTGTCTCCAACTCATCGTCCCAGCGCGAGTTCATCGAGTCTCAGTGTGACGAGCGGGGCCTCACCAATGTCCAGGTCATCACCGCCGACATGAATGAATTCGACACATCGGAGACGTTCGACCGCGCGGTGTCCGTCGAGATGTTCGAGCACATGCGCAACTGGGAGGCGCTGATGGCCCGGATCCACCGGTGGCTCCGCCCCGGGGGCAAGCTCTTCTTCCACATCTTCTGCCACCGTTCCCGCTCCTACGAGTTCGAGACCGAGGGCGATGGCAACTGGATGGGGCGCCACTTCTTCACCGGCGGCATCATGCCGTCCGAGGATCTGCCTCTCCAGTTCCAGCGCCACCTCGAGATCGACCAGCGCTGGACCGTCAACGGCACGCACTACGCGCGCACGGCCGAGGCGTGGCTGCGCAACCTCGACGCCCACCGGGGCAAGGCCCTTGCGCTCTTCCGGGACGTCTATGGCCCGGGTGAGGCCAAGCGCTGGCTCCAGCGCTGGCGGATCTTCTTCATGGCCTGCGCCGAGCTGTTCGGATGGCGCGGCGGCGAGGAGTGGCGCGTGGCGCACTGCCGGTTTCGGCGCCCCACCTGAGAGGCGATCGAGGCTGACTGAACTCACCCGCTCCACCTCTGCCGCAGATCCCCGGAGCTCTGACTCCCCCTGTGAGGGATCAGGATCTGTTCAACTGTCACAGCGAATCCTCGGACACATCGCGGATCCGCAGCGCACAGTGGGAAATCGGATCCCGCGGTGACGCAGCTCAGCCATCACACACCGATCAGAGATCCCAATCAGCCGATGGAGGAGAAATCGGCTCCGCGCTCTGAGAGGTTCCAGGCCCTGAAACCACACACCTCTCCCCGGGATTCACACGCGGTCGCACTGCCGGATCTCATTTGTCCAGATTTTTGCACTGAGACCTGGACCACTCCTTGTGACACCCCTGTTTTCGTCGGGAGGTGATCCCGACCGCGGTCACTGAGTGAGGAGAGTCACTGTGCATGGTCAGCGCAGATCTGCTCTGTAGTCTCAGGGGACCCCTGATCAACCGTCTGACAAACAGGAGTTGTGAAATGCAGATCATGAAAAGATCCTCCGTGCTGGCTCTGGCAATTCTCGCCACAGTCAGTCTGGGCGCCGCGAGTGCGCCAGCTGCAACCGCCACCATCTCGGCAATCCATGGAATCCCGGGTCTCCCGGAACCGGTCCAGGTCCTCGTCAACGGAAACCCCGTTTTCTCCTTCGATTACCAGGACATCGAGGGCCCCTACTATGTCCCCGCCGATTCGTATCTGATCGAGATCAGTCTCGGCGGAAGCGTGGTTCTCTCGGAGACCTTCGACTTGGCCGCCGGTG
>JAFGKF010000081.1 GCA_016928695.1 Candidatus Sumerlaeota bacterium | reverse complement strand
CTCCCCCCCCCCCCTCCCCGAGAAAGCCTTTGACGCTCCGCGTCCGCCTCCCCACTCTCCCTGCCCATGAGCGGCGCGGGCAAAGAGCAGAACTCGTACATCGCGTGTCTGACGAACCGCGACTTCCTGCTGTTCTACTCGGGGCAGTACATCTCGTTCATCGGCGACCGCCTGGCCCAGCTCGCCTTCATCGCCGTGCTGATGGGAACCATCGCCGCGGGGGAGGCCGCGACCGGCGCGAGCAGCAAGGTGACGCTGCTCATGCTCGTCTCGATGACGCCCTATCTCTTCATGTTCCCGATCTCGGGTTTCCTGATCGACCGCTTCCGCCGGCGCAACGTGATGATCGTCTGCACCTGCCTGCAGGGCATCATCACGATCGGCGCCGCCGAGATCCTCCGCGCCCAGGGATTCCAGGGCGTCTCCCACGCCGTGATCTACATCTCCATCCTGCTCATCTACACCAACAGCGCGGTCTTCAACCCGGCGAAGTACGCCCTGATCCCCGAGATCGTCGAGACCAAGCACCTGCTCGCCGCCAACGCGCTCAACACATCGACGGCGACGATCTCGACGCTGATCGGCACCTTTCTCGGCGGCATGTTGATCGAGAGCCTCTACCAACGCACAGGCTCGGAGACCTCGGGGATCGTCTGGTCGCTCTACCTCGACACGCTGACCTTTTTCATCCCAGGGCTGCTGCTGCTCTTCGTGAAAGGCGATCGGAAGGGGCCCAAGGAGCGGGACATCGCCGGACCCTCGGTCTGGGCCCAGCTCGCCGAGGGCTTCCACTACATCTGGACCCACTGGGTCGTCCTGCGCCTGATGGGGCTGGTGGGAATCATCTGGTTCATCGCGGGATTCTTCAACGCAGCGCTGAACCAGCTGACCATCGACCAGATGGGCGCGGGCATCCAGACCTACTCGATCGTCTATGGCACCATCGGACTCGGTATGTTCTCCGGGGCGATCCTCACAGGCCTGACCTGCCGCCGCATCCGGCCCCGGAAGGTGCTCGCCTGGGCTCTCCTCACAACGGCCATTCTGCTGCTGGCCACTCGCATCACCCTGCAGATCCAGGGGGTCCGCCTGGTGGCGCTCTTCGTCACCGCCGGGGCGGCCGGGGGAGTGATCGTCACCCTCGACACCCTCTACCAGCGGATCATCCCCAACGGCGTCCGGGGGCGCATCTTCTCCATCAACTTCCTGGTCTCGACTTCCTCGCTGATCGCGGGGATGGGGGCGCAGCTGCTGATCGACACCCAGCAGGTGGGGCGACGGCTCAGCGAGGCGCTGCCCGCCGTGTTTGCGGAAGAAAGTGTGTATTTCGAGTTGCTCAGCCTGGTCGCATTCGCGGGATTCTTCACCGTTCTGGCCCTTTCGCGAGCCCCGATCAGCCATCGGCTGAAGCGCCAGTCGTCGGAAAAAGCCTCTCACTGAGATCTGTGGAAAGAGTGCACTCCTCTCTCCGCATGGGAATGACCCGCGATCACACGTCGGAGGGGAATGGGCTTCCAGGCCCCGGAGGGGCCGAGGGACGTAGCCGGGGGTGCAGCGAAGCCCGCCGGAGGTGGGCAAGCGGAACCCCCGGATTCGAAACCCAAAAGATCACGCGCCCCGGAGGGGCGCGACGGTTCACCCACCCCTCCAGGGCGGATCTCCTTTGTCATGCTTTCCGGGGGTTCCGTGCTCGTCCGCTGATCGCGGACGATGCACTCCACCCCGCGCCGCCGCCGAAGCGCTGTGGCGCGCAGGAGGCCGGCTATGGCCGGTAGCCCCTTCGGGGCTCTGTGAGGAGTGCAATCAATGTGCAGAGATCTGTAGACCGTTTCGACTCCCCGATTTTGCCGTTGACAGCCCACCCCCCCTGCCTGCAATTCGTGCGGCATCATGGATTCTCTGTGGACGCATGGGCGATCCGCGGAGAAACGACGGAAAGAGAGGACCGAAAATGGGGCAAAACTGACCATTCACCACCCTCCGAACCCGTCACCAGAGATCCCGACCCTTGGAGGACATTATGTCTACGACCCCCGCTGACGTGCTGAAGATGTGCAAAGACCACGACGTCAAGTGCATCGACTTCAAATTCATGGATTTTCCGGGTCTCTGGCAACACTTCACCGTCCCCGTGAGCGAGCTCAGTGCCGAGTCGTTCGAGGACGGTTTCGGGTTCGACGGATCGTCGATCCGCGGATGGAAGGGCATCGAGGAGTCGGACATGCTGATCATGCCCGATCCCGCGACCGCGATGATCGATCCCTTCAACGCGGCGACGACGCTGAGTCTCGTCTGCAACGTGGTCGATCCGATCACGAAAGAGAAGTACACCCGCGACCCCCGCAATGTGGCTCTCAAGGCCGAGTCGTATCTGAAGTCGACCGGCATCGGCGACAAGAGCTTCTTCGGCCCTGAGCTCGAGTTCTTCATCCTCGACGACGCCCGATTCTCCACCGCCGCGCAGCACGGCTACTTCTACCTCGACTCCGAGGAGGGCCGGTGGAACTCGGGGCGTGAGGAGAACCTCGACGAGAGCGGATACTCGCACAACTTGGCGTACAAGCCGCGCCACAAGGAGGGGTACTTCCCCGTCCCCCCCACGGACAAGTTCCAGGACCTGCGCACCGAGATGATGCTGATCATGCTCGAGTGCGGGATCCAGGTGGAGACTCAGCACCACGAGGTGGCGACAGCCGGTCAGGCGGAGATCGACATGCGCTTCGACACGCTGACGCATGTCGCCGACAAGTGCCTGCTGTTCAAGTACATCGTCAAGAACGTGGCCCTGCGCCACGGCAAGACGGTGACGTTCATGCCGAAGCCCATCTTCGGCGACAACGGATCGGGCATGCACGTCCACCAGTCGATCTGGAGCGGCGGCAAGCCGATCTTCGCGGGCAACGGCTACGCGGGCCTCAGCGAGATGGCGCTGCACTACATCGGCGGTCTGCTCAGGCACGCCCGCGCGCTGTGCGCCTTCACCAACCCCACGACGAACTCCTACAAGCGGCTGGTGCCCGGCTTCGAGGCCCCGGTCAACCTCGCCTACTCGCAGCGCAACCGCTCGGCCTGCTGCCGGATCCCGATGTACTCGTCGAGCCCGAAGGCCAAGCGCATCGAGTGGCGCTGCCCCGACCCGTCGGCCAATCCCTACCTCGCCTTCGCGGCGATGCTGATGGCCGGCCTCGACGGCATCCAGAACAAGATCGACCCCGGACAGGCTCTGGACAAAAACATCTACGACCTGCCTGCGGAGGAGGCGAAGCAGATCAAGAAGGTGCCCGCCTCCCTCGAGGAGGCCCTGGAGGCCCTGGCCGAGGACCACGAGTTCCTGCTCCACGGCGACGTCTTCACCCAGGATGTCATCGACGGCTGGATCTCGTACAAGACCAGCGCCGAGGTCACCGCCCTGCGCCTCCGCCCCCATCCGCACGAGTTCGAGCTGTACTTCGACATCTGAGCGGCCTGGACCCCTCGCCATTGTCAGCGCCGGGGACCTCACCCCGGCGCCTCTCTTTTCTCCTGTCTATCACCCACATCTCTGGCTTGGGAGACGAGAATTCAGCCAGGACTTGCAGCACTGAAGGTGCGTCAGATCAGAGCCCAGGGCGAGCGACCGCAGGGAGCGGAGCCCTGGGTGGTGCGAGAAAGACAATCAAGCCCCAACGGGGCGGGAGAAATCATTGGGACAGATTCACCCCTCTCGCCCTCACAGGGCTTGAGAGATCTGTCGCCACGCCACCCAGGGTTCCGCTCCGCTTCACCCTGGGCTCTGCTCTTTTCGGCCCTTCGGGCCTCCCCGCACTCGGGCCAGCGACCCGATCCATGACATGTGGGTGAGAGACAGCTCCTTTCCCGGGCGTCGGACATTCAGGCTTCCTCTCTTGACCCCCCAGACCCTGTCTGATACCCCGGCTGCTCACTTCAAGGAGATCGCACCATGCCAAGCGCGCTGATCACCGGCATCACGGGGCAGGATGGGTCATACCTCGCCGAGTTCCTGCTCGGGAAGGGGTACACCGTCCACGGCATGCACCGCCGGAGCTCGACTGAGACGTGGCATCGGATCGAGCACTTCATCGACCGGATCAACCTGATCCCGGGCGACCTGCTCGACCAGAACTCGCTCCAGTCGGTCCTCGCCGAGACGAAGCCCGACGAGGTCTACAACCTCGCCGCGCAGTCGTTCGTCCCCACCTCGTGGAGCCAGCCGCTGCTGACCGGCGAGATCACGGCGCTGGGCGTGGCGCGGCTGCTCGAGGCGATCCGCGTGGTCAACCCCGCGATCCGGTTCTACCAGGCCTCGAGCTCTGAAATGTTCGGCAAAGTCCGCGCCGTGCCCCAGACGGAGGAGACACCGTTCCACCCGCGCTCGCCCTACGGCGTGGCGAAGGTCTACGGCCACTGGATCACGGTCAACTACCGCGAGTCCTACAGCCTTTTCGCCTGCTCGGGGATCCTCTTCAACCACGAGAGCCCCCGCCGCGGCCTGGAGTTTGTCACGCGCAAGGTGAGCCACGGCGTGGCGATGATCCGCGCGGGCAGGGCCAATGAGCTCCGCATGGGAAACCTCGACGCGCAGCGCGACTGGGGCTTCGCGGGTGACTACGTCGAGGCGATGTGGCTGATGCTCCAGCAGGATCGGCCCGACGACTATGTGGTGTCGACCGGGGAGACCCACCCGGTCCGCGAGCTGGTCGAGTTGGCTTTCGGAGCCGCCGGTCTCCGCTGGGAGGACCACGTGGTGATCGACCCGAAGTTCATCCGCCCCGCGGAGGTGGACCTCCTGATCGGGGATCCGAGGAAGGCGCACGAGCGCCTGGGATGGAGGCCCCGGGTCTCCTTCCAACAGCTTGTCGAGATGATGGTGCGGGCCGACTGCGAAGCGCTCGGCGTCCCGCTCTGAGAGAAGAGGAGACGGATCGATGGCATTTGAGAGAGTCAAAGGGAACCTCGCCTGCGATGGCGTGAGCCTGGCCGAGCTGGCCGAGCGGCACGGGACGCCGCTCTACGTCTACAGCGGCGAGACGCTCCTCGCCAACATCCGGCGCCTCCATGGGGGGTTCAGAGACCTGAACCCGCTGATCGCCTTCTCGATCAAGGCCAACTCGAACCTCGCCATCATCCGCCTCGCCGTGCGCGAGGGCTGCGGACTCGACATCGTGTCGGTCGGCGAGCTCCAGCGCGCCCTGAGGGTCGGCGTCGATCCCGGCAAGATCATCTTCGCGGGCGTGGGCAAGACAGACGACGAGATCTCCCAGGCGATCCAGGCGGGGATCGGGATGTTCAATGTCGAGTCGACAGGTGAGATCGCGATGATCGACAGCGCCGCCAAGCGGCTCGGCAGACGCACTGGCATCGCCCTTCGCGTCAATCCGAACGTCAAGGCCGACACCCACAAGTACATCACGACGGGCACGACCGAGAACAAATTCGGCATCGACTTCGCTCTCATCGACAGCGCCATTGAGGCGGTCAAGGCCGCCGAGGCGGTTGACCTGGTCGGCCTCCACTGCCACATCGGCTCCCAGATCCTGGACGCGAATCCCTACCGCCTCGCCGCCGAGCGCCTGGGCGAGGTCGTCGATCGCCTCCGCGAGCAGGGCCTCGACATCACGCACATCAACTTCGGCGGTGGCCACGGCATCGCCTACGAGGAGGGGCAGACTGCCCTCGATCCCGCCCAGGTGGCCGAGGCGATTCAGCCGACCGTCAAGAGGCTGGGGATTCAGCCGATCCTCGAGCCCGGCCGCTCACTGGCGGGACCCGCGGGGGTCTTCTTGACCTGCGTGATCAACGTCAAGCGCGGCGTCGCCAAGACCTTTGTCATCGTCGACGGCGCGATGAACGACCTCCTGCGCCCATCCCTCTACAGCGCCCACCACCGGGTCACCCCTGTGTCCGATGTCGCCCGCGGCAACACGCGGACCGAGGTCGACATCGTCGGCCCCGTCTGCGAGTCGGGCGATTTCCTGGCCAAGGATCGTCTCCTTCCGCTGCCGGAGGCGGGCGACCTGCTCGCCGTCCTCGACGCCGGCGCCTACGGCATGGTGATGGCCTCGAACTACAACTCACGGCCACGCGCCGCGGAGATCCTCGTCCTCGACGGCGAGGCCCACGTGGTCCGCCGCCGGGAAACAATGGACGATCTCCTCACCCTCGAGAGCATCCCCCACACGCTGCGGTGAGGAGCGGTGACGGTTGACATCGCTGAAAACTCCCCCTTTACTCAGGCCCTCGCCTGACACTGAGAGAGAAGAGCATGGCTGAGCCGATCACCAAAGACCAGCGACGCGTCCCACGCATCGAGCGGCTGGACGAGGCGGTTCAGTTTTCCCTGGGGGCGGAGAGACTGCTGTCCAATGTGAAGCTCCGCGACCTGGCGATCAACAGCCTTCGGGTGGAGATCCCCGGCGAGTTCTCCCTGCCCGGGGGGCGCCGCATGGAGACCGACGTTGAGGCCCACATCCCCGGATTTGGACTGTATCTGCGGTGCCGCTCACGCATCGCACGCACCTATGCTCTCGGCAAGAGGGGCCCCGCCGTCCGTGGTGTGGCACTGGAGCTGCTCGATCTTCACCCCAGCGCACGCGGTCAGATCCGCTCACTCTACCCCCCCGAGACCCAGTGGCCCGCCTCCATGGCCTGACCGAATCCCGACGTGAACCCCCTCGCCGCCATTCAGGTTTTTCTCAGCATGGCCAAGGTCGGTCTGATCGGGTTCGGCGGCGGCAATGCGATGGTCACCCTCGTCAAACATGAGGTGGTCGACGTCCGCCACTGGATGACGATGGAGCAGTTCCAGGAGGTTCTCAGCCTGAGCTATGCAGTGCCGGGGCTCTCTGCGGGCAAGCTGGCGGCATTCATCGGGTGGGAGCAGGCGGGAGTCCTGGGAATGTTCGCGGGCCTCGTGGGCATCTGGTTGCCCGGCATGATCTTCATGATGGCGCTGTTCTACTTCCTCCGAGATTTCAGCAACACCTGGTGGTATCCCAAGCTCTTCCGGGGATTCCTCTTCGCCGCAGCGGGTCTGATCGCCGCCTCCATCTTCTCCGCCCTCCCCTCCGGTGCCCTCACGCCATCGGTTCCACGCTATGCGATCGGCATTCTCATCAGTGTGGCGGTGTTTGTCATCCTGACCTGGAAGGTCGGCAACATCCCGCCGGTCGTGGTGGTCATCGCGGCGGGGCTTCTCGGCCTGCTCCTCCTCTGATTCCACGCGGTTCGCTTGACGCTCCATCGCCCCCGTGGGATCCTCAAGCAGGTTGAGAGAGGAAAAGGGAGACGAGCCCCATGGCCTCGCGCAGCATCGAGCAGATCATTGAGCGTCAGATCCGACACTGGGACCGGGTCGCCGCGACCCTCCGCTACGATCCCTCAGAGCCGAAGGCCCCCTCGCAGGCGGAGGTCTCCCACCAGCCCGTGATCTGCATCTCGCGCGATCTGGGCAGCGGCGAGGGCGAGGTGGTCGAGACGCTGGCCTCCGAGATCAACTACAAGATCATGGGCAAGGAGATCATCGATCACATCGCGGTGGACCTGAACGTCCAGCGCCGCATCGTGGACTCGCGCGACGAGCGCTTTCACACCGGCGCGGAGGCGCTGATCGACTCGATGCTCAAGGGACGCGATGTCGACAACCCGAGCTATCTGAGCGCGCTCATCCGCGTCGTCAGGGGAATCGCCCTCCGCGGCGGGGTGATCCTGCTCGGCCGGGGCGCCGGGGAGATCCTCGGCGACGAGGCCCCCCTGCGCGTCCGCATCATCGCCCCGATGAGGGACCGCATCCGCCGCCTCGCCGCGAAGCGGGAGATCAGTGAGGACGAGGCCCGGGCGCAGATCGAGCGGAGCGACCGCGAGCGCGCCCAGTTCATCAGAAAACACTTCCGTGTGGACAGAGGCGATCCCACACACAGCGATCTCACTCTCAACACCTCACGCATCCCCCCGGCGAAGTGCCCCGCGGTGATCATCGGCGCACTGAGGGCGAGGGGATATCAGATCGATCCCCACCGCGAGATCTGATCACTCCCCCACCCCACCCGGAGGCTCACACCGGATCTCGGACCCGAAGATCTGCTCGAAGTTGACCTCGCGCCGCCGAGCGCTGTCGAAACCCAGCGGCGTCGCACCGAGCCTCCGGGCGGCGTGGAGCGCAAGCATCTGAACGGACAGCGCCAGCGGAAGCGGCGAGAGCAGCTCATCCACATCGCCCGGGATCGCGATGACATGGACCGCCTTTTCCCATGCGGCGTCCCGGTCATCGGGGACCACAGCGATCACCGATGCTCCCATGGCGACCGCCGCCTGGATGATCTCCTTGGCCCGGAAGAGAGATCGTCCCGCTGGGGCAAGGAGAAGCAGCGGGGTCGTGGGTTCGGTCAGGAAGAAGCCGGAGTGCGCCCACTCCTCGAGCTCGAACGGCAGGGCGGTGACCGCGGCGGCCTCGAGGAATTTCATCTGGGCACACTGCGCCATGGCCCAGGCGGGACCCGCGCCGAGGACCTGAATCAGAGTGGACGACGAGAGAAGATCGATCACCCCCTCAGGGATGGTCCGGCAGCGGCTGAGCATCTCCCCGCAGAGAGTGGGCATTCGCCCGATATCGCTCTCCGCCCGCCTGATCCCCGGGGAGTCGCCTCGCCCCCGGACCACCGCCAGATGATGCGCCAGACACCACACCGTCACCAGCGAGGCCACGAAGCTGTGAGTCCCCGGGGTGAGGCCGACTGTCTGAGCACCCCCTGTGCCGATCACGGCATCCGACTCCTGCGCCAACCGGCCCTCGGGTTGACCGGTGACCGCGAGCACCCGGGCCCCTCGGCCACGCGCCATGACCGCCGCCTCGACAGTCCGCGCCACTTTCCCCGAGTTGGAGATCGGCACCACGAGATCTCCCGGGCCGAGTCCGGCGGCGTGATGAGAGGTGAACTCCAGCGCCATGTGCGCCTCGGTGCGCATCCCGGCCCAGGATCCGAATGCGAAGCTCGCCGCGAGCCCCGCCTGATGGGAGTCCCCGCACCCGACGAGATGAACACGCTCCACTCTCTCGGCGAGCGATGCGGGGAGGGCAGCGCTGAGCTGCTCACACACAGCCCTCCAGCAGACCGGGACAAACGCCCCCTGCGCCTCGATCTCACGCTCCATCACGTCGAGCGGATCGGCCATCTCATCGCTCCTCCCGTCGCCACTGGTCCAGGCGTTGCCCCGCCGCATCGCATGGGATGTCCAGGGTGTGCAATCCCCCCGCGCCCTCGATCATGAGAGCGGCGGCCACCGCCGCGTGGCGGTGCGCCGCGCGGATGTCGCGGTGATGCGACCAGTGCCAGATGAACACAGACGCGTAGGCATCACCGGCCCCAGTCTGATCCACCACCTCGGCCACAGGGCAGGGGGGAAGCCACACATCATCACGCGGGACATAGACGCCGCGGGCTCCACACGTGATGATCGCCCCATGGCGGGTCCAGCCGGCGACCTCCCTCGCCGCCGCCGCCAGGGGAAGATCGGGAAAGAGCATCCCGAGCTCGAGGTCGCTCGGCAAAAAGAGATCGCAGAGCGACATCGCGCGGCGCAGCGACTCGCGCTCCTCTGAGCAGCTCCGCAGATGCGGATCGAGCGAGACCGCCACACCGAGTCTCTGAAGAAAACCCAGCCACTCGATCTGAATCTCCACCGGCATCGAGGCGAGATGCACTGACGCGGTATCGTGCCACTGGGGCGGCCAGTCAGTCGGGCGCGGTGAATTCGCCTCGGGCGATCCCGCGAGCCGCAAAAGCCTCCTCCCCCCCGGGCAGGAGTAGTCGATGCGGTTGTGAACGGCGGGGGAATCCACCGAGACCATGCCCTCCGTGTCGATCCCCGCCGCCCTCAGCCGCTCCCGCGCTGAGGGGGGATAGCCCTGGCCCATCCGTCCCATGACGCCCGGCGACTCCGCCCAGAGCCGGAGCCCAAGCACACCGAAGAGTGCACTGCCCCCCAGCTGCCTCTCGATCACCTGACCCCCCGGGTGGACCAGATCGTCGAGACAGAGATTCCCAATGACCACCGCCTGGGGCATGTCAGTCGAGCCTCACCACCTCGAACTCGGGCTGAGAGAGATCCCCCCCGAATCGCAGAAGGCCGACTGACCGCACCCCTCCTCGCCCCTGGCTCGCCGAGCCCGGATTGAGCACCCAGGGGCGCTCTGAGGTGTCAGCCGCTGGGCAGTGGGTGTGGCCATAGACCACGGCGTCCACCCTGTCGCCCGCGAAGGCTTGGCGGAGCTGCCGGTGACGGTCCGATGGCCCCCCATGGAGATGCCCATGGGTGAGCCCCACTCTCAGATCGCCGAGATCGACCACCTGTCGAAGCGGCGCCACATCCCTGATCTCGAAGCCGTCGATGTTCCCTGAGACGGCGTGGACGGTTGCGAGCGCTCCGAGCTCGATGAGAATGTCGCCGCCGCCCACATCGCCCGCATGGAGGATCACCTCGACACCGCTGAAGATGTCGAAGATCTCCGCGGCGAGACGGCCATGGGTGTCGCTGATGACACCGGCAGTGCGATGATGGGAAGAGCGGGACACTGAGGGACTCCCCTCTGGCTGGACTCGTGCAAAGTTGACGGGGAAGGCGCGGGATGTCTATGACTTCCCTGATCTCCTCTCAGCCGCCACCGATGCCGATGCACACCACGATCACGCTCTCACATGGGACCCGTGGTTTCAAACTCGAGATCCCCGACGGGCTCTCCGTGTGCCCTCTCGAAGCCGCAGGGCTGCCCGCACTGACGGATCCCCGTGCGTCACTCGAGCAGAGCCTCCGCGCTCCGCTCGACACCGAGCCTCTCCAGGAGCTGGCCCGGGGAAAGACCGCCGCCTGCGTGCTGATCCCCGATCAGACGCGTCCCTGTCCACTGCACCGAGCCCTCCCGGCCCTCGTGAGCGAGATCCTCCATGCGGGCCTCAGACCCGATGCCATCGAGGTGCTGGTCGCCACGGGACTCCATGTGCCTCCCAGCGAAGAGGGGATCCGGGAGCTGGTGGGACCCGACGTCTCAGGGCAGGCAATCACGCTGCGGGCGAGCGATGCCCGCGACCCCACGCAGTTCAAGGACCTCACGCCACCGCCAGGAGACGCACCCATTCATCTGCACCGTGACTGGGTGGGGGCCGATCTGCGCGTGGTGGCGAGCCTCGTCGAACCCCACCTGCTCGCTGGCTACTCTGGCGGGGCCAAGATGATTCTCCCCGGCATCGCCGACCTGCAGACGATTCGCCATGCCCACCGCCCCGAGATCATCGCCCATCCCCGGGCCCGGGCAGCCAAGATGACGGACAACCCCATGTTCGCCCTGGCGCGCGCCGGTGAGGCGACCTGCCCTGCGCACTTCCACCTCGCGCTCGCAGTCGACCGCGCGGGAGATCTCGCGGGCGCCTGGGCTGGCTCTCTTGCGGGTGCCCACGCCGCGGCGATCGCGGCTGTGGGAGAGGCCAGCGAGGTGCACGCCCCACGTCTCTTCGACGCCGCCATCACCTCCGGGGGCGGATCGCCGACCGACCGGACACTCTACCAGAGTCTCAAGGGGTTCTGCATGGCCTCGCGGGTCGTTCGGCCCGGAGGCCCGCTCTGGCTTCTGACACCCGCCGGGGATGGAATCGGGAGCCCCGAGTTCGAGACCCTGTTGGGACGGGTCAATGGCCCCGAGGCGTTTTTCCATCTTCTGGAGTCACCGGGATTTTTCTCCATCGACCAGTGGATGGCCCAGCACCTCTTCGAGACCATGGCGAATCACCCCCTCATCATCCACGCGCCCGGCCTGGACGCCGCATGGCTGCGGGGGCGCGGGATGCACGTCGTGGGTGATGTCGCGGAGGGTTGGCAGCGGCTGCGGGAGCTGGCCAAAAACCCCAATCCGGCAGTGGCAATTCTCTCCCGGGGGGCGTATACGCTCGCGACGACTGACTTCGACCCAGCGGAGCTCGAGATGCCCAAGGGAGGAGAGGACTGATGCTCAGAGGCCGGCGCCGTGCCAAATCAGACATGTTCACCATGGTGCTCTACCTGGTGTTCATTCTGATCCTGGCCGTGGGGGGCTTCACCTGCTACAAGTTCTTCACGGCGGGAAGCGACCCAGCGAACTTCGAAAACCACTGGAAAGAGAACATGCTCACCTACCGCAGCGACATGGAGCGGGGGGATCGGATGCGTGAGCAGGGTCGTTGGGATCAGGCGCTCGAGATCTATGAGGATGCGATGCGCACCAACCGCCAAAACGAGACAAGCATTGTGCTGCATGAGCGCGTCGCCCGCACCCACTACCAGGAGGGCATCGAGCACTACGAAAATGGACGCTACGCGGACGCCATCGCCTCCCTGCGACTGTGCCGCAACGCCCTGGGGGAGGTCGGCAGACTCGCCAGCTCGGTCCGGGAGTTCGACAATCGGTTCCGCGATGAGGTCATCACGCGCCCCCAGGCGACTGCCGCGATGGTCGAGGCGCTGATCGATGAGGGCATCCGTCGGCGCGATGACATGGGCAATCCCGATGGAGCCCTCACGGTCTTCCGGGAGGCGCGTGAGCTGATCCCAGACAACCTGCGCGCCTCGAAGGAGCTGATCGTGCTCCTGAATCAGACCCAGGATTTCCCGCTCCTGCTCGAGGCTCTGAGACATCTGGTCACCACCATCTCAGCCGAGAACCTCTCCCCTGAGGACCAGGCCTACCTCGGTCAGATGGCACAGGCTCACGCCCGCCTCCAGGATCACCTCCTGGCGACGTACCCCGTCGAGCAGTGGGCCCCGATGGTCGACGGCCTGGTGATGAATTTCCATGAGACCTACATCTCCCTCGACGGCACACCCATCGACGGCCCCCCCTTCACACGCACCATGCGCCTCGTCTCTCCCAATGAGGCCCATGTGGGACGCAATCCCGCCAATCCGGAGTTCATCTTCCGCTGGCAGAGCATCCCGGGCCTCGGGGATTTCTACACCGAGGAGTGGACCCCCGCCCTGGCCCGGGGCCAGGACACCCAGTTCTACTACACGATTCCGAGACATCTGCGGATGGGATACCAGTGGCCCAACGCCGACGGCAGAACATGGATGGTCGCCGACATCGTCTATGACCCCGAGCACAGCCTGAAGCTGATCATCTCGGGGCATCACCTGAGAAACTTCGAGTACACACTCGGCGTCGGCCGCACATCGGGGACCCCGTACGGCGAGGAGGGGGACGAGCTCGACAGCATCACCTACCCGGGGGGCTGATCAGACGCCTCCCGCGGGCGCCACAGATGCAGAGGGATGACGAACTGGGGCCATGAGCGCTCGAGCGTGAAGCGCTGATTCACCGCCTCGATCAGCTCCGGGGTCGCGCTGAGCACTGAACCGGCTTGCCCAGCGTGACGAAAATCGTCGCGGACGAGGATGAGGGCGAACTCCCCACGGCGGATGCGATCGAGCAGAGGGGTCTCATCCCAGAGACCCTGTCGCGCCAGCTGGGACATCAGGAAGGGCTCGTGGAGCATCTCACGCCCGGAGCGGAGCGTGTAGATCCCATACTCGCTGAGCACAGGGCCCTCCGCCGCATCGAAGATCCCCTGGATCTCGAGGTCACGCGCCAGATCGGCCCGCGTGATCGGCGGCCGCCATGCACTGCGATCCGACCAGAGGCCCCGGTGCCACGGCCTCCGAGGCAGTGGATCGACAGCGCACCAGACCTGAAGAGCCAGGGCGGCCGTGAGGGTGACGAGAGTCACAGCCAGGGATCTCTGTGCCCAGCGGGGATCTCTCGCGCCGTCACCCACAGCCAGCGCCACGCGGTGCCAGACGAGGGGCAGCAGCCCACAGAGACACCACAGAGGCTCGAGAAGATAGTTCTTGTCCGCCCCGACCTTCCCCGTGGCCATGACGTTCAGGAGGTTGAGAAGCAGGGCCAGCGTCAGCAGGGTGATGCCGTGTGAGACTCTGCGCTCCCTCTGACTCTCATCGGCAGGCAGGGCACGGCACAGCGTGAGCCACACTCCCCAGCCCAGTGCCAACGCCATCAGACCCCAGTGCCACATGCGCCAGAGATGGCGAATCCAGACCCAGGTCTGATCCCATGACCACACGTTGACGTTGTATCGGACGGTGTGGACCCAGAACTGCCCTCCGGTGATAAGACACAGAAGACCCAGCAGCACGGCGAGCCCCAGAGCCCAGACCATCGCAAGCCGCCATGCCCATCCTCGGTCGGTCAAGGCGAGGAACAGGATCAGCGCGGCGGGGAAAAGGACTTGGCTCTGCCTTGTCAGCCAGGCCAGCCAGAACAGACCCGACACGATGACCACGCGCCTCCAGCTCCACCTCCCCAGTGACATCACACCGACGAGCAATCCCGCTGACGCCAGGGCGAGTGCAGGCAGATCCACGCGGCAGAGCGGCGTCCAGTAGTAGACTTCGTACGACGACCACCACAGCCCCATTCCGAGCAGCGCCCAGCCCGCGTGGCGGGTCAGGTGCCACACGAGGCCAGCCATCGCAAGCCCAGCGACCAGAGTGCTCAGCAGGGCCAACTCCCTGGGCCAGGCGAAATCGGGCAGAGCGGGGTCGACACCCAGCGCGCACAGGCGGGGATAGAGCGGGGGATAGTTCCCGACGATCCACGGAGGCTCATCCCCGAGGGCGAAATAGATCGTCCGCCCCTCCTGCATCCAGAGGGCCTGCTGGAGGATTTTCCCCTCGATGGGATCGAGCTGGTACGGGTACTCGATCGCCTCCACTGCAAACCGCCACATCGCCGTCGACGCCCAGAGGGTGGGCAGCGCCAGGGCGAGAGCCACCCAGGGGATGAACTCGGGGAGCCTTCGCCTCTCCGTCACGGCTCCGCGCCGTCAGCGCGCGAGAGCAGCCGACCGAGGGCATCGAGAACAGGCTCGGGACCCATCCTCTCCATGCAGAGCGCGCCGCCGTGATCCGTCTTGGGACAGGAGGTGAGATAGCAGGGGCTGCAGTCCAGATCGGTGATCACCTTCTCGGAGCGGGGTCCGAGCTCCACCTCGCGTGCCGTGGTCGGTCCAAAGAGAGCGACCACCGGTTTGCCGACCGCCACGGCCAGATGCATCGGCATGCTGTCGGTGCTCACGACCGCATCGCAGGCCATCAGGAGCCCCACAAACTCGTCGAACGAGTTGTCGCACCCGCCGTCGATCACTCTGTCGCCGACGCGCCCGAGGATCTCCCGGTTGAACTCACGCTCACGCTCGCCCCCGAGGAGAAGGGCCTCCGTCCTCGGATGTGAGAGGAGTCCTCTGAGCAGACCGACCACATTCTCGACGGTCCATCGCTTGGTCGGGAACCCCGGGCCACACCCTGTGGAGACGCCGATCAGTGCCCTCCCCTGGAGAGCGGGATGGGCGCTCTCAAAGGCGGTGCATCTCGCCACCGCCGCGGGGGCCGCCTCGAAGAGATAGAGATCCCCCGACCACTCGAGCCCCACCATCTCGCAGACCACCTGCTGAACGGGCTTCGTGTTCACATGGAATTTCAGATTGTCGTCGATCCCCAGCTGAAGGGCATAGCCCGCGCGCTCATCGGCGATGCCCACCGAGCCGCTGGAGGTGAGACGGAACCCGCGGCGCTCTGCCGCCTCCACACGCTCACCGAGGGCCAGGGCCGCGGGGTCTTTCTCGAAGTTGAGAATCAGGTCGAATCGCATGGCCTCGAGCAACGTGATTGCCTCGAAGCCCCAGGTCAGAAGCCGATCGATCAGGGGATTGCTCTTCAGGAGATCGCGACAGCACGCCTCGGTGATCCACGTCACGTGGGCATTGGGCCACTCCCGGCGAATCGATGTGAGCACCGGCGTCGTCCGAACCACATCGCCCATCGCACCGAGCTTGATGATGAGAATCCGCCGCCCCACCGGGTCACAGTGCTCGCACCCATCGCACACCGGGCTGATGCCACAGGGCCTGTAGCCCGTGTAGTGCCGGCAGTCGTATCGGACAGGGAAGCCGGGTGGCTGGATCTCTCTGGGCTCAGAGTCGCTCACCGGTTCCCCCTCACTCGACAATCACATTCCGGCGCTGCTCAGGGGGCAGCGCAGGCGGAAGCTGAGGCAGTGCGGGCTCCGGCTCGATCGAGTCGGGAGTCTCGATCTGAAGGGGCGCCGAGGGCACCTCCGGCGGCAGGAGGGCCTCGGGCTCCTCCTGCGATGGGAGCCTCATCGGAGGGAGCTGCGGCAAGGGCGCAGGGGTCTCTGGGAGATCCTCCTGTGGCGGCAGCTGCACCTCTGGCTCCTCGATGGGCTGCGGCGAGCGGAGCAGGTTGCCCGGGGCCTCCATGTCGAATCGCTCGAAGAGCGAGACCACTGCCCCCCCCCGCGCACGCTGAGCGATCTCCCGCCTCTCTCCCGAGGAGATCGGGCGAAGAAGTGGCTGGGACACCGTGCCTGACAGAGCGATGGAGAGAATCCTCCACCCCCGCCGGTCACGCGGAGCGCCGGAGACCAGTGGATCATCCTCGAGAGCCGAGGCCACATCGGGGGGAACGCTGAGGGTGGCCACAAGATCCAGGGCCTCCTCCGGTCCCATCAGACCCTCGAGGGTGAGGCCCGCATCGGGCTTGTCCAGGGCGATCTCGATCAGATGCCAACTGCCCCCATCCAGCGCGGCGACGACATCCGTTCCCGCATCCGACCACCGGCGGATCGTCTCCACACCCGTGTAATCCGCGAGCTCCTCCAGAAGCCAGTGCTCGCCGATCACCGCCTCCTCCACGGAGAAGTTCAGTGCACAGCGGCTGAGATCGGAGAGTCCATCGACATCGCCCCCGAACACCCCATTGACCACACCGGTGATCTCAGTGGGAATCGGGATCTCTCCCCAGAGGGCACGGACCTGCTCGAACGACAGATCGGTGCAGGAGATGGTCCCGCTGCGCCCCCCCTGACTGACGATTCCTCGGAGGGTGACCTCGCCGCCATCGACCTGCGCTCGCCAGTTCTCCACCCCGATGGCGACAGCGCCGATCCTCAGAGTGCCCTCGACGTCGCGCCACTCCCGCCCCGCCTCACCGCGGACCAGGGGGATGCGAAGTCTCAGAGGGAGCCCTTGCACCCCGCTCATGCCCTGGATCACCTGGGCGACCCGGAGACTGGACGGGGGCGGGGCCGGGCGGGGCGTCAGCCTCTCACTGACCGACGGGAGATCAATCTCAGGCAGGGAGAGCCCGAGGGCTGACTGCGATGAGCCCCGCATCGCCACCGGAGTGCTCTCGGGGATCACGCCCGGCAGAGTCCAGAGCGAGCGGTGGAGAGTGAACTCCTCCGAGGCCAGATCATAGTCCATGTCCCCCTCGACCCGCAGGCCATTGAGGCGGATGTCATCACCGAGAAGAGTGGGGAGGGCGACAAGGAACTCCCGCGCTGTCATCTCCCCCTCGAAGCGCCCCCGCTGAAACTGGGATGCCAGCGAGAGATGCCCGCGGGCGTCGATCCATGTGTCACCCCCACTGACCGAGACGGCCTCGGGGAGAAGCCCCCGGATGTTCCGCGACCCGATGCCGGAGAGATCCACGTCGATCTCTGCGCCCCCGCGCGATGGGAAAATCTCCCCCGACATGCGGAACTCGCCGTCCTCCCCCTCACGATCCACCCCGATCTCCACTTCGCTGAGATGAAGCACATCATCCTCCATCTCATACGAGGCACTGAGAGCCATCTCCCCCGCCAGGGCGAAGCGGGAGATCCCCATGCGCAGATCGATGTCATCGAGATCGAGATCCCCGGTGAACACCGCGGGGGAGAAGTCCTGGCCGGTCTCGATGTGAAGCGAGACGTCGCGCAGATCGCCGTCGTCCATGTTCCACGCCTCGATCAGACCGATCTCCAGCAGCGAGCTGATCAGGGAGTGCTGGACCTGCGGGAGTGTGAGATCCCCCTCCAGAGTCCTGAGAACGGGATCGATCTCGCCGGTGAAGGAGAATGTGGTCTGGCGCTCGATTCCGAGGCTCCCCGAGACTGTGATCGGGAACGACCGCGCTGTGGAGAGACCATCGATGTCCACCGCCAGATCCGTGAGGTCGATGTAGCGATCGGTGCGCGCCTCGACCCGCCTCTGGACCAGCGTCAGAGATCCCCCACGCACCCGGAGTCGCTCCAGCTCAAACACCCTCTCGTCATCGGCCTCATCCCCCTCCCCCTCATCATCCTCCCCACCCGTGGAGGAGTCATCACCGCTGTCGGGGGACTCGGCCTCATCCCCCTCACCCCGCATGTGCTCGAGGACGTCGGTGAAATTGGTCGTCCCATCCGGCTCGATGACGAGCTCGATGTGCGGGCTGATCAGCTCGATCGATTTGACCTCGGTTCGACCATGGAGCAGATCCCAGAGGCTCACACCGATCACCGCCCGCTCGAAGGTCACCGACTCACGATCGCTGGGGGGGGGCTCGGGGAGATAGAACCGTTTGATCACGACTCCCCGCATCAGGCTGACCGAGGCATGGGCGAATCCCGCGTTGCGGCCTGTCGTCTCGTGCAGAATCTCGACGATCTCCGCCCTGAGCCGTGCCGGGCTCAGGGCAAAGCGGAGCACTTGGCTCGCCACGGTCAGGAGAAAAACCGCCGCGAGAAACGTGATCACAAGCGCTTTGAGAATGTCACGACGCATTGCTCAGAGCGTCTTTCTCCGATTCCACAGGGGAGATGAGATCCCGGAGCGTCTTCACGGGGAGAGCCCTGTCGGCGGAGGCATCGTACCGCCGCCAGAATTCGTCCAGGGGCGACTGGGGACCCAGAGTGGCCACCTCGATCTGGGTCACCGGGCGCAGCAGCACGTCGCGCAGTGCGATCTGCTCCGGCGGACGGGCCAGGTGATAGGCGCAGTGGGCTTCACCGGCGACCACCCACCCGCGCCCCTCGCAGTGGTCAAGCAGCTCGTGCAGATTGTACTCGTCCAGATTGGTCGCGCGCATCAGGTCCGCCACGGTGGTGCGGGGCACACCCCGCTCAAACCTCTGAGCCATCTCAAAGAGAACGGTGAGCAGATGCCGCGGGTTGAGATCGAGCGGGGCGCCGGGCTTGAAGACACGCATCGCCAGCGGGCGGTAGTGCTGAAGGACGTAGCAGAGCTCCAGCCCGATGAAGAGCACCACCCACGTGGTGAAGAGCCAGAGCAGAAAGATGGGGATCACCCCCAGGTGAAGGAGGAGATTGCGCATCGAGTCGACGCTGAAGACATAGAGCATGAAGCCGCTCTTCGCCAGCTCCCACAGTGTCCCCGCCACAGCGCCCCCCAGCAGCGCGTGGATCAGGGAGACACGTGTGTTGGGGATCAGCCAGTACGAGAGGGCGAAGAGGAAGCAGGTCACCCCCAGGCCCGCCATGCCGGGGCTCACCCACTCCAGGTGCTCCTCGATCCGAAGCGAGAAGGCCAGAGAGAATCCGATCAGGATCGGCCCGATGACGAGAACCGTGATGTACGCCTGCATGGCCCGGAGCACGGTGCGCTTGCGGCGCACATGGAAGACCTCGTTGAATCCCTTCTCGATCTGGGTGAACAGCATCATGCTGACCAGGACAAGGCCGAGGAGACCGATGGCCCCCACGCCCACCGCGTCATCACGGAAGTTCTCAAACTGCCGGATCAGCACCCGGAACTGCGTGATGATCGAGTCCATCAGCTCATCGCGGACCTCCTCCTGGGCCAGCCGCTTCTCCTCGATCTCCTGAACGGTCTGCTCGAGCTCCAGAAGACGATTCCAATCCGCCGTGGAGGCCACTGGGCCCATGAAGGTGGCCAGCTCAATCTCCTCGGGCGTCAGATCCGTCGAGATGTCCGTGGGAAAGAGCCGGCTGAAGATCAGGTTCTCCATCCGCTGCTCGATCGCCCCGGAGTCCTCGCGAAACACCGACGCGGACACCGACAGAACCACGGTCATAACGGCGAAGAGACCCAGAAGACTGACGTAGGCCAAGGCCGCGGACTTGTCGAAGCACCGGTCGCCGAGGAACTCGTGCACCGTCAGCCGCAGCGTCCGCCAGAGGCGCTGGGTCAATAGCAGAGGGGCGCTCGATGGTGAGGGAGATGACATGGATGGGAATCAGGTCCGTCGGTGACCGGGGCCCCCCAGATGCTGGGGATTTCCATCGCCGGTGTCAATAGACCCGGCGTATCTCCGCCCGCGGGAAGTAGGCGTGGAGAATCTCCTGATGGGTCTGGCCGGCCCGACCCCGCATGTAGGCCCCCATCTGACACATCCCCACCCCGTGCCCCCATCCGCCGCCGAAGAAGCGAATGCTCTCCAGCTCCGAGTCGGCCCCCTCGATGGGATCCACGACGAACAGTGTGCTGAGAATCCCGGAGAGCCGACGGATCTCCGTGGACAGATGGAGTTCGAGCGCCCCCTCGGAGCCCTCGAGCCGGAGGCTCCGCACACGGCCCGAGCGCGCCCGATCTGTGACCGTGACCCCCCGGATGCGCCCGAGGTCGACGCCGAACTCCTCCTCCACCTCCGCGGCGAGCGCCTCCGCGCTCACACGCCACGTCCACCGGAAGTAGCGCTCGGCGTAGTGGGGAAAGCCCGGGGCCCGGTCGGGATTGCCCATGACGGGGGGGGGATCGGAGAGAAATGACCAGATCGCTCCCGCCGAGGAGAGATCGGGGGCCTCCTCCGACTCGAGGGTGTCGAGCCGCCCCTCGGCATAGGGATGCCCCGCGGAGTGCCAGACATCCTCCATGGGGGCTGTCACCCCGCCGCAGTTGTGGCTGTAGACCGCATCGCAGATCTCGTCTCCCCACATCAGCACCAGCCCACGCGTCGCGCGCACCGCCCTTCGGCTCTCCGCCGTCTCCGCCTCCACGCCGCGGTAGGCTTGGCAGTGTGTGGTGTCGCACAGATCGTAGAGTGGATCGCGGTGGTGCACACTGTTGACCTTGAAGAAGGCCTCTGAGCGCGCCGTGATCGCCTGGGCACGGAGAGCCGCGGGAGGGGCGTCGCCGATCTCCTGGGCCACCACGCTCATCAGGTAGTCATCGACGTGCACATCGTTGATCAGCAGGATCCGCCCCCGCTCATCCGCACGGCAGATCATCTGGCCCCGGAAGTGGCGTGACTCCCCTCTCACCCGCACACCGATCTCAGCTGTGTCATCCACCGGGACCAGAGTCACCTGCTCCCAGAGCTCGGCGATCTCGCGCCCCCGCCGGTCATGGACGCGCAGGCGGGCGATCTGGCGCTCCCGGTCGTCGCGCCACAGCTGGGCCCGCGGCACCAGGGGCAGGACACCCTGGAGATACCCGAAGGCCTCCTCGCGCGTCTCGAACAGGCCGAGAGTCACCCAGAGCTGCCCCTCCTCGTCACCCAGACCCTCTCTCTCGATCAGCTCCGCGGGGAAGTTCAGCTCCCGCGCCACCTGCGCAGCCAGGGCACGCGCCGCCGGCTTGTTGAGGGGCGCATAGATCCCCAGCAGGATCCGCCACCGGACCGGTGCGGGCTCGAGCCCCACACTCTCAACGGTCAGCTCGGTGTCCGCCGCCACACGGGTCGTGATCTCACCGTTGCGGTTGATCAGGAAGCAGAGCCCCGTGGGCTGGAAAACCTGCTCCCGCTGCACCTCACCGAGGCGCACGCGGACATGAAAGTTCTCCGCCACCAGCTGTTCGAGGCTCGCCGCGCCGGCGGCGATGCTCAGCGCAGCGAGGGAGGCGCAGAGGGCCCATCTCATTCAACGCTCTCCAGCAGCTGTCGGATCCTGTGGACCACCTCGTCGAAATCCAGGGGCTTGAGCATCATGCTGTGGGGTATACCACGCAGCTCCTCCTCATGGATGCGCAGAGCCGTCGCCGTGATGATGAGAAAAGGGATCGGCTTGGTCGCCATGGAGTTCAGCGCATTGAGCGTCCCCCAGCCATCGAGGATCGGCATCATGATGTCGAGAATCACCAGGTCAGGTCTGAACTCAGGGAACACTTTCATCGCCACATGGCCATTGGGAGCCGAGCTGACGACGTATCCCTCTCGGCGCAGAGCCAGACCCAGCGAGGTGCAGATGTCCTCGTTGTCATCGACGATCAGGATGCGATGGGCCCCGCTCTCGCTCATGGCTCTGTGGCCTCCATCCCGATGGACTCCCCGGGGCCGGGCACCTCACCCCGGCTGTACCAGGCCCTGATCAGATCCTCGGCGGGCTTGCCCCGAGGAGTGTAATATCGATCCTCTGGCCCCCCCTCACCTCGCCCCCACTCGTAGAAGTGGACCCCCCTCAGTGGATCGACGCCATCCCATGCCCGGATGAAAGCCGCGTAGCACATGCGCTGCTCCTCCAGATCAACAGCGGACCGCTGCGTGTAATCCCAGGGGTGCTGAGCAGTTCCGTCCTGGCTCGCGTAGCCGACCTCCGCCACAACGAGTGGCATGTCCGGAACCGAGGCCGCGTGCCAGGCGAGAATCTCGTCACGGTGAGAGATCCACGCGCCATCGAGCCAGCTCTGAGGGGCATCGGATCGCTCCGCGAGGATGAAATACGCCGAGAGGCTCACAGAGTCGAGGTCGTGCCAGAACTCGACCACCCCCAGGTGATCCCAGTTGGCCGAGTAGGTCAGAGCGCCCGGGAACACCGAGCGCACATCCCCAATGGTTCGGCGCCACTGGTCGGCGTGGTGCTCGAGCGAGCTCAGCTCTGAGCCGATGCTCATCAGCTCCACCTCCTCACTCGCCGCGAGACACGCCAGCCTGAGGAGGTGGGACCGGTAACTGTCGAACCATGCATCGGGGTCCTCAGGGGCCAATCGACCTCGCCACTCACCCTCGCCCGCGTTTCGGAGAAGCACAATGGGAAACAGCAGAGTGCGCAGCCCGCGCCCATGGGCCGCGCGGATCGTCTCGATCAGACGCTCATCGGACACCGTCCGGACCTCGTCGATCTCGATCGTCTCGGAGCGAATCGAGTCCTGCATCCAGACCACGACCAGCGAGACCGAGTTCGCCCCCAGCTCGGCGATCTCGTCGATCTGGGGCACGTAGGAGTGCTCCGGATCGGCGTGATAGAGACCCAGCGTCATGCCTCGCTGAAACGGCACCCCGGCGGCGCGAGCCCCTGACCCCATCGCCAAGAGG
>JAFGKF010000080.1 GCA_016928695.1 Candidatus Sumerlaeota bacterium | reverse complement strand
GGGGCGTCAGAGCCCTCCGCCGAAGTTGGTGATGTCGTCGTCGTCGAGCCCGACGTTGGGGACACCGAGCGTTGTGGCATTGGGTCCCAGCGAGACGATCTGGAAGCGGCCGAAGTTGAAGAAGGTCTCCGTCGCGGCGAACGGCGAGCCGGTGGGGAACTCCGTCGCGTCGAAAGTCAAGTAGTCGGCGACCGATCCCACGCCGGGGCCGGAGCGGACATAGCGGAAAGGATTGCCCCAGGCGTCGAGCAGCTGCTGCGTGGCGGCGGTCTCCGCAGCCCCGAAGTTGCCGAGGATGGGTCCCCAGGCCGCGTTCAGCTCCGTGATGCCACCGATCGAGCGGGTCTCGACGTCCAGCATCGGCACAAAGGTGTCACCGAAAGGCGAGGAGTCCAGGGGAGCGGCGGCGCTGCCCGAGAGCGTGTGGAGCACGCTCAGCAGGTAGTAGCCGTTGCCGGTCGCGGGGTCGGCGGGGTTGAGGGTGGCTCCGATCCCGAAGGTGGTCCCCGTCGAGCTGACGGGGTACTCCCCGAAGTCGATCTCGTAGCGGTCGGCGGCGATCTCCATGGCGCGGATGGTCCCGTACGTCGCGGAGATGCGAGCCCTTGTGGCCAGACCGGTCACCGCCACGACCGCGATTGTGGTCAGGATGGCGATGATCAGGCTGACGACAAGCAGCTCGAGCAGTGTGATTCCCCCGCGGGGGCGGTGGAGGATCATGATGGGTCCGTCCTTTCTCGTGTACCTCGATCAGGTCAAGATCTCTGGCTCAGGGCACCGGGGGCTGGCTGGGGAACCGTGTCAGCAGCCCGGTCTCGTAGCCCGCGATGCCGAACAGGTGCACAATGTCGTCCCCCTCGACGAGCGTGGTGGTGGCGTCCCACATCATGTCGCGCCCGGTGCTCACGACGGCGTAGCGATCGAAGTTGTCCTCGTTGCTGGTCAGGACGCCGTTGCCGAAGCTGGTGTTCAGGTTCTCAGGGTCCTCGATCTCCTCCTCGTTGGCCCCGCTGCCGACCACCCCCTCGCCGCTGAACAGGCGATAGGGCTGTCCCCAGGGATCGAGGGGGAAGTCGAGCCGGGCGTCGGAGGAGTTCTGGGGGTTGGGCGTGTGCGTCGCCCGTCGGAACTCCATGAACGGCCCCGCCCAGTCGTTGACGAGGATGCGGCCCCGCGCGTCGGTCGTTGTCAGCGAGGGCTGCGGGGGGTTGCTCGCGATCTGATCGTAGGCGGGGATGAGGGGATCGATCAGGCGGATCGCGGAGCTCTCGAGGTCGATGCGATCGACGTCGGTTCCCGCGGCGCCCGTGCGCCCGGGCAGATCGTCGAGCACCTGGAGCGGCACATACAGGCCATGGATCGCGGCGCAGGCCTCCAGCGCCTGGGCCAGGGCCTTGCACTCGGCCTGGGCGGTGGCCAGGCGTGCCCGCTCCATCTGGGTCGTCACGGTCGGGATCGCGATCAGCGAGACGATCGCGATGATCGCCAGGACCACCAGCAGCTCGGCGAGGCTCAGGGCCCGCCGGCGGGGGCGAAGAGGGGAGGCGATTTGCGTCATGGGGCCGCGGTCCTTTCGTCTCGCATCAGTTCAGCTGCAGAGTGAGATCGTCGCTGTCCTCATCGCCGATGTCGCCCGTGCCCCCGTCGCCCGGCAGGGCGTCGGGGCCGAAGCTCACCAGCGTGAAGCGGTCAAAGATCGTCGCGTCGTAGGTCCCCACCGGGGCGCCGCTGCCGGCGTCGATGACCGTCACCGGATCGATCAGCGCAGAGCTGGTGGCGCCGGTGGCCGGGGAACCCTGGAAGAGGGAGTCCACATCGTTGACGAATCCCAGGCGTGTCATGATCATGTAGGGCTGCCCCCACGGGTCCCGCGGGACGTTGAAGACATCGCCCGTGGACAGATCGGAGTACTCGCGCTGATAGGTGATGTAGGGCAGGCCCAGACCCAGCGCGGTCTCGTTCGCCATCAGCGACGTGCGATCCACCAGATCACCCACATCGGTCGAGCTGCTCTGCCGCAGGCTGCCGAGGTCCGGCACGATCGCGTAGAGACCCCCGTCGGGGTTGCGCGTGTTGAGCTCCTCCTCGCCGAGCGTGTCGAACTCGTCGCCGGTGCCATCGCCCGGTGTGGGCGGGAGGTCGCCGGCGGGGGGCAGGCCCGTGATGTCGTCCAGGACATAGAGTCGGAGAAAATACCCGGAGTCGGTCACCGCCTGCTGCTCGGCCTCGGCGATCAGCCGCATGTCGGCCTGGGCGGTGCGCAGTCGGGCCTCGGCGGCCCTCTGGCTTGCGATCAGGATCACCATGGCGACCAGGATCGAGATGATGATCAGGCTGATCAGCAGCTCGATGATCGAGAAGGCGGCGCGGCGGCGGAGATTTCTCATCGGGTGCGTCTCTTTCAATCCAGTGGGCCTGGGTCTCACATGATCCGGAAGATGTCGTCGCCGGTCCCAATGATGCCACTCTCGCGCATCAGGGCGGCGGCGTCACCCGGGCTGAAGGTGGTGAGGTCTCCCGGGACCCCGTTGGGGCCGAAGCTGACGAACAGCGTGTTGCGGTAGCGGGTCTCGGAGACCAGCCCCCCGGCTCCGCTGGGCAGGTGATAGTAGTCGGGGCCGTAGAAGAGATAGGGGTTGCCCCAGGGATCGACAGGGATGCGGTCGGCGCTGAAGTTGGCGCCTCCGATGCCGGTGTCGTACTGCTGGTTGATCGGGCCGTTGTCGCCCGGCGTCGTGGCCCCCGTGGCGCTGCCGCGGAAGAAGGTGCCGGGGAAGAAGGCCTCCAGCTCGGCGGCGGTGATGTCGTTGCGGAACGAGGTGTAGGGCCCGGCCCATGAGTCGGCCAGGTCCGCGCGCTCAACGGCCGTCAGCGCGTCGTTCCAGGTCACCACGGGCACGTCGAGCGTGGCGTCGATCGTGACGGCATCGAAGTTGTCCGTGTTGTCGAGCGACGAGAGCGTGAAGTACTTCTCGGTGTGCGCGTTGGCCAGCTGCATGGCCACGGCGAAGCTCCGGATGTCAGCCTCGGCGGCTGTGATCCGCGCCTCCTCGGTCTGCCGCTGGAACAGGGGCAGGATCAGGAGCGCGAGAATCGCGATCACGGTCACCACCATGGACATCTCCACGGCGGTGAAGCCGCGGCGCCGTGCGGTCGGGTGGGGGCGAAGAGTCGTCACGCTGGGCTGTCCTCTCTCAGAATTCGCGGACCAGGTCGTCGCTGTTCTCGTCCTGGATGGCGAAGTATCCGTTGATCCGGTCTCCCGTGTTGTACTGATCCGGGATCAGCGCCCGGTAGATGAAGGGGCTGCGCTCGCTGATCGTCTCATACAGGCGCGCGGCCACCGGATCGAAGGTGGCGGGAAGGTTCGACAGGTCCGGGCCCCCGGGCTGCCGGTTGGGGCCGTAGGAGACCACGGCGCTGAAGAAGTTGGGGAGGGTTGTGAAGTTCTCCACCTCGAAGGGGAGACCCGTCTCACCGGTGTTGAACGTGACGAACCCATCGCCATCGATGCTCATCAGATAGACGGAGTAGGGCTGCTGCCACGCGTCGCCGGGGTATAGGACCTCCTGGTTGTTCGCCTGCGGCAGCTGCATCCGCACGATGCTGGGGCCCGCGGCGATCCCGACGGAGGTGCGTGTCTGGCTCATCCCCATGTAGGGGCCATTCCACCGGGAGGCCAATCGGGTGGTCTGGTTTTCGATGTCGTTTCCGAAAGATTCGAAGTCCGGGTGGATGCGGTTGGTGGGCGTGATCGCCCCGGTGAATTCCCCGATCTCGTTGATGCTGTACAGGAGGAAGTTCAGCTTCGGGTAGATGCCGATGTCGTCACGGCACAGACTCAGGGCCGTGGCGATCTGATAAGTCTCGCCGATGACCGTGCGCACGCGCGCTCGGTCCATCATGGATCGGACCGAGAACAGCGCGATGGCCGAGAGAATGGAGATCAGGAGGGCGATCACCAGGATCTCGATCAGCGTGAAAGCTGCAATGGTCCGCCTATGTGACAGCAGGTGTCGCATACAGTCCCTACCAGACGTCCCACAGTTTGGGATCAGGCTCCAATGGCTTTATGGGGCGCAACCGGCCAAGTGTCAACTCGGATTTGGTCTCTAACCCCACAATCACCAGCTCTTCGCGCCTCCCTCTCACGGCAGCGTCTCGGTGAAATCCAAATTCACGATCTCCAGACGTCCATCGCGCAGCAGCAGTGAGGCCGCGAGCGAGCGTGGAGACGTCGTCGGCATCCTCCGACCGGAAACGTTGGCCGCCGTGGCCTCCACCCGGCAAGAGGCTGAGGAAACGGTGATGACATTGACCATCTGGCGGTAAGTCCGCAGGCGATCGCGCAGGGGCACCCCCTGCCAGACCACCCCGTTGCGAAGCAGATCGCCCCGGCGTGTGAAGGGTGCGCTCGCCACCGGCTCGCCGTCCACCCCGCCGAGCTCCACCTGCGCACGCCAGGCCAGGATGCGCCCGGCGAGCTCCTCGGTCATCCCCGGCAGAGCCATCAGAACGGCCCGAGGCGCGGTGTTGATGTTGATCCGGCCCACCGCCCACTCGCGCCCCGAGATGATGCAGCCCTCCTCGTCCTCCACGGCCGCACTGGCGATGTCCAGGGTCTCCGCGGGCGGCTCCTCCGCCTCCTCTTCCTCCTCCCCGTCCGGGAGCGGCTCGAGTGGCCCCACGCTGAAGATGTCGACCAGGCGCGAGTCGAGCGCGTCGCTGTCCGAGGAGTGGATCTCGGGGAAAGCCCACCCCCGCCTCTCCGGGTTCGGAGCCCCCTCCCATCCCGAGAAGACGAGCATGAGGTCCGCCGGGGTGGCGAAGGGCATGTTGCGCGGCACGGCACCCCGATAGGTCTCCTCGAACGAGTCGGGGGGCCTCGTGCTCCGGTTCTCCTCGAAGGGGCTGCACAGGTGGACGCTCGAGAGCCTCACGCGCGGGTCGTCGCGCTGGAAGCTGACCCGGCGCTCCGCCTGATGAGGGGGCACGCTGTAGCGGAACCAGTCGAGAAGGTTGCCCTCGGCATCGCGGAGCAACACCGTCCCCGCCGTGTCGGGCAGAGAGAAGTTCTCATCGACGACCATCTGCCGCGAGCTGCCGTTGGGGACCAGATGGAAGATCTCCAGGAAGCTGCCGTAGCCCTCGACCTCGATCTCGGGGTCATCGTCCTGCGTCTCATCGAAGTCGTCGGTGACGAGCAGCATTCCCCCCGGGGGGAGCACGCCGCTGAGGCGCGTGGTGAGCCCCCCCGCGCTCAGCTGGCAATTCCGCAGGTCGTAGGGGTTGGGCCAGGGGTTGAGGATCTCGACATACTGGCCGTCGTCGCCGTCGGACGTGTCGGTCTCGCTGTCGGGCCACACCTCGTTGATCAGGGGCGTCTGCTCCAGGCCCAGGGGGGGCAGCGCATAGCCCTCGAGATCGGGGGGGATCGAGGGCACGCTGTCCTCATCCCGCGCATCGAGGATGCGGAGCGTGAAGAGCGTCAGCAGCTCGGGCGAGCGCTCCGGGAAATAGGCCTCCAGCTGATCCCGGATCGCGTCGAAGTCGGCCCGGTTGACATCGACCAGGGGGCGCCTCTCCGTCTCGTCGTCGACCCGGGTGGCGCGGGTCTCGCTCGCCGAGTGCACCGTGAGCATGGGCGCGATCACCTCGAAGATCTCAGGCGTCATCCCGGGCACCTGAAGCAGGTCCTCGACCCGGTCATAGTGTCGGTCGTCGCCGCGTGGAGTGAGCCGCGGATCGGCGCGGAACTCATCGGGCTCATCGACGCCCTCGAGCGTCTCGTCGATCACCCCATCGCCGTCATTGTCGCGCCCGTCGTGCTCCAGGCCCTCGTGGCCGTCATCGATCTCCCCGTCGCCGTTGTCGTCCACACCGTTGTGCGCCAGTGCGAGGGCACGCTCGGAGTCGTCGTCGATGACCCCATTGCCGTCGTCATCGATTCCATTGCGCCGGAGGTCTGTCCTCTGGCTGTCGCCGTCGTCATCCTCACCGGCCACACCTGGTTCCCCATCGGGTCCCAGGCGCCAGAGGATGATCGCACGGGCCAGTGTGTTGGCGGGGATCTCGCTCTCCGGCCACTGAGCCTCCCGGAGCGCCTCCTCCAGAAACGCCTCGAGATTCAGCACCGTGGCCGAGTCGGCCACACGCCGCTGTGGGTCTCCCGCGAGCGCCCCGACGCAGTTGAGATCGAGCCGGGCCGACTCATCGGTGATCTCCATCTCGACCATGCCCATCCCAGGGCGAATGCCACGGGGGGGCGAGATCGCCCCAGTCTGCGGCTCCGTGTCGGTCGTCACTGATCCCGTGTCGGCCGGCACTGTCGCCGTGGTCTGCGGATCGACGGGAAGCTCCCCCTCGGCCGTGCGGCGATAGGTCAGCGAGATCGGCGAGACGCCGGGCCCCGATGTCTGATCCGGGGCGCTGCCCACGCGGGGAACCGGGGTGACCCCGAGATTCGGGCCGGCGGTCTGAGTGGTCTGGGCTCCCGTCGGGGGCGTCAGCGGCTGACGATCGGCTGGCCCCACCAGGGCCCAGAGCTCGCGTGAGTGGGTCAGCTCCGGATCGCCGTTGAAGAGGGCCCCCGCGGTGGAGACGGCGCTCAGGGCGGCGAATCGTCCCTGGGCCGAGCGGGCGAAGTTCTCGGTGGCGGCCATCTCGAGGCGAGAGGTGAAGCTCAGAGTGGTCGCCAGGATCAGCAGGATCGACAGCAGTGCGAGAACGAGAATGAGCACCGATCCGCGGCGCCGGGTCCACGCCGGGGCAATGCCGGGCGAAAACATGTGAAAAACTCTCATCTCAGGCCTGCTCGGGTGAGCACGGAATTGTATATGTCGCTTTTCTCAAAGTGCAAAGATTTCCCCGCTCAGCTGCGACCCGGGGAGGGGGCTGGTGGGGGCGATTCCGTCCCCGGCTCGGGGGAGCCCGGGAGCACCGACTGGGAGCGCGGGAACACAAGGGGAGGTTCGCCCTCGGGGCGCTCCTCGCCCCGGGGGTAGTCCGGTGAACGGAGAACGTTTTCCAGGACACAGATGGTGGACATTTGCATCGTGGTCAGGGGTCTCGTCGGGGGCGTGATCAGGGGCTGGGCATCGGCGTAGACCGTGATGCTCGCATACACCGCCACAGGGGCGGCCAGCTCGTCGACGGGGATGAACGTGCCATCCCACACCTCGGCCCACCCCTGGGGCACGGCCTCATGGTCCCAGAAGAGGAAGTTGAGGCTCACCACGTTGAAGGCGAGTGGTCCCACCTCTTCCAGATCCGGCGTCCCATCGCTGTGGACCGTCAGCGTGCGGCGAACGGCGACATTGTCCTCTCCCTCGAAGGACTCGATGCCGTAGGTGATCCGCCGCAGCTGCACATTGCCCGTCAGCGGTCCCCGCTGCCAGAAGCTGATGGTGTCCTGGTTGAAGACCACGTCCTCATCCACATGGCCGTCGCCGAGATCGGGCTCCTCCCAGCCCCGCTCGGCCAGGGAGATCAGCGGAGGGAGTGAGCCGCCACTGGTGCTGATCACGGTCTGAAAGTCATAGTCGTCGGCCGCCAGAGTCCAGTCTCCGTCGTTGTCCTCGCCGTCGGGCGACTCCTCGTCGACCGCGCCGTCGAGGTCGTTGTCACGCAGATCGCCGTACGTCAGAGGGCTGTCGGTGCCGCGGAAGATCTCCCCCGGGGGGATCAGCGAGCTCAGCGAGGCGCTGGCCAGATCGTTGGCCAGGGTGTCGAGGAAGAAGCGGCAGTTCTTGACCGCCTCGACGCGGGCGTCGATCGCATCGGAGGTCTGGATCAGCTGGATGAAGACCATCGCGGCCGAGGCGGTGAAGATCATCACGATGACCGACACGATCATCAGCTCGACGAGCGTCAGGCCGCGGCGGGGGCGGGGATGGCGCCTCTCAGTCCTCAAAGCGCAGCTCCCAGACCACCCCGTGCGAGAATCGGCTGTCGGTGGGGCTCAGGACGATGATGCGGGGCACCCCATAGTCGTCCTCGGGCACCCCGGGGTCGTCGACCGGATCGAGCACGCTGCGGCCGCTGAAGGCGTAGCGCAGGCGCGGATTCTCGGCGAAGGGGATCCCCTCGGGGGGGGTCGGTGATACCAGCGAGCGCAGCCACAGAAAGAAGATGCTGTCGGGGGCATTGTCGCGCCGGATCTCCTGGGCCTTGAGCTGCGCCAGCAGCACGGCCTCGGTCAGGACCGTCGCATCAGCCCCCGTCCGCACCTTGAGCGGGAAGAGGTTGAGCAGGGCCACGACGCCGAAGAGGAAGATGGCCAGCGCCACGACGACCTCGATGAGCGTCAGGCCACGCCGGCGGGGCGCAGGGGGGCGGAGGGGGCGGGAGTGCATCGGCGAGTGGGGCGACACGGAGACTCAGCGGCGCTCGTTGGGGTAGATCCGCGTGGACGCCGTCGCCGGGTAAAGCACGATGGTGAAATACTCCGAGTCGTCCGACAGGTCGGCGCCCTGCTGGGTGATCTGAATCACTGCTCGCTGGGACGATCCGTCGGGCCGGAACAGAATCTCCGCCGAGTCGCTGGGATCAACCACCGTGGAGCCGACCGTGATGCTCCCGATGCGTGTCTGCTCGAGGAAGGGCTCGGTCCCACTGACCTTCGGCAGGAGGACGTCACCCGCGCTGTCGACCCGGTCGATCCAGAACTGGCGGAGATCGCGGTCGATGGTGACCCGATGGGCGATGCTGTTGGTGATCGCCAGCTGGCGGGCCAGGACGAAGGCGGCGTTGATCTCGTTGGCCTGGCTGCGGGCCACGAGCCCGCGGGTCATGTTGTGGTAGCTGATGGTCGTCAGCGTCGAGAAGATCAGGAGGATGACGACGACGATCAGCAGCTCGACGATGGAGACGCCACGGCGGCGGAGATGTCGGTGTTCACTCACGTTGGCACGCTTCGTCGGCGTCAGAGACACCAGTCCCAGTTGGTCTCCGTGCCCCAGAGAGCACTGATTTCACTCACAGTATGTGGCCCCCCGCTCAGGGGTGTCAACTCAATCAGCGCGTCTCAGGACCAAGTCTCCGTGGAAGCCGTGCGGGGCAGTGGGGGTCACTTGATCAGCTTCGGGATCGTGAACAGGGGCAGATAAAGCGCGATGACGATCGCGCCGATGATCACACCCAGGATCACAATCAGCACAGGCTCGATGATCGAGGTCAGGGCGTCGACCGTGTCATCGACCTCCCGCTCGTAGGCCTCGGCGACCTTCTGGAGCATCTGGTCGATGGCGCCGGTCTCCTCGCCGACCGCGACCATGTGCACGACCAGCGGGGGGAACACCTCGCACTCGCCCAGGGGCTCGTGGATCGTGTCGCCCTCCTTGATCGAGTCATAGACCTTGGTCATGGCGCGCGAGATCACCTCGTTGCCCGAGGTGTCGCGCACAATGTCGAGGGCCTGGAGGATCGGCACCCCCGACGTGATCAGCGTGGCCAGCGTGCCGGCGAAGCGGACGATGGCCACCTTGCGAAGAATCGGGCCGAAGACGGGGATCTTCAGCTTCGCGCGGTCGAAGATGTACTTGCCCTGCGAGGTCTTGTTGATCTGCTTGTAGATGATCACCAGCAGGACGACCCCGATCACCACCAGGTGGGTCCTCTTGCGCAGGACGTCCGAGCAGTGGACCAGGATCAGCGTCGGACCGGGCAGCTCCGCGCCCAGCTGTTCGAAGATGTCGATGAACTTCGGGATGATCTTCCACAGGATGAATCCGACGATGCCGACGGCCACGAACATCACGACCACCGGGTACATCATCGCGCTCTTGACCTTGCTCTTGAGCGCCTCGCGCTTCTCGAGGAACTCGGCCACCTTGTTGAGAACGGCCTCGAGCACACCGCCGATCTCACCCGCGCGCACCATGTTGACGTAGAGCTTGTCGAAGACCTTCGGGTGCTTGGACATGGCGTCGGACAGGGTCGACCCCTGCTCGATGTCCTTGGCCATCTGCTGGATCTTCTCCTTGAAGATCACCGACTCCACCTGCTCGGTCAGGATGTTGAGGCTGCGCAGAATCGGCAGACCGGCGTCGATCAGCGTCGCCAGCTGCCGGGTGAAGGTCATCACATGCTTGGTTTTGATCCGGTGGGCGATCGTCCGGATGATGGGCAGGGTCAGAAGGTCGAACTCGCTCGCCTTGATCTTGTGAGGCACCACCTTCAGGGGGTAGTACCCCATGTTGTGGAGCTTCTCGACGATCACATCCTCGTTGGGCGCCGAGATCGTCCCCTTGACGGTCTTCCCACCGCGGTCAAGCGCTTCGTAGCTGTACTCAGCCATTGTGCCGTGTCCTTGCCCCAGGGGGAGGGGAGGATGGGGATCCCCGATGGGACCTCTCATCTCCTGAGACCCCTCGGACGGGCCAGGGGATGACACCCCTGTCCCTTCCCTCTCACTCTATATCGACCCTGAAAGCGCTGCCAAGAGCAATTTCTGCCCCCCCGGTGAAGGGGGGGCGAAAACAGGACGGCCTGCCCCCGGGGGGAACAGGCCGCGATGAATCGAGCAGCTGGGATCAGGTCACTCGTAGAGGTTCCAGTCCCGCACGGAGGTGACCGTGGCGACGGTGATGGTCTGGGACGTCGGACCCACAAAGGTTTCCGACGTGGTGCCACCGGGCCCGAAGCAGCGGATGGACTCGTTGGAGGTCTCCACCACGTAGAGGTTGCCCGCGGGATCGGCGGAGACGGCGGCGAGAGTGGAATTGGCCCATCCATCCACCCCGATCGCCGTGTAGTCGATGAGGAGATCGGAGGGGCCGAGGGTCTTGACATTGGACGCCAGCGAGACATTGCCGACGGAGTAGATGCCACTGCTCCGGATGGACGTGTAGACCTCACCATCGGGGGCGATGGTCACAGTGTGGAGATGGATCGCCCCTGCGGGGGGATCCACGATCCAGGTGGCATTGGCGTCGGTCAGAGGGGCACCTGTGGGATTCGCGATGGCGGCCAGGACCGTCGCGTTGTCCCAGCGGTAGACGCGACCATTGAGACCGACGTTGATGTCGTCGGTGCGGGTGGCCCAGTAGAGGTTGCCGGCGGCGTCCAGCTCGACATCCCTTGAGTACCGGTTGACGTTGGAGGTCTCGAGGATGTCCTGCAGGGGACCCACCGCCTGGTTGTTCGTGTTGATGGTGAACATGTCGATCCGGTTGGAGCCGAGTGCCACGAGACCGTAGCGGGTTCCGCCGTTCTCCAGGATGGCGATGCCGCGGGGATACTCGCCGGCGCCATAGAGATCATTCTCCGCATCGGCGTCAGCCATGAAGGCGGGGATGGTCAGTGCACCCGCATCGCAATTGAGCAGAGTGGTGGTTGTGTCATCCTGGCCTGCGACCCAGATGAAGTCATCCATCGTGGGATCGAACGTGCTTCCCCACAGCCCCTGGTTGCCGACGTAGCCACTGGGGTGCTGGAGCACGATGTCGGCCAAGCCATCGCCGCCGCCGAACGTGTTGAGGTCCGTCCGCAGCGGGATCATGCCGCTGTGCTCGGGGGCGCTGTAGCAGGAGCTGATCAGCAGCACCCCGAAGAGGTTGCTGTCGGGATCAAACTGGATCAGGACGTCCTTGCCGGAGAAACCCCCGAAGAGAGTCTCGAGCACGCACGCCTCATCATATTGGTCGAGTGAGCGGTTTGACGTGATCTCCGCCCAGCCGGCCGCGGCGGCGTTGTCCGCTGTGATTTGGACGCGGTAGTCGCCCTCACCGACCTCGGTGCCGCCGGCGAAGTCCGCCGTGCCATCCCAGCTCACCGTGTGCAGACCCGATGTGGTCTCCGCGGCGGGAGATGTGAATGTCGTCGTGGCCACCGCGGCACCCCCGCCATCGGGGATCAGCTCGACGGTGATCGAATCGGTGTCCTCATTGAGGATGTAGCTGATGTCCAATCCATCACCCGGCTGAACGGTGATGTCGCTGACCCGAATGTACGAGGCGTAGGGCACAGCGAATGCCGAACTCATCAGCAGGGCTGTGATCGACAGACAAATGAGAAAGAGACGCATGAGATACTCCTCCCAGAGTGTGTTTTGATTCAGCTGCCTGTGAGCGAGTTGGACTTCATCCCTCACGTCATCATCAGACGCACAGGGATCTCCCTTCCCACTCACTCACACCCACAAGTGTGACTCACGGAGAGGAAAAATCAAGCGCGTTTCACCAAATAAAGATGTCAATCCACCGCAGCTGTCACGCGATGAGTATCCACTCTGTTCTCTGTGGATCGGTCTCACTCAGGACAAGAGCCGCATCACAGGACATCAGGGGGGCAAAAGAACGGGGCTCTCATCACTGAAGCTCGCAGCGCTTCATCTGTTCCCTGGCGGATTCAGCGATAGACGCTCCAGCTGCTCACGGCGGAATAGGTCAGCTCCACCAGGTCTCCCCCACCCGAGAGAGGGGCTCCACCGGTGCCCGCCGTGCGATAGGGGGAGCTCTGGCCGCTGTAAACCACGACGTCGAAGAAATCGGGTGAGAACGGGTCGTCGGTGTCGAGATAGACGATCGCGTCACCGATCACAGAGCCCCCGACGGTGATGGTGCCTCCCCCGCTGGTGGCGGCGCCCACCGCGTTCGACCCCAGCGTCACGATCGCTGAGAAGTCGATCGCCATGGTGCAGGGGCCACCGCTGTGGAGACCTGTCTGGCCCGCGCCTCCGCTGATGATCACGTCGTCCATGTCCACGCTGCGGTTGGACGCGTTGATGGACTGGTACACGGGCGCGGAGATGCAGCCCCCGCGGTCGTCATAGTCCGTGTCAGAGCCGTCCCAGGCGGTGCCGCACCCGTGGACGGTGGTGTTCGCGACGGTGAGTGTCGAGTCCGCCAGCCCGCCGGGGGGGAGGGCGCCGCTCGCGTAGAGCTCGATGCCGGGGAAACCGCAGTGGGCGATGATCGTGTTCGTCAAACTCCCGATGAATCCGCGGCCGAAGGTCTCCTGCTCCTTGAGAGCCGACGCGTCGATGTGGGCGAAGATCGCGCGGTCGACCGTGCAGACCGATGCCTGCGTCGGGGAATCGCTGTCGGAGGTGACCCAGATGCCGTCGGAGTGAATGTGGTTGAAGACCACCGGATCGGAGGCCGAGCCGGCGATGTCGATGTGAGCGCCGGGGGAGCTCTGGATGCCGAAGCGCGGCGTGCATGAGATCACGCAGCCCTCGCCCAGCTGCACGGTGGCGTTGACGATGTCACTGGTCGTGCCATCCATGAACACCACCATTCCGTCGTGGTTGCCCTCGGTCGAGCGGTCGCCCGCCGAGAAAGAGGTGTGGAAGGCGGAGATGATCAGGTCGGTCGCGGTGAGTGTCATGGATCCCCCGCCGGAGTCGCTGACGAGGTAAACGGCGTCGTCTCCCACCCCGGTGGCGGTGGCCAGAGCCGCCTCCGCCTCGGTGGCCGTCAGTCGGCCATCGGTCGTCACCGGACCATCGGAGCCATCGTTGGCGGTGACCACGACACGCTCCATGGTGATCGTCACATCCGCCGCATTCGCCGTGGCGCGGAGCTCAATCAGATCGTCGATCGGCGTGTCGGTCCGGGAGGGGATGAAGATGATGTCCCTCAGGGTGAGATCGACATCCTGCTGATACCAGAGTCCATCGGCGCCGGTGCTGCGCAGCGCCACGAGGGCTGTGATGCCATCCCCCTCGATGGTGAGAGGCTCGTCCAGTGCGACCGAGGGTCCGGTGACCGCGTCCATCTCGATCGCCTCATCGATCACAGCGGTCGAGGCGATGCGGATGATGTCCGGCTCAGCGTTGCCGTGATTGACCCCAGCGCCCCCGGTGCCATCGGCCTGAAAACTGTGAATGGCCTCCATCAGCGAGCTGAAAGTGGTCGTGTGATCGGGGGATGCGTTGGCCGCATCGACCGAGACGGTCTGGGCCGCTGCGCCGAGGCTCATCATGAGAACCACGGCACTGAGCATTGCCAAGCGCATGGACATGTCATCCTCCCTGAGCACCGGGGATCTCTGGCACCGTGAAGCCACTGCCTCTGTATCACAGGACGGCGCACTGAGGGGAGTCAACAGCCATCTGATCCATTTCCTTCCGGAGATGGCTCACCCGATCCCTTGACGAAAGGGGAAAAAGCTTGAAGAGCTGGGTGGGGAAACGTATGATGGCAGGCGGCAGGGAGAGTGTTTGCCGGAGTTTGAGGTGCTCCGCTTCGAGCCCGGTCTCTCTGCATCACAGCACCCAATAAAGGGGAGGATTGTTCACAGTGAACGTGCGTATCTGTTTTGTCATGTCCGCCCTGCTGCTGGTTTTCCCGGCAGCGGTTTTCGCCAATGTCTTCGCGGCTCACCTGGAGGTGTCGGACACGCTGTTCGACCCCACCGGGGGAGACCTGGAGATCACCTATCGCCTCAATGAGGACGCCACGTCCGTCAACATCGAGATCTTCGCCGAGAGCGATCCAGGCACGGTGTTGAGAACTCTCACCGGGGGCACGACCAGCGGTGAGCAAATCGTCCTGTGGGACGGCACCGACGGGAGCACGCAGGTTCCCGATGGCAACTACTCCTTCCGCATCATCGCCGAGGACACTGTCGGCCACGGACCCGTATCTTGGGAGGTGATCAACGACACAGCCTCGGATCTGCAGCAGCATTTCTACAGCCCCCGAGGGCTCGCCGTCCAGACCGATCAGACTTCGCCCTATTTCGGCACCATCTATATCTCCGACACCTATCCCGGCTTAACCGCCAGCGGTCGGACAACATCCGTGGGCATCTACGCTGTGGGCAACGATGGCTCCGACATCTTCGGGCAGGGTGACGTGCCCGCCACCGGCGGCGTTGCTTGGCCTGTGGCTTTGGGCCCCTATGAGTTGACTCTCGATGAGGAGGGCTCTGTCTGGATGGCCGATTGGTCTGACACTCACTCCGGTGTCTGGAAAGCGCCTGGCAACCTGTTGGGCTCCTGGCCGGCGATGCTGACCGAGGCCAACCGAGATGGGAGTGGCGTCTGCGACAACCATGGCAGCATCTCCGGTCTGCAGGTCGAGGGTTCGGGTGCCTCCACGGTGCTCTACACGCGCGATGAGGACTACTCCGTCGGCGCTGAGGCCGCGGGCAGCGTTTTGAGTTACGCGATCGGCACCTTGACCGCCTACGCCGATCCCCCGACTCTCGTGGCCGATGATGCCGGTTACACCGTCAACGACACCGCCGCTGATTTTGTCAGGGATGTCAACGGTGACTGGTGGTTGAGCCAATACCGCTGGGATCAGGCCTCGTCCTCACCCCACCTGTGGCGAGTGGACGGCACCACAGGTCTCGTCACTCACAACTCTTTCGATGACGGAAGTCTCCTGGGCGAGGTCGCCAGCACTTACGGCGGGATCTGCATCAACCCGGCTGGCGACACTCTCTACCTCGCGGGCTATGGAAACCAGGAGGGGATTTCCATCTTCGACATCGCCACAACCTCCGTGACCGGGAGGATTGCCACGACATGGCTCGGCGTTGGGAACGCCAACCGAAAGATCGCCCTCGACGCCGCCGGCAATCTCCTGATCATCAACAGCAGTAGTGAGCTGCTCTTTGTGCTTTCGCCCCCGGACGGCTCCAACAGCTTCACCACGACCTATCACACCACCTTCGAGGTGGGTGAGGTCACGGCGGTCGAGTCACCCGAGCTCTACAGGTGAGGCGATCCCAGTTCATCGGTCTCTGACGACCGATCACCGCGGGGGTCTCGGAGACGAGACCCCCGCTCCTTTTCCAAAGCCCCCCCCCTGAACAGGGGATGACACCGGTGTCCAGTTGTCATAGACTGTCTCTGCACCCGGAGCCGCTCCCCCACGCGGCACACTGAGAAATTGCCCCCATGGGCCGCTGAGCCACAGGGATCCCATCCCGACCGCTCTGGTTCCCCCCGGCAGAGCGGCGCGCCGAGGGCAGAGAGATGAGCGCGAAAGTCCCCATCGGGTCTCACCCGATCCGTTTCACCCGCCGGGTCCAGCCCCCCCGCGACGCCCGCGCGCGCAGTGAGGCGGCGGTGCCCGTGCGCCCGATCACAAAGGGCGGTGTCCGCTCGCCCAGCCGTCCGGGGCAGATGACCCGCACCGAGCCGGTGGTCTGGGTCTCTCCCGAGACCTTTCACGAGATCCTCCAGATCTCGGCGGATCCCCTGATCGTCCGCGAGGAGAGGGGCTGGCCCCTGCGTCGGACACAGTGGACAACTCAGTGGCAGGGGTATTATTTCACCACCCGTGTCTCACGCGAGGGGCTTCGCACCCCTCCGGGGGCGCGGGTGATATTTGCGGAGCGCGTGGAGTTCCGCTGAGTCGGCTCACCACGAGCTGTGCGAGGGAGGGTCTCAGCGACGAACGCCCTCATCCTGATCTCAGCGCTCCGCTGGTCAGGCGACGCCCCGTGCGACCCTGGCCCAGGGCGGGGTTCCCCCACCAGGGGATCCCCGCCCTCTGGTTTTCCGCCACAGTGAACACACCGTCGAGCCGACAGAGGAGATCCCGGTCCAAGCTCCGTCATGGAAACGGGACTCTGTCTCATATGAATCCAATTGATCATCACACTGGCCTTCATGAATGAAGGCTCCACCCAGGTCACGGTGGGGCCCTGATTGGTCAAGGCCACTGCTGCCCCTGCGCCAACCAGTCAATTGACGTTGGAACACATTCGCGAGGGCGCCGGGCGTTGCCCTGGGCTCTGACCCAGCTGCCTTCAGGCAGCGCCTCTTCGTGTCGGTCT
>JAFGKF010000079.1 GCA_016928695.1 Candidatus Sumerlaeota bacterium | reverse complement strand
TGACATCGTCTACCTCGTCAACGAGGCCCTGCCCGACGACAAGCCCATCCTCCTGCCCCAGAACTTCGCCAACGCCGATCTGGACAGCGACATCGATGTGGATCAAGACGATCTGCATGCGTTGATTGATCTATTGCTCGGAATTTGATCTTCATTTGGAGTGCATGGGCTTGCCCATGACTCCAGAAACTGCGGCAAGCCGCAGGACTCCAGATCGGAGCGCTGGCGCGCAGCGGTCCGGGAAAGAAGTATCGTGAAAATTCGTGTTCATTCGTGGACAAAGTGAGGTGCCGGAATGGGAATTCCGGCACGATGGGGGATGGGTGGATCTGCGGCAAGTCTCCGACGCGCCACAGCACTTCCGCCTTCGCGAGTGGGACGAAGCCGCTCCGGCGGAGTCCCGTGGCGACGGAGCGCCGCAGGACCCCATATCTCACACGAGTCCTGAAATTCCCCCATCGCACATGCCTTTTTCGCTCTGAACTCGAGAGATCTCAAGTGTCGGCTCTCCCCAGGCCGATGAGCAGGGGGACGGGAGAACTGCGCCTGCGATGGAGCGATCACGCCTCACGAATCGGTCTCTGATCCTGGTCATGGCTTTGGCCATGGCGTGGCTCGTGGTCTGGGCTGTGCCGGGGGCGCCTGCCCAGACCCCGGATCTCATCCGCCCTGCAACCCTGAGCGAGCAGGAGGCGCAGGGCATTCCCCGTCTCGAACGGACCGTGGTCCGACGTCGCGTGGCGGCCATCGAGGGTGATGTTCTCGTGGCGCTTCTCGGGGGACAGCGGCGCTCGGCGAGCCTGCATCTCTTCGATGACGCCGTCTGCAAGGTGGAAATCGATGGCCGGACCCGGCGCTCGGCGCGCAGCGTGACCCTGCGAGGCACGCTCGCCGGGGAGGCGGGATCGAGCGTGATCCTCTCGCGCGAGGGGGAGGCCGTTGTCGCCGTCATTCGCTCCCCGCGACGGGGGCTCTATGAGATCCGGTCCTCCGACGGGCGGCTTCTCGAGATTCGTCAGTTGGACGAGCGGTCTCTCTCGCTCTGCGGGGCGGACGACGCGATTCAGGTCACTCTTCCACCATCACCGAGCACACCGGCTCCGCCTGCCCGCGCGCAGACCAGTGTGGATGTTGTCGACGTCCTGGTGGCGTACACCCCGGCTCTGCGCGCCAACGCGGGGGGGACCGAGGCGACCCTGGCGCAGATCTGGATGGCCGTCGACGAGGCCAACGCCGCCTATGCCGAGAGCGCGGCGGACGTCCGCCTGCGGCTGGTCCACACGGTGGAGGTGGACTACACCGAGTCGGGCGATCTCGTCACCGATCTCACCCGTCTTCGCGTCCTCAACGACGGACACATGGACGAGGTGGGTCCTCTGCGTGATGCCCACGGGGCGGATCTGGTCTCGCTGGTGGTGTACAGTGGGAATGGCTGCGGCGTGGCCTACATCCTGCCCTCGCTCTCGCCGCTCTTCGCGCCTTACGCCTTCAGCGTGGTCCGCGGCGACTGCGCCGTGTCGAATCTCACCTTCGCCCATGAGCTGGGACACAACTTCGGCTGCGCCCACGACCACGAGAACGCGACGAGCGCTCTCTTCGAGTTCTCCTATGGCCACCGTTTCTCCGGCGACAGCGGCACGCAGTGGCGCACGGTCATGGCCTACTTCCCGGGTGTTCGCATTCCACGGTTCTCGAATCCCGACGTCCTCTGCGACGGCGCTGCGACCGGTGTTGCCGGCACGGGGGATGATGCGGCGAACAACGCGCTGACGCTGAGCCTGGCCGCCCCGACGGTCGCCGACTTCCGCGACACGGTGCTCGGCTTCACGGGCACTGTTCAGATCGACGGTGACGTCGCGGCGGAGGGGCAGGAGATCACCGTCTCGGTTCAGGACCCCGATCTCGGTGCCGACCCGACGCTCGACGTCACCGTGACCACCGATCAGGGCGACAGCGAGACGATCACCCTCGACGCGACCCTGCCCGGGGGCACGCAATACGACGGGACATTCACCCTCTTGGACGGCGCGCCGCTCCCCGGCGACGGGATCATTCAGGCCGCGCATGGCGACCAGGTGATCGTCACCTATCACGATGAGATCACCGAGAGTGGGGGAGCGGCCGAAATCAGCGATTTCATCTATGCCGACCTCGAGCCGCCGGTCTTCGCGGGGATCGCCTCCGCCGAGGCGGGGGACCGCCAGGTCTCCCTCGGCTGGGGGGCGGCGACCGACGATCTCCTGACAATCACCTACTCGATCTATCGCGCGACCTCATCGGGCGAGCAGGATTTCGGAACGCCGATCGCCACGACTCCGAACCTGACCTTCACCGACACAGGGCGGACCAACGGCGAGACACTCTGGTACGCAGTGCGGGCCGAGGATCTCGTCGGCAACCAGGACGACAACACCGTCGAGCTCTCGGCGACGCCGCTTGGCCCCCTCGACCACTTCGAGTGGTCGGCCATCTCCTCGCCTCAGCGGCTGGGAGTTCCGTTCCCCGTGACCCTGACGGCTCGCGGCGCCGACGGGAGCGCCGTGACCGACTTCACCGGCTCCATATCGATCACCGCCATCAACGCAAGCGGTGATGCCATCGCGGATGCGGTGCAGCCCGCGAGCACGGGGAGTTTCGTCGATGGCGTCTGGAGCGGGGACATCACAGTCACCGAGGCTCTCGAAGATCTGAGCCTGCACGCCGACGATGGCGCGGGGCATGAGGGATTGAGCGCAAGCCTTGATGTCGTCGCCCCCTCACTCACCATCGGGGACACCACGGTTCAGGAGGGAAACCGCGGCGAGACACTCGCCGTGCTCACGGTCTCACTCTCTGAGAGCCCGGCGCTCGAGGCCACTGTGGATTGGAGCACGGCCGACGGTGACGCGCTCGCGGGGGAGGACTACGTCGCCGGGGCCGGCACGCTGGCCTTCCCGCCAGGCACCACCTCGCTCACGGTCAGCGTGGAGGTGATCGGCGACCTGCTCGACGAGACCGAGGAGACCTTCCTCGTGGTCCTCAGCGGATCGTCGAACGCGACGCTGGGGGACGCCGAGGCGAGCGTGACGATCGATGATGACGACGAATCCGCGACGGCCATCCTCGCACACCTGCTGGGCACGGCCACACTCACATCGGCGGAGTGGACCGCCTCGGACCTGAATGACGACACGGTGATCGACGCCGCCGACCTCGTGCGCTCCAGCCTCTCCCAGCCCTGATCTCAGCCCATGGGGCCGGAATTCCCATTCCGGCACCTCACCGAACGCGCGATGGACCGAAGATGTACTCGTGCAGGTCCTCGATGGTCCGCTGCTTCTCGGCCATCTCGATGGCGATCAAATCCCCGCTCGTGATGATCCCCACGAGGTGCCCCTCCTCGACCACGGGAAGATGGCGGATGCGGCGCTCGGTGATCACCCCGCGGCACTCGCTCAGCGAGGTGTCGAGGCGGCAGCAGGCCACCGGCGAGGTCATCACCTCCTCGACGGCAACGCGCTCGGGATCGCGCTGGGCGGCGACGACCCGGATCAGGATGTCGCGCTCGGTGAAGATGCCGACGACCGAGTCCCCCTCGGTGACGACGACGGAGCCGATGCGATTCTCATTCATGATCTGGGCGGCGCGCAGGACGGAGTCGCCCCGTGCGACGGCGACGACGCCTGAGCCCTTCTTGTCGAGCAGATCGCGGACCTTGGTCATGACAAAACCCCCTCTGCGGATTGGGAAGCTCACCCCTCAGGGTGTCATCTTCCCGAAGAGCTGGAGGGCGATGCAAGCGTGAAGAGTTTCACTTGGGGGGTGTGAAAATCAGCGCAGAGATTGTGTCGAATCAGGCAAGCGCTTCCAGCGAGGCCTCCACCGTGAGGTGGCCCGTGTAGAGCGCGCGGCCGACGATCGCACCCACGATGTTGGGGAGATCCATGGTGCGCAGCGTGCGGAGGTCGCCCGCCGACCTGATGCCTCCGGAGGCGATCAGTCCCACGCCGGGGACGCGGGCAGCAAGGCGCTTCAGGAAATCCGTGCTCGGGCCCGTCAGCATCCCGTCCGTGGCGATGTCCGTCCCGATGATGGTCTTCACCCCCAGACCAGCCAGGTGCTCTGCGAAGTCCTCCGCACTGAGGTCCGTCACCTCCGTCCAACCCCGCACCGCCACGCGGCCGTCGCGGGCGTCGATGCCCACTGCGATGCGCTCGCCATGGCGCTCGGTCAGGCGGCGGACGAAGTCGGGGTCCTCGACGGCTCGCGTGCCGATCACCGCGCGGTCGATCCCCGCTCCGAGGACGCGCTCGACGGTCGCCTCGTCTCGGATTCCCCCGCCGAGCTCGAGCCGGAGGTCCACCGCCTCGCAGATCGCCCGGATCGTCTTCCAGTTCCTCGACTCGCCCTGGAAGGCGCCATCGAGGTCCACGAGGTGTATCCACTCGGCACCGCTCTCGGCGAAGCCGCGCGCGACCGCCACGGGATCGGGGCTGTAGACTGTCCCCTCGGTGGCGACTCCCTGGCTCAGGCGGACGCACTGGCCGCCCATCAGATCGATGGCGGGGAGGAGGGTGATGCGTGATGTGTTCAGGGCAATCTCTCCAGGCTGAGCACCAGCTGCTCGGATTCGGCCCCCCTCAGGGGAGCGCCCGTGAGATTGCCCCACATGCCGACAGGGCGCAAGCCCGCGCTGGAGGCGAGGTGGGTGATCTCGGCCAGCGAGAACAGTCGCACGGCGAATCGGTGAGTCTCCGTCCTTTCGTCACCGATGAAAGTCGTCTCGCCGATCAGCGTGCTCCGTGGTCCGTCGATCTGCCACCGCTCGACGATTCGGTGCCTTCCTCGGCCGATCTCCGTCTGCGGCTGCTCCTCGACGGCCCTGATGATGTGCTCACGGTTGGGCAGCTCCAGGAGAGCCCGGCCATCCGGGGTCAGCACGCGGGCGATCTCGGCCAGCACCTGCTGCCCGAAGGCATCGCTGCCGGCGGCATCGGGTTTGCAGTAGCCGAAGCTGTTGAAGAGCATCAGCACGGCGCGGAACGACCCGCTTCGCAGCGGCAGCCGCGCCATGTCGCCCTGGATCAGCGCCGCCGGGGCCCCTCCGAGTCTCCGCTTGGCCTGCAGGAGCTGGTCCCGCAGGAGGTCGATTCCCACGGGCCTCCCCGGCCGCCGCAGGAGAGGCTCGAGATGCCGGCCGTAGCCGCACGCCAGATCGAGCACCCGGTCCCCGGGACCCCAGGGGATCTGAGTGGCGATCCAATCGACGGAGGCCCACAGCTCATCGGTGTTGTCGATGAGGCGCGGGTAGAGATGGCGATATCCGGCGCCGAAGTAGGCTCCCACCCAGTGGGGAGTGGCGGGATCGCTCAGAGACACTTGAACCTCTCAATTCGTGTGATAAGGTTGCAGGCAGGAGATTGCCCTGTTCCGATGAGAAAAGAGTCCATCACAGGCCGGGAGCAGATCGTCTCCCATCTGGGAGATCTGATTCAAGCCCAAACGAGAGTCACCGTGACGCTGGGTCAGGGGAAGACGGAGTATCTGTCGCAGATCCTCTCGCTGACGCCGGAGGGAGATCGGGGAACGGCGGAGCTCGATGAATTGGCTCCGCGTGGGGGCCAGCGCCGTGCCCGGAGTGAGAAGAGCCTGAGATGTCTCTACAGGCACAGACGGCTCCCCTATGTCTTCCGCACGGACATTCTCGAGGTGCGCGACGATCCCCAACCCGCGATCATCATCTCGCTGCCGGATCGCATCGCTTTCAATCAGAACCGGCGACACTACCGCGTGGAGCCCTTCAGCAGCTGCCCGATCCAGTGTCGGCTCCTGGAGATCCCCAGCCTGGAGATGTCTCCAGTGATGGTCGCCAAGCGATGCGAGGTGGTGGACATCAGCCTCGGGGGCATCTCGCTCAGCCTCGATGTTCCACGCAGTCATCTCTCGCCCGGAACGGTTCTCCCGCGCATCTCGCTGATTCTCCCCAGCGGTGAGGAGATCCTGGCCCAGATCATCATCCGCACCGTGCGTCGCATGGAGTCGGCACGTCGGCCCTATCGGATCGGGGCCGAGTTCTTTCTTCTCGACGATCGCACGCGCGATGTCCTCAGCCGCTACATCGCCGACACGCAGAGGGAGGACATCCGCCGCATCAAGAGGGAGCTGCAGTGAGCACGGACACCGAGCGCCGCGCCGATCTGGGAGCCGCCCTGCTCATCGGCATGGGGGCTCTGGTCATTCCGCTGACACTGAATCCCTGGTGTCCGTCCCCGCGGCCCTCCGAGGACCCGAAGCGGTTCGCCCTCGAGCTGCTCGGGGCGGCCACACTCATCGCGCTGGCGCTTCGCCCCTGGGGCGTCCCCACGCGCGACACCCTGCGCTCGCTGATTGCGCCGGTCCTCCTGGCCATTTGGCTCGTGGTCACCTCCGCACTGGGTGCATTCCCCCGGATTCATCTCGATGCCCTCTGGCCCGCGCTGGTGGGGATCCTTCTCTTTCTCTCGATTCAGCTCATCGATCTCTCAGGGCGCCAAGTCGCCGCCTGGTGGCATCTGCTGGGGATCAGCGCCACCATCGCCTGCCTGCTGGCCCTTCTCCCGAGTGACGTCATCCGCTGGCAGATGGAGAGTGGGCGGTGGTCTCACTCCTCCACCTTTGCCAATCCCCTCAGCCTCGCCGAGTTCCTCGCCCCTGTGGCCTGCCTTGCGGTGGCCCGACTCTGGCTCGCGCCCCGGGGGCGCCCGCTGATGTCACTCGTCACGCTCGTGGCGCTGGTGCTCTGGCTCGTGGTGATGCTCCTGACCGCCTCGCGTGGCCCCGTGCTCGGATTCCTCGCGGGACTGGCCGCGGTCGCGGTGATGGGCTCGGGCAGGGCTCTCCTGAACAGACG
>JAFGKF010000387.1 GCA_016928695.1 Candidatus Sumerlaeota bacterium | reverse complement strand
GGGGCGAGCTACTTCTATCTCAACGGCACAGACAACAGCGACTGGCTCAAGGTCAGGGTGGTTGGAACCTTCAGTGATCCGCAGGCCTTCGGGACGCAGGTCTCGGTCTACGAGGCGGGGACCACCAACCTCGTCGGCTACAGCCAGGTCCAGAGCCAGGTGGGTTACGAGGGCTTCAACTCTCTGATCCAGCACTTCGGTGTGCCCGCGGCGGGCACCTACGACGTGTTCGCCGTCTTCCCCCGCACAGGGGCGATCGCCAGCGCCGAGGCGGTGGCAACGGCACAGACCATCACTCTCACGGAGCCGGCACCCTCCACCACGGGGGCCGAGCATTGGGAGACCTATCGCTGATCGAGCGGATCGATCTCTGAATGAGGGGGGGCGCACCGCGCCCCCCCGTCGCTTTTCCTCTCATTCCACTCCCCCTCCTCACCGGGGCACGGGCCTTGACGCTGTGAGCCGCGGTGTGGTCTGTTCGGGCGCCATGGGCGCCCTGTCTCAGTCCACTGTGGATTCGCCGCCGCCCCTGGCCCCGGGGGCGGAGCCGGCCTCTCCCGCGCGCCTCTGGGCCGCCCGCGGGCTTCTGCTGACGCTGGTCAAGCGCGACATCAAGGTGAAGTACAAGGAGTCGTTTCTCGGCTTCTTCTGGTCGTTCGCCAAGCCGCTCTTCCTGATGATCATTCTCACGATCGTCTTCAAGAAGGTCGTGAAGCTGCCCCTGAGCAATCCGCTCGTGCCCTACGAGCTCCACCTGCTCGTCGGCCTGATCCCCTGGCTCCTTCTGCTCAACGGGCTGGCCGACGCGATGCACTCGATCGTGGCCAACAGCAACCTGCTGAAGAAGGTCCAGGTCACCGCCGAGGTCTTCCCCCTGGCGGCGGTGATGTCCAACACGGTCCACTTCGGCTTCTCCCTCATTGTCCTGGGCGGATTTCTCGCCTGGTACGGCATCGGGCTCGACACACCCATCGTCCTGCTGCCCGTCGCGCTGGGCATTCAGCTCGTCTTCATGGTCGGTCTGGCGCTCCTGCTCTCCTCGCTGAGCGTCGTGTTCCGCGACATCGTCTCGATCTTCGAGGTGTTGACGACCGGCTGGTTCTACGCGACGCCGATCTTCTACGACTATGGGCTGTTCGCGGGATTCATCCGCGACAACCCCGAGTACGCGTGGGCGCACTGGGTCTTCGCCCTCAACCCCATGGTCGGCATCACCGCCGCCTATCGCCGCGCTCTGCTCTACAATGGCGAGCGCGCCGCGCAGGGGGGGCTCGAGATGAGCGATGCCCTTCTCTTTCAGCACCTGGTGGTGAGCCTCGCGATGGCCGTCGCGGTGCTCATCATCGGCATGCTGGTGTTCCGCCGCCTGCGCGGCGTCTTCGCCGATCGCCTCTGATCCCTCAGCCTCTGGCCGACAGCGGGATTGAAAATGGGCCGCAGCCCTCACCCGTTCGGCTGAGCTCACGACGAAGCCCCCATCCCCCTCTCCCGAGCCTGGGAGCCTCCTGCGCGCCAAAGCGCTCCGGCGGCGGCGCGAGGGGGAGCAGAGGGGGTGAGGGAGGAATCAAGGGCGAGGCCCATTTTCACCGCCGCTCGTTTAAAGAGCCCCGCCCCCGGCAGGGGTGCGGGGGCGGGGCTGGTGGGCGGTGACTGCCGTCTGCTGAGGAGGAGACGGTTGAGCGAAGATCGTGGGGTCAGAGCAGGCAGACGAGCTCCTGGCGCTGGGCGCGCCGGCGCATCTTGTTCAGGGCGATGCGCTCGAGGCGGCGCACACCCTCCTGGCTCAGGCCGATGCGGGCGGAGGTCTTGCGCAGGCTCAGCTCCTTGCCGGTCTGGAATCCGAAGCGCAGGCGCAGAACCGCCTGCTCCTTTTCACTGAGGCGCTCGAGAGCCCGGTCGACCTGCCTGCGGCGCTCGTCCTCGAGCAGCGTCTCGAAGGGGCTGTCCGAGGGATCGTCGGCGACTGTGTCCATCAGCTGGCCGCCATCGTCGTCGATGGGCGTGTCGAGGCTCAGCACCGAATCGCGCCAGCGCAGCAGAGAGGCGAGCACCTCGGCGTCGGTGTCGAGGGCGATCGCCATCTCCTCGAGCGTCGGGTCGCGGTGGAACTCAGCGCGGTGACTGTCGATCATCCCATTGAGGCGCCCCAGCAGCCTCGCCTTGCGGCTTGGCAGCCTCACCATCGAGCCGCTGCGCAGAAGCGCCCGCTGGATCGCCTGCCGGATCCAGAAAGCCGCATAGGTGGAGAAGCGATAGCCGCGTCGCCAGTCGAACTTGTCGAGGACCTCGAGCAGTCCGACGTTGCCCTCCTGGATCAGGTCGCCCAGGGGCATCCCGCGTCCACGGAACTGGGCGGCGATCTTGACGACAAATCGCAGATTGCAGGCGATGATCCGCTCCCGGGCGGCCTCATCGCCCCTCTCCAGTCTCTGGAAGAGATCGCGCTCCTCCTCGCGGGTGAGAACTTCGTTGCGGCCGATCTCTCCGAGGTAAGCGCTGATGGGGTCGTTGATAGTGTCTTTTGGGGCCATCGGGGCGATTTTCTCCGATGTGATCACCCTGAGTGTGGGCAAGTCCTGGGCCGCAGCTCGGGGGAGTGAAAATCGTGGGAAACGGGCCGATTTGGGGCGTTTGCACCGGTCCAAACCATCAGGTCCAGCGAACAGTCACAAACTCCTTTCTCAAAAGTGTGAGATATTTCTCCCGTCGCGCAGTTTTTCGCACGGGTGCGGGAGGCCATCCGTCCGCGATCTCACATTTTCCGTGGGGGGGCTCACCCTGCCATGGGGATTGCCCGATACAGACAGAGCAAAGCCGCTGTCGATGATGGCAGGGGCGGCTCTCTCTCTCAGGTGTGGGATGCATACGATGCGTTTTCCGGCTTTCGGGGTGGCGAGACCCTTTCTCTGTCTTCTTCTGATTTCTCCCGCGGCGACGGCGGGACCCTTTGCCAGTCAGATTCAGTGGTCGGCTGAATCGGTCGACTTTTCGATGGAGACGGTGGACATCGAGTATCGTCTGAGCTCGGCGGGGGACGCCGTGACCATCGAGGTGCTCCCCAGTGGGGGAACGACGCCGGTGGCCTCTTTTGCAGGGACCACGGATGTGGGTCTGAACACGGTGACGTGGAATGGGAGCGCGGACAACGCCGGCGGTCCCCTCGTGTCCACGGGGGACTGTGTTCTCCGCGTCCGGGTGCAGAGCAGCGGACCGGGGG
>JAFGKF010000386.1 GCA_016928695.1 Candidatus Sumerlaeota bacterium | reverse complement strand
GAGGAGTTCTTTGTCAGCTATCGCTGCCGAGTCGGTCTCGAGGACTACATGACGCCCATCGGCACCTACCACATCGCCAGGCGCTCGATGGATCCCACGTGGACCGATCCCCAGACGGGCCGCCGCATCCCGGCGGGGGACCCCGCCAACGAGCTCGGCACCCGGTGGATGGGATTCGAGGAGATCCCCTCGATCGGCATCCACGGGACGATTCACCCCGAGACCATCGGTGCGGACGCCTCGAGTGGATGCATCGGGCTGTTGACCGAGGACGTCGAGCAGCTCTACGACCTCCTGCCGCAGGGCACGGAGGTCCGCATCTATCAGAATCGGGCGGAGGCGGAGCGGAGCGGCGATCGGCAGCGCCGTGCCTCGCTGCCCCGGAGTGCCTCAGGAGAGAGTGATGACTGACGAGACACTGCGTCTGGCTCTGCCCAAGGGAAGCCTTCAGGACGCGACCATCGATCTTCTCGCGAAAGCGGGGTACCGTTTCACGGTGGGCTCGCGCTCGTACCGCGCGGCGTGCGACGATCCGACGATCGAGGCGAAGCTGCTCCGCGCGCAGGAGATCGCGAAGTACGTGGAGCAGGGCGTCTTCGACATCGGCATCACGGGCCAGGACTGGGTCGAGGAGAATGGCGCCGACGTGGTGCGCGTCGCGCAGGTTCCCTACTCGAAGGCGACGCGCAATCCCGTCCGATGGGTGATCGCCGTGGCCAAGGACTCTGACATCAAGACGGTCCAGGATCTCCGTGGCAAGCGGATCGCCACCGAGGCGGTGAATCTGACACGGCGCTTTCTCAAAGAGAACGGCGTCCGGGCGACCGTCGAGTTCTCCTGGGGGGCGACGGAGATCAAGGTGCCCGAGCTGGTCGATGCGATCGTGGAGATCACCGAGACCGGCTCCTCGCTGCGTGCGAACAATCTGCGGATCCTCCCGATCACCCCGCGCCGCGACTATGTGGTGAAGAGCTATCCGGTGATCATCGCCAACCGCGGCTCGTGGAAAAATCGCTGGATCAGAGCCAAGGCCAAGACCATCGCCATGCTGATGAGGGGCGCCATCGAGGCGCAGGGCAAGGTCGGGCTCAAGATGAACCTGCCCGAGAAGCGGCTCGAGGAGGTCTGCTCCCAGATCCACGGGATGGAGTCGCCCACCGTCAGTCACCTGCGCGAGAGGGGCTGGGTTGCCCTCGAGGTGATCCTCGACGAGAGCAAGGTGCGCGAGATCATCCCCGCGCTCCGAGAGGTCGGGGCGAAGGACATCATCGAGTATCCCCTCAACAAGGTGATCCCTTGAGAGGCTGATCTGATGACAGCGCCCTCCGTGCTCCGCAGATTCCGCAATGCGCCGATCCTCGTCGTGGGGGACGTGATGCTCGACGAGTACATCTTCGGCGTGGTCGAGCGGATCAGCCCCGAGGCGCCCGTCCCCATCGTGCGCATGGCGAAGCGCTCGCACCGCCTCGGTGGCGCCGCGAACGTGGCCGCCAATGTCGCCTCGCTCGGCGGGATGTGCACGACCGTGGGCCTGGTCGGTCAGGACAGCGCGGCCCAGGAGCTCCGGCGGCTCTGCCGTGAGCGCGGGCTCACCACAAGAGGTCTCCTGCCTCTCGCCGGGATCCCGACCATTCGGAAAACGCGTGTCATCGCTCAGCATCAGCAGCTGCTGCGGGTGGATGCCGAGGAGAATCACAGCTCGGCTCAGGTGGGGACCACACTTCGGCGGCGAGCCATCCGCGCGGTCGCCAAGCACAGCGCGGTTGTGATCTCCGACTACGGCAAGGGGGTGATCACCGAGGATCTGGTCACCGCACTGATCAGCGCGTGCCAGCACCACAACGTGCGCATCATCGTGGATCCGAAGGCCGGCCATTTCCCGCTCTACACAGGTGTGGACATCGTCACCCCCAACCACCACGAGGCGGGTGACGCCTGTGGCATTCCGATCGTCGACCGCGAGAGCCTCCTCGCGGCGGGCAAGCGCCTTCTCGAGATCACCGGCTCCAAGGCCGTGCTGATCACCCGCGGACCCGAGGGCATGTCGCTGTTCCGCCGCGATCACCGGCCGGTCCACATCGCCACCGATGCCCTCGAGGTCTACGACGTCTCGGGAGCCGGGGACACGGTCGTCGCCACGCTGGCGCTGGCGCTGGCCACCGGACACGATCTCGAGATCGCCTCCCGGCTCGCCAACCGTGCCGCCGGGATCGTCGTCGGCAAGCTCGGCACCGCCGCGGTGATGCCCCAGGAGCTGGCCGCCTCGCTGAGGAAGCGTCCCCTCCAGAAGCCACACCGGTGAGCGTTCTCGGCGTCATTCCCGCCCGACACGCCTCGACCCGGCTGCCCGGCAAACCGCTCGCCCTCCTCGCGGGCAAGCCCCTGGTGCAGCATGTCTGGGAGCGGGCGAGCCGGGCGCGCTCGATCGATCGGCTCGTCGTCGCCACTGACACCGAGGCGATCCGTGAGGCTGTCGAGGCATTTGGGGGAGTGGCCATGCTGACGCCTGTGGATTGCCCGTCGGGCACCGACCGCGCCGCGGTGGTCGCCCGCGAGTTCCCCGATGCTGAGATCATCCTCAATATCCAAGGCGACGAGCCCCTGCTCGACCCGGCTGTGCTCGATGAGGCTGTCGATGCTCTGCGCGCGGCGCCATGGGCCGCCGTGGCCACGGCGGTCACCCCGATTCACCGCCGCGAGGATTTCGAGTCGCCCCACGTCGTCAAGGCGGTGGTCGGTGAAGAGGGGCGGGCCCTCTACTTCTCCCGCAGCCCGGTGCCCAGCCGCGCGCGGACGCAGCCGGGTTGGGGAGAGCCCTGGGGGCTGAAGCATCTGGGACTCTACGTCTTCCGGCGGGAGGCGCTTTTGGGTTTTGCCTCTCGCGCCCCCGCTCTGCTAGAGGAGACGGAGAAACTCGAGCAGCTGCGCTTCCTCAGCGCCGGTGAGGGCATTGTGGTCATCGAGACCTCGCACGACGCCATCGGTGTCGACACGCCTGAGGATCTGGCCGAGGCCGAGCGGCTGCTCAGGGGAGGCGGCTGACGCATGGGAACGAAGTACATCTTTGTCACGGGGGGTGTGGTCTCCAGCCTCGGCAAGGGGATCGCCACGGCCTCCATCGGCTGTCTGCTCGAGTCGGGGGGCGCGCGTGTGACGATGATGAAGTGCGACCCCTACATCAATGTCGACCCGGGGACGATGAGCCCTTTCCAGCACGGTGAGGTCTACGTCACCGCCGATGGCGCCGAGACCGACCTTGATCTGGGGCACTACGAGCGCTTCACCCACTCGACGATGAGCCGCCTCAACAACGTCACGACGGGGCAGATCTACAAGAGTGTGATCGACAAGGAGCGCCACGGTGACTACCTCGGCGCGACCGTCCAGGTCGTCCCCCACATCACCGACGAGATCAAGAGCCGCATTGCGGCGCTCGGGGGTGAGGGCACCGACGTCGTGATCGTGGAGATCGGCGGGACGGTCGGCGACATCGAGTCGCTCCCCTTCCTCGAGGCGATCCGCCAGTTCGCCTTCGACGTCGGGAGGGAGAACGTCCTCTACATCCACCTGACGCTTCTCCCCTATCTCTCGAAGGCCCAGGAGCTCAAGACCAAGCCCACGCAGCACTCGGTCAAGGCCCTGCGGGAGATCGGAATCCAGCCCGACCTGCTCATCTGCCGGGCGCGCGAGCCGTTCGACGAGAACAATCAGCGCAAGATCGCGATGTTCTGCAATGTCGCCCCGGGCGAGGTCTTCCAGGCCTATGATGTGGACGAGATCTACCGGATCCCCCTGGTCTTCCGCGAGCAGGGCCTGGTCGAGGTGATCCTGCGCAAGCTCGGCATGGATCTCGACTCACCCGACATGTCGGATTGGGAGGAGATCTGCCGCCGCCTGACCACCGCGGCCGACAGCGTCCGCATCGGTGTCGCCGGCAAGTACATCAGCCACCACGACGCCTACAAGTCGATCTACGAGGCCCTGCGCCACGCATCGGCGGCGAACAACGTCCACCTCGAGGTGGTCAAGATCGACAGCGAGGCCCTGACCGACGAGGAGAGCCTCGAGGCGCTCGACTCCATCGATGGCCTTCTGATCCCCGGCGGATTCGGGGCCCGCGGTGTCGAGGGCAAGATCCGGGCGGTCACCACAGCCCGGACCCATGGCATCCCCTTCTTCGGCATCTGCCTCGGACTGCAGTGTGCCGTGGTCGAGTTCGCCCGCAATGCCTGTGGGCTGACGGGCGCAAACTCCACCGAGTTCGACGAGGACACCGAGCACCCTGTGATCGACCTTCTCGCCACCCAGCGCAGTGTGACCAACATGGGGGGAACCATGCGCCTGGGCGGATACGACTGTGTGCTCGCCGAGTCGTCGCGGGCGCGCGAGGCCTACGGCGTCCACATGATCCGCGAGCGCCACCGCCACCGCTACGAGCTGAACAACCGCCTGCGACCGGTGCTCGAGGAGCACGGCCTCCTCGCATCGGGCACGGCCCCCGACAACTCGCTGGTCGAGATCGTCGAGATCCGTGATCACCCCTGGTTTGTCGCCTGCCAATTCCACCCCGAGTTCCAGTCCTCCCCGCTGAGCCCCCACCCCCTGTTCCGCGAATTCCTCGCGGCGGCGAAGCGGCGGATGCTCTCCCGTGTGGAATCCGCAGGGGCCAGGCGATCCGGGAGGTGAGGTGTCACCCGGTGAAGAATCCCGTTGAGATCCGCTCCCTGCGCATCGGCGCCGGCGCCCCACTCGCCCTGATCGCCGGACCCGATGTCATCGAGTCACCCGATCTCGCCCACAGCGTCGCCGAGAGACTGGTGGAGATCTGCGGCGCTCTGGGGCTGCCCCTGATCTTCAAGGCCTCCTTCGACAAGGCCAACCGCACATCGGTCGACTCCTTCCGAGGCCCGGGGCTGGAGAGGGGGCTGAAGACGCTGGCCGAGATCAAGAGGAGGCACGGTGTTCCGATCCTCACCGACATCCATGAGCCGGCGCAGGCGGCCCCCGCCGCAGAGGTCGCCGACGTGCTCCAGGTGCCGGCCTTCCTCTGCCGCCAGACGGATCTGATCACCGCCGTGGCCCGCACGGGCGCGGTGGTCAACATCAAGAAGGGGCAGTTCGTCGCCCCCCCCGACATGCGCCACGCCGCGGAGAAGTGCCGCGCCGCAGGCAACGAGCGTGTGCTCCTGACGGAGCGTGGCTTCGCCTTCGGGTACAACAATCTGGTGGTCGACATGAGGTCGATCCCCTGGATGCAGAGGGAGGTGGGCTGCCCGGTGGTCTTCGATGCGACGCACAGCGTGCAGCTCCCCAGCGCGGCCGCGGGGCAGAGCGGTGGCACACGCGACTTCATTCCTCACCTGGCGCGAGCGGCCGTCGCCGCCGGTGCCGACGCGGTCTTCATGGAGGTCCATCCCGACCCGGATCAGGCCCTCTGCGACGGGGCGGTCTCCTGGCGGCTTGACGATCTCCCCACTCTTCTGGAGGGTCTGCTGGCCCTCCGGGCGGCCCTTGACGCGGGCCAGCGCCAGGGTGACTGACGATCCCATGCGATTGACCTCAGCGCGACTGATCGCCCTCCTCTCTCTCGCGGCGCTGGCCGTGGGCTGCGGGGATCTCCAGGTCATCCCGGAGGAGGGGGAGCAGGTGCCCACCGAGATCCCGGTGACGATGCGCGGAGTTCACCTGACCTCCTATTATCCGGATGGCACGGTGAGCCAGGTGATCGAAGCCGAGAGCGTGGAGCTCTATCAGACAAGCGAGGTCGCCCATCTCAATGGATTCCTGCTGAGCTTCTATGAGAATCAGGAGCTTGTCTCCACCCTGGAGGGTGATTACGGTGTGGCGGATCTGCGGAGTGACGAGCTGTATGCCCAGGCCCGCGAG
>JAFGKF010000385.1 GCA_016928695.1 Candidatus Sumerlaeota bacterium | reverse complement strand
CCCACCCCCATCGCACCGAGCGTCGAGGCGATGCCGATGTCCGCCCCGCTCGGTTCCAGATCGCCACCCGGGTGGTTGTGGATCACCACGTCGCCATAGCGGCACAGGTGCATGATCGCGGGAACCGAGGAGTCATTGCCCCGCGCGACGGCCTCGGCGCTCGTCACACGCAGAGCGCCGTCCTCCCCACGGGAGGTCTGACCGATGAAGAAGACCTCCCGCCCCCCCGCCCCCTGGATCTCAGCGGCGATCTCGGCCCGGACCTCAGGGGCCATCAGGTCGCCGATCGAAGCGGTCTGTGCGGGAGCAGTGGCCATGGGGGGCACACTCTCATCTGGGAGAAGAGGGAGAAAAGCGAAATCGTGGGAGTGATTGCGACCCGCAAGCGCGTCACACACTGCGCCCCTGTCAGCAGGCGGATCGGCATCTCGATGGCCACCCAAAGAGGGATTGGGCGGGCGGAGAAGTGAAGGGAACGCTGTCATCTCAACCGTTGACGACTTGCGCACTTCGCCGAGAGCCGCATTTCATGAAGCCTGCAGCCGGTTGCGGCGATGCGCATGCAGCTGCCGGGAGCTCCACATTTCTCCGGTTTAGAGCAGTCCAAAGCGCTGGTTTCCGTCCATCTCAGGGCTCGGGATCAAAGAATAAGCTTGAATCCCGAGAGGGCTGTTCCTATTGTGGGCCCTGGTTCAGTGCGTCACCTGGGCACAGAAGGGCCAGGGACTCACGGACCTTTCTCAAGCGTTTGGGAGGATAAAAACATATGATGCGCATTATTGCATTGGCTCTGTGTGCCCTTGTGGTTCCCATGGCCACAGCCGCGGTTTCGTCAGTCACCGTCAACAGCGGTGGCGGCGCGGACTTCGCCACCATCCAGGCGGCCATCGCGAGCTTCAGCAGCACGGGCGCCAACGCGGCGGCGACCCCGCCATTCACGATCACCATCCAAACCCCGTCGGGACCCTACGATGAGGCGCTGGACCTCAACGACGCCAACGTCGGCTCGGGTGACATCGTCGGCGATCTCACGATCCAGACCGACACCCCCGGCACGAAGGTTGTTGTCAAACTCCAGGTGGGCAACGCCGATGATGGCTTCTACATCTACCAGAGCACGGCCAACGTCACGCTGATCGACTTGGTGTTCTGCCCATCGCTGACCAACCCGTTCGCCGATGACATGGTCAAGGTGGACGAGAACGGTGCGAACGCGACGATGAACGTCGTCACGTTCCAGGGCTGCGTGTTCACCGAGATCGACGGGGCGGGCAATCCCCTCGTCACGAGCCGGGCCACCGCGATCGCCGCTCTGCCGACGGCCAATGGGTTCGTCTACGGCTCGGGCCTCGCCTCCGGCGACGTCTACCTCAAGTGCTGGGGCGACGCGGGCGAGTCCAATCAGTACGTCCTCGATGACTGCGTCTTCTTCACCGCCGGTCACGCCGCTCGTCTGCACAACGACGGTTCGGCGGGCGAGTCCATCACGGTCACCGACACGTTCAGCTACACCGATCTCACCTGGAACGCGGCCCTCGAGGTCGACAACTCCCTCGGTGGCACCGTGACGATCGGCGGCACGGGCAACCTCGATGACGGCATCGCCGCCGGCGGCTCGACGGCACTCATCAGCTCCGGCTGGCACGCCCTCTGGAGCAGCTCCACCGGTGGCACCGGCGTCGCGAGCGTCGAGCTCGACGAGGTGATGTGCTACGGGAGCAACCCCGACACGGCGAACCACGCCCGCGGATACAGCGGCGGCGGCGGCTCCCCGCTGGTCTCAGCGCAGGACTCCATCTTCGTCTCGGACTTCATCTGCATCCTCGATCAGTTCAACAATGCGACGACCCTGGACCGCTGCACGCTTCACCAGGTCCTGTCACCTGAGGCCTACTGGACCATGGCCGTCTGGCCCACCACGAACACCCTCATCGATGAGGCGGCTCTCGGTGTCGGCTCGGGCAGTGTCGTTGCGACCGACTGCGTCTTCAGCGGCGCGGACTCGGTCCTGCTCTCCGCAGGCGCCGGTCCCGCCGGTGGCTTCACGATCGCCAACAGCGCCATCGTTCAGAGTGGCCCCTGGGCTCTGGCCGACGTCGTCGGCTACACCGATGGCGGCGGCAACATCGTCAACAACCCGATCTATGTCGAGGCTGTTGATCCCACGAGCGCGAGCTACCTCGACGTCGACAACCCCGCCTACGCGGGTGTGGGCTCGGGCGGCTCGAACCTCGCTGGCGGCGGCACCTACATCGGCAGCATCCCCGTTGAGCTGTCGATCTTCTCGACCAACTGATCATCCACCTCTTCAAGAGGTGACATGGGCCCCGGATCTCCCCGATCCGGGGCCTCTCTTCATTGTGGAGTGCGGGAGCTCTGCTCCCGCCAGCGCAGGCAGAGCTTGCGCACTCCAGAATCATGTGGAGTCTGGAGGCTCTGCTCCCGCAGAGCAGATCTGAGAATGAGGTGCGATGTGATCAGGTTGACCGTGACTCTCCTGGCCCTGGCCCTGGCAGGCACTACAGACGCCGCCCCCGTCGTCCTGGCTGAGACCGATGTCGGCGTGGTGACGCCTGACGACCTGGTGTATCAGATCAACTACCACCAGGAGCTGCCCGATGCCGAGCTGGTCTCCGAGAGAGACTGGAATCACCTGCCCAGGATTCTGCGCCGAGCGGCCTACGAGCACATCCTGGACCACCTGGCGGAGACGACCGGGCTGAACGAGGACCCTGAGCACCGCGCCTGGCTCATGAACCAGCGCGAGGCACAGATCCTCGCGCGGATCCAAAGCATGCTCATCCTCCATCCCTCGACGCCCACCCAGGAGGAGGTCTTGGCCTACACCGAGGAGCACCGTGAGGAGATGCGGCTCCCCCCCACAGCCTCGTGGCGCCACATGCTCTTTGCGGTGCGAGGAGATGATTCCCAAGACCTTCGCGACACGGCCCTGGCCCGCGCCCAGGAGGCCCGTGCCGCGGTCCTCGGGGGAGAGGAATTCGAAGAGGTCGCGGCGCGGCTCGCCACGCCCCCCGTGCAGGGTGACCCCGGTGCGCTGATCGGTCCCCTGGTTTTTCAGGGGCGGATTCTCCCGCAGGTGGAGGAGGTGCTGCTGACGGTCCCGGTGGGCGAGCTGAGTGAGATCATCGAGTCGCCTGTGGGCTTTTTCCTCCTCCGCGTCGAATCGCGGGACACCGAGCGCTATCCCCGTCACGAGATGATGGTCTACACACTCGGAATGCGGCTGGTCGCCGAGCGGCGAGAGGCTCGAAGGGGGGAGGTCATCCAGAGTCTGCTGGAGAGATACCCCGTTGTGATCCAGGAGCCTCTGACCACCGACATGCCCAGTGACACCCCGGCGCTGACCCTCGGGCCGCGGGTGCTGACACTCGCGGATATTGAGCTCCGTTCTCATCTCGGCGCCCATCCGGAGGAGACGCTCGCGTGGCTGCTCACCCCCATGGGGCGCATGGAGATGATCGAAACCCAGCTGTTTCTGGCCGAGGCCGAGGCAACGGGACTGACCTCGAGCCCTGAGTTCCTGGCGGAGCTGGAGCCTCTGATGAGGTACAATCTGGTTGAGCGGCTCGAGCAGATCTTCTCCGAGCAGCAGATCGATCCGCCCACCGCCGAGGAGATCGAGGCCCGCTGGCGTGAGCGGGGCGGGCGATACACACAGGAGCTGGTCTCCGCCGAGGCGCTGTGGATCAGCCATGCCGCTCTACAGCGTCTCGCCTCCAGCGAGTACGCACTCGATGAGCTCCACGAGGCGCGTGCGATCCGGGATCGGTGGGCCCAGGGGATCTCTCCCGATGAGATCGCCGAGGAGATCGGCCTGGACATCGATCAGAGCTTTGCCTGGAGTCGCTGGGTGAACAGGATTCCCGAGTTCATCCCCCAGCAGGTGCGTGAGATGCTCCCCTCACTGGCGCCGGGGGAGTGCTCCAATGTGGTGCTTGGCCCCTCAGGCGCAATGATTGTCCGATCCATCGGCCACTCACGCGGGATCCCACAGCTGCGCGATGTCGAGCACCTGATCCGCAGCGAGATCGCCCGCGAGCGGACGCCCGAGACGTCACTGACGGACGAGCTGCTCGAGCGATATCATTACCGCCAGGTGGTGGATCACACCCTCATCCGGTGGGATGTGCCTGAGGTCAGCATCAGGGTGCTCTCCTCGCCGGAGGAGGAGTGAGTCATCCGATCACCCTGTCCAGACGCAGCCGCAGCTCCTCGTGCGCGAGATCCTCGATCCGGAGGGTCTTGTCACGGCCCCTCTCGCCGAGAGTGAGCGTGATCTGCGAGCGTCTCACGCCGAGCGCCTTCGCCAGAAACCGGATCAGCGCCTCGTTGGCCGCGCCGTCGACGGGCGGAGCCGTCAGGCGCACACGCAGCCGACCGCCGTGCCACCCGGCGATCTCATCGCGCTTGGCGCGCGGCTGAACGTGGATGTCGAGGGTGCAGCTCAACTCGAATTCCTCCAGGTGTCCCCTCGGCAGATCACCGGGTCATCTCGTACCTCAGCCCCGCGCGCGGCCGCACCTCCTCGCGCACGGCGTGGAGCGCATCCCGCGTGACGCTCTGGACGAGCGGCCCCAGCAGCCCGTGTCGCGGCTGCCACTCGACCACGTTCGGCTCGCCCGTGATCCCCGCGGCGCGTGCCGCGTGGTCGATGGCGTCGTTGAGATTGCCCAGGGCGTCGATGAATCCCCACGAGAGCGCCTGCTCGCCGGTGAACGGGCGCCCGTCGCAGAGAGAGGCGATGTGCTCGTCGATCGCCTCGTCGGTGATCTGAGCCTCCGCGCTGGCATCGCCGGCGAGCGCCCGCCGGATCGCCCCGGCGCGCTGCTCGCGCACCGCGGCCACGAACTGCCTGTGGACGTCACCGATCATCTCCTCGATCAGGGCGCGGTCCGCGTCGTCGAGGGGCCCCCAGATGCTCCCCATGTCCTTGTTCTCGCGGCTCGTCACCTCGGTGAAGTGCAGCCCCAGGCGCTCGTCGAGAAGCCCCGAGGTGTCCACATGCGTGAAGAGTACCCCGATGGAGCCGGTGACGGTGCCCGGATTGGCGAAGATCGTGTCGCCCGCCAGCGCGACGTAGTATCCCCCCGAGGCCGCCACGTTGCCCATCGAGATGACGACCGGCTTCTGGCCGGCCGCCCGCAGCAGCTCCTGATAGAGCTCCTGGCTCGCCCCCACGGCCCCGCCGCCGGTGTCGATCCGGACCACGATGGCGCGTATCCGGGAGTCGTCCGCGTACTGGCGCGCGAGATCCACCTCGCGCTCGAGGTCGCCGATGAATCCCTCCACCCGCAGCAGCGCGATGCGGTCGCCCCCCAGATGAAATCCCCCGCCGGCCACGAGGGAGACGACCGCGATCAGGGCGACCAGCGCGATCAGGCAGAGAATCAGAAAAAGCCCAATGGCCAAAGCGATGCGGCTGCCGGTGCTCATCTTGTCTCCCATCGGCGCGGATCTGGAGAGGCGCCGAGGTCCATCGTCGGCCAAGGGTGCGCCCACGGTCAACCCATTCGATGGGCCACCGGCGGCCCGGACACCGCATCGCCTTCCTCCCACCCCGGATCGGCCCAGGCAGCAATTGACACCGCCACGGGCGCCGCGTTCAATCACTCGCTCTCCGCTCGCGAGTGACCCCGTGTACTCTGCCGAACAGCCGTCCCCCCGCCCCGTCTCCCGCGCCGAGCTGCTCGCAGTCGGGATCATCCTGGCCGTGGCGGCCTATCTGCGCCTGCGGGACGTCGACCTGGGCTATCTCAGCATCCACACCACCCGTGACCTCTACCGCTCCCAGCTCCTGCTGCGCGGGGTGGAATTCCCCCTGCTCGGCAGCGAGCTGCAGTACGGAGGCCGCGTCCTCGGGCCGCTGATGTACCTCCTCTGCGCGATTCCGCTGGCCATCAGCACGAGCCCCGTCTCCATCGCCGTCCTCATCGCGGTGCTCAACACGGCCCTGATCGGTGTCGTCTGGCGATTCACACGCGCGCACTTCGGCCCGGGCGCCGCGCTCTGGACGGCCGCGATGTACGCGGTCTTCCCGCTCGAGATCTCGCAGCTGCGCTTCTACTGGAACCCCTGCTTCCTGCCCGCCGTGGTGACAGGCGCCCTGATCTGCCTCTTCGGCGTCGCGGTGAGGGGCCACCCCTGGCAGATGTTGGGAGTCGCGCTCTTCATCTGCCTGGGGCTTCAGCTGCACATCTCCGCGGCGGAGCTGATCGTCAGCTGCGCCGTGGTGCT
>JAFGKF010000384.1 GCA_016928695.1 Candidatus Sumerlaeota bacterium | reverse complement strand
TGCGTCCCATGAGTGCGTTGCCCCCCACGAAGTGATGTCGCCAGAAGGGCGAGCGCGAGGGGAGAGAGGGGGGCAGAGAGGAGATGACCACCCCATCGTAGAGCGGTGGCATGTGGCAGTCCTGGCACTGTGTCTCCTCGACCCCCGAGGCGTAGACGCTGTTGAGCCACTCGAGATACGGTGTCTGCTCGGGAAATTCCCCCGCGATCGCACCTCCGTCATCGACATAGGGGACGAAGAGCGTGTGGCAGGTCGCGCACAGCTCGGACTGCATCACCTGGGCTCCGAAGGCGGCGTCGAAGTTGGCGACGGCCCGCATCATCTGCGCCTGAAGGTCCTCGTAGGGGCCGAAGATGACGCGGCCCCCACGGATCACAAATCCTCCACTGTGGCTGGGCAGGTCACCGAGACCATCGGGCTGGATCTGATGACAGAGGGTGCAGCTCACACCACCCTGCGCCACCTCGGAGCTCACCGCCTCGACGAGTGTGATCCCCGCGGCACCGTCCTGGATCGCCTGCGTGCGTCCCATCGGCGCGTGGCAGGTCAGGCAGGTGTCCTCGATCACCGTCTGCAGCGCCGGATGGCGGGCGACCTCCGATTCCAGTTTGGCCCGGAACAGCGGGTCCCGGAACGCGTTCGCCATCATCGTCGAGCGCCAGTCGGTCGTGGGCGAGAGATCTTCACCCCCGGGTCCCACCAGCACATTGCCATCGCTCTGATGGCAAATGGCGCAGACGCCGGGGCCGCCGAACAGCGAAGTGTCCCATGTGGGAAGAGGGGCTCCCCCCACCGTGGTCGCCGTGACAGCCAGCAGTCCACCGATCAGCACCCATGAGCGCCACGGGCCTGACCCCAATCCAGCCATCCTGGACAATTTCGCACCTCCCAAGCCCCTCGGAGGGGGTCTCACCGTTTGAATTCTGGCTCGCGGGCGCTTCGCTGTCACGCGCCAACTCACTTGGGGAGCGCCACCACAGAGACAGATGCACAGGTGATCTGACGGCATGGTGACAATCCGGGTTGCTCCCCGCTCAGCAGAGGGGCTATCGGACCGATGGGTAACAAACCGTGTTGTTCCCCTCTGTGAAAAATCAGCTGGCAAGGGGGAAAAGCGTGGAAGATGAGATGATTTCTCACGCTCCAAATCTCAAAAATCACCTCTTGGAACCGCCTGCACGATACAGAAAAGGGGATCGAGTGCCAGAGGAGAGGGCACCGGTTCCCACCGCTGGGGCCAACAGCTCTGAGGGAGCTCTTTGTTCCGATGCGTCTCTCTTTGTCATCCCGCGTCGGCTACTCCCTGGTGGAGATCATCTTCGCCATGGCGATCGTCGCGTTCGTGGTCGTGGGCACGCTCAGCTCACTTCTGTTCGTCCGTGAGACCCTCGAGCTCGACAAGCAGCGTCTGATCGCCCTCAACCACGCTCGGCGCCAGGTCGAGCTCATCCGGCGCAACGTCTTCACCGACATCAGCAGTCAGTCGGTGGTCATCGACAACTTCAACACCCCCGACAACCCCGAGGACGACCTCGTGGGCCAGATGACGACGCGGGTCTGGACCGTGAATCAGGACGGCTCACTGGGCTCCGAGGTCACATCGTTCCCCCTGGAGAATCGCCACCGCGTTCTCGTCGAGGTCGCCGTCTCCTGGAGCCGGCTGGGCCGCCAGTCGACCCGGAACGCCATTGAGGTGCTGAGAACCTATGTTGCTCCACGCTGACATGCGCCGCGGCTACTCGATGGTCGAGCTGATGGTGACCATCACCATCTCCACGCTCATCCTCTTCGCGCTGGCGGGGGTGCTCCTCGCCACATCAAAGGGGCTCGTCGTTGTCACGGATCAGGCCCGGCGGCAGTCGCAGTCCGGGATCGCGCTGGATCGCACCGCTGAGATCCTGCGCAACGCCGTCTACCCCGTGACGCTGGTCGCCTCCAGCGAGGTCCAGTTCACCGATGCACGGAATCCCGACGCGACAGCCCGCATTTGGCTCAGCGGAGATCGCCTGATATACGATCCCGACATGGATGAGAGTGGGGATCAGCGGGAGCTCGCCCGCGGCATCGAGGATTTCGAGGTGGGGCCCGACAGCAACCCACTGATCGGTGCGAGCGCTCTCACGCTCCAGATCAGTTACAACTATCAGAACTTCCGCGACCGATTCCCCGAGGCCTCGCGCAACGCGACCTTTGTGACATCGGTGTTCATGCGCAACACAGACTGAGAGGGCCGGAGAGGATGGTGCACCCATGAGAGAGTATCACCCGCCACGGGCTGTGCCCATGTGCCATCGGCGCCGCCGTGGGATCACACTTCTCATCTCGCTGATCGTCATCGGGATCGTCTCGGTCAGCATCATCAGCATGCTGGGCTTCAGCATGCACGAGTCCCGGATGACCCAGCTGCGCATCGAGCGCGAGAGAGTCTACTACGCCGCCGAGGCGGGCGTCGACCAGGTGGTCCACTGGTTCAACTACCCCGGCGACTACACAGACGACACCACCCTCTTCACCAAGGACGCCGACTCGGAGTCCTACTACACCTCCGCCGATGGGGATCCGCCCTACACCATCAATGTCTTCGAAAATCGCATCTCATCGGGCGGTCTCGAGCTGATCGGTGACGGCAACAATGAGGACCTGATTGTCTTCACCAACGAGCCGATCAACACAGACGAGACGGCCCGCGTCTCGAATCTCGTGCTCACGCTGCCGGAGGCGGGGGATCCACCGCAGTCGATCCTCGTGGTCAACAGTCGAGCGGTCAACGAGCGCGGTGTGTCGCGGACGGTCCGCGCCATCCTCAGGGCCTCACCGCCGTTCCCGATGGAGATCCCCGCGGCGATCATCAGCCACGCGATGGCCACCTCGAACGGGCAGTTCAACGTCCACTGGGGCGAGGCCTGGTCCAAGGGGGATCTCACACTGCCCAACACGGGCGTCA
>JAFGKF010000383.1 GCA_016928695.1 Candidatus Sumerlaeota bacterium | reverse complement strand
CGGTGGCATCGCGCACCACGCGGCAGGGCAGCCCGTGGCGGCGCAGTCCGCGCACCGCCTCGAGCACGCCGGTCTCCAGAGACACGCCGAAGATGACGGCCGTTCGGCCAAAGAGCTGCTCGATCACGCTCATGATGTGGGGATGTTTCATCAGGCCGCCCGGTGTGTGCTCGACGATGATCTGCGCTGGAACAGGGCGGGGTGCCTCGGAGGTGAGTGTGATCGCGTTGGGCAGGGTGGTTCCCTCGATCTTCTCGGCACCGGGGGTCCCGCGCAGGCAGTGCGGAGTCTGATCGCGCAGCGCCCCATCGCTCGGATCGTGGATGAGGACAGGGGAGAGAATGGGGATGGATCGCCCTGCGGCGAAGGCCACGAGGCGGCGGATCTTCTCCACCAGGGTCTCCGCCCCGGGCGCGGGGAGCGCGCCGTCGGGCTCGAGGAGGTCTCGCTGGGTGTCGACATCGACGAAGAGGAAGAGCCTGGTCGGGTCCATGCGCGGATCTCCTGCCTTTGAGACCCCAACCCTTGCCAACCCAGGTGATTTGGCAAGGTCTTTTCATTCAGCTCTTGCAAGCATGGGGCGCGTTGCCGATGCTTCAGCACCCCAATTCTGAGGTGCGTGGGAGGTTCACATCGGGCGATGGCTGAGTCAGGTGAGATGAGGATCGGAACAGAGGAGCGTCCCCTCCGAGTGGCGATTGTCGGGTCGGGACCGTCGGGATTCTATGCGGCAGATGCACTGTTGACCACGCAGGACATGGTCGCGCATGTGGACATGTTCGACCGCCTGCCGACCCCCTACGGCCTGGTGCGCGGCGGGGTGGCCCCGGATCACCAGAAGATCAAGTCGGTGGTCAAGGTCTACGAGCGCAGTGCGGAGAGTCCCCACTTTCGGTTTTTCGGAAACGTGATGTTCGGCCGGGACATCCTGGTGGGGGATCTGACCAAGCACTACGATCAGATCGTTTACGCCGTGGGCAATGAGAGTGACCGGCGCCTGGGGATCCCCGGGGAGTACCTGGTGGGCGTCTGCCCCGCGACGGTCTTCGTGGGGTGGTACAACGGCCATCCCGACTACCGGGATGCGAACTTCGACTTCAGCGGCAAGCGGGTCGTGGTGGTGGGCAACGGCAATGTCGCCGTCGACGTGACCCGGATTCTCTCGCTGACCCCCGACGAGCTGGCCAAGACCGATGTGGCCGACTACGCCCTCGAGGCCCTGGGCCGCAGTGAGATTCAGGAGATCACCATGCTCGGTCGCCGTGGCCCTGTTCAGGCGGCCTTCACGCCGACCGAGGTCAAGGAGCTGGGGCATCTCCTGCAGGCGGACCCGGTGGTGCCGCCCGAGGAGCTCGAGCTCGATCCCTTCAGCAGTGCGGAGCTCGAGCGCGAGGGGGAGAAGTCGCGCAAGGGCAAGAACATGGCGCTGCTCCGTGAGTACTGTGAGCGGGGTGAGGGCACCAGGCCGCGCAAGATCCGCTTCAAGTTCTTCGTCTCGCCGCTGAAGTTTCTCGGTGATGAGGATGGCAACCTGAGGAGAGTCCGGCTGGTGAGGAACGAGCTGTATCAGGAGAAGGAGGGGAGCATCGGCGCGCGGAGCACCGAGGAGTTCGAGGAGATCGAGGCGGACATGGCGCTGGTCGCGATCGGCTACCAGGGCACCCCTCTGCCCGGGGTCCCCTTCGATGACAAGAGGCGCATCCTCTCGAACACCGATGGTCGCATCTCCCATCCGGGGACGGGTAAGATCGTGCCCAATCAGTACGTCGTCGGCTGGGCGCGCAGTGGCCCCTGGGGGCTCATCGGGAGCCACAAGGCGGCCTCGGCTGAGGTCGTCACCCACATGATCGAGGACCTGATCAAGGGCGCGGTCTCCGATCGGGCGCTCCCGCCGCTGGAGGCGATTCCCACCTTCTTCAAGGAGCGGGGGATCGACTTCGTCTCCTTCGATGACTGGCGGATGCTGGACGACGTGGAGACTCACCGTGGACGGCGGAGGGGATCGCCGCGGGTGAAGTTCACGGATGTCGGAGACATGCTCAGCGTGCTGGGGATCAGGCAGTCACTCGAGGGGCAGTGAGGGCACCTCAGCCGCGTCATTCTCCGGCGCCACCATGGGATGACGTTGACCGATTAGTGTTTGCAACTCAAGGGTTCAGAGTCATCTGAGCTCAGGTTTGCTTTGACAGTCCGTGGCACAGGTGTCAAGCTGCCGAGAGATATCTGGGGTGCCCATCCTCCCTGGGCGTTTTCGATGCCTCAGTATTCTGGGGCTCTGCGTGCCAGGGGGAAGGCCCTCAGGGAATGGGAGGGCAGTATGAAACTTGTATCAGCGATCATTTTAGCCATGGTGCTGATGAGCCCTGCGGTCTTCGGGGCCCATGCCATGACGATTGGCAGCGGAGTGGGCTCACTCTCCTTCACCGTGGCGGATGACCACGGATTCATCAATGGCTCCGACTGCACATTCGATGCGACAGGCTCATCCCCGGGCACAACGGTCTGGAACTGGTGCTGGGCGATCTACGATGTGGCCGGTGACAACATCTACTACGTCGATGACTTCACCGGCACGCACGCGGCGCCCAATGAGCCCACTGGGGGGACGCCCTCTGCCACTGCGACGTCTCTTGACACCACGGGGATTGCATTCCCCAACACCGCGGCGTTGACGGCCGATCTGAACATGACCCTCACCGCGCCCACACCCGGTGACACGGCACGGGTCACCTCGTCCTGGACGCTGAGCAACTCGGGCGGCACAGCGCTCGACGTCCGCGTCTTCTTCTTCCTGGATCTCGATCTCGACCTCGATGGCGGTTCGTACGCCACTGACATGGTGGCCCTCGTGCCGTCCACGATCAATGGCGGCATCGCGCTGGCCTGCGGCAATATCACAGGGTTGGGTCCCGCGGGCTTCTACACCCTCGATCTCAACGCCGGCATTCTGACGGAGTGTGTGAGCCACGTGCCGACCGCCGTGGCCGCCCTGCAGAATAGTGCGGGCGCCTCCTACTACTGGTCGGACTACGCACCCTATTATGACACCACAGGCATTGACGGCAACCGGGAGATCGTTCCACCCCTCCGCAATGCAGTGGAGAATGACACCATCGTTGCAGACTACCTGAGCGATGACGGGAGTGACTCCGGCTATGTGATGCAGGTCGATGTCAGCGTGCCCGCGGCAGGCAGCGAGACGGTCACCATCCAGAGCACCTGGGGTGAAAACCAGGTCCTCAGCGCCGGCAGCCTCCCGGCGGAGCTGAGCGTCCTCACCAGCGACTGAGGGACGCACCTCACCGGCGCTCCGCGCTGGACTCTTCATCCGGACAGTCCGATCCTCCGATCGGCTGTCCGGATTTCTCTTCTCCGGGAGGGTGAGCATGCGCATCGGATTCATCGGCCTCGGGATCATGGGGGCTCCGATGGCGGAGCATCTGCGTGAGGCGGGTCATGACCTGACCGTTTTCAACCGCACCGCCTCCAAGT
>JAFGKF010000078.1 GCA_016928695.1 Candidatus Sumerlaeota bacterium | reverse complement strand
TTTGCCGAGTTCCTTCTCCCTGGTTCTCCCGAGCGCCTGAGGATACTCTCCTCACCCACCTGTGTCGGTTTGCGGTACGGTCACCTGAATCACTCCTCAGAGGCTGTTTCTTGGCAGCGCTTCGGGTCACTTCGGGCACCAGGGCCCTCGGGGCCCGCCCGGGCCTTGTGGCGGGGGGATTTGCCTCCCCGCCGGCCCTCACGGGTCCACCAGTCTTGTCCGTCGGCTTGGATGACCTTCGACACTGCGTCACCCCATCGTCAAACGTGGTTCAGGTGGCGCAGGAATTTTCTACCCTGCTTCCCATCAGCTACGCCTCTCGGCCTCGCCTTAGGGGCCGGCTCACCCTGGGATGATTAGCATTGCCCAGGAAACCTTGGGTTTGCGGCGACCGAGTTTCTCGCTCGGTTTGTCGTTACTGATTCCGGCATACTCGCCTCAGCGCGCTCCAGCCGTCCTTTCGGTCGACCTTCAATGCACGCAGAGCGCTCCTCTACCGCCGATGGCAAGCCATCGACCCGCGGCTTCGGCGCTGTGCTTCAGTCCCGTCTCATTTTCGGCGCGGAGTCACTCGACCAGTGAGCTGTTACGCACTCTTTCAAGGAATGGCTGCTTCTAAGCCAACCTCCTGGTTGTCTTCGAGACTCCACCTCCTTATGCACTTAGCACAGACTTGGGGGCCTTAGCCGACGATCTGGGTTGTTTCCCTCTCGACCACGGAGCTTATCCCCCGTGGACTCACTCCCAGGCTCTGACGTCGTGGCATTCGGAGTTTGCATGGGTTCGGTAAGCTTGTGGGCCCCCTAGTCCACGCAGTGCTCTACCTCCACGACGAAACGCCTGAGGCTGTTCCTCAAAACATTTCGAGGAGAACCAGCTATCACGAGGTTTGATTGGCCTTTCACCCCTAGCCACAGCTCATCCAAGCACTTTTTAAGGTACACTGGTTCGGCCCTCCATCGGGTGTAACCCCGACTTCAGCCTGGCCATGGCTAGATCACCTCGCTTCGGGTCTACCCCCAGCAACTGTTCGCCCTGTTCAGACTCGCTTTCGCTGCGGCTCCGGACCAGAGGTCCTTAACCTCGCTGCTGAGGAGTAAGTCGCCGGATCATTATGCAAAAGGCACGCCGTCGCACGGACCGAGCAAGCCCGGTCACGGTGCTCCGACTGCTTGTGGACACACGGTTTCAGGTACTATTTCACTGCCCTCTCGGGCTGCTTTTCACCTTTCCCTCACGGTACTGGGTTCACTATCGGTCACTGGAGAGTGTTTAGCCTTGGGGGGTGGTCCCCCCAGATTCAGACGGGGTTTCACGTGTCCCGCCTTACTCGGGTGCGGTCCAGGGCCATTTCGGCTTCGACTACGGGGCTTTCACCCTCTGTGGCCATGCATATCCAGCATGTTCGTCTCGCCGTCATGGTCCTGAGCGGACCGTCCCACAACCCCGCCGGAACCGAGGCTCCGGCGGTTTGGGCTGATCCCCTTTCGCTCGCCACTACTCAGGGAATCGAGGTTTCTTTCTCTTCCTCCGGGTACTGAGATGTTTCACTTCCCCGGGTTGCCCTCCGCCACCTATGCATTCAGTGGCGGATACCGCGGCATGACCCGCGGTGGGTTGCCCCATTCGGAGATCCCAGGATCAGCGTGTGTTTGCCACTCCCCTGGGCTTTTCGCAGCTTGCCACGTCCTTCATCGACTTCCAGTGCCAAGGCATCCCCCGTGCGCCCTCAGTAACTTGCCCACTTGCAAGTCCCAGCGGTCGCCTTCGAGAATCCTGTCGGCACTCTCCAACTGGTATCAGTTGGGAGATCCTTCAACTCAATATTCAGCTGTCAAAGAGCGGCGCCGGGCATGCGCCCGCGGCGCAAACGCCAGTCATCGTGACCGGCGAAATCCGACCGTACTCATCTGATCTGAGGCCTGTCAAGCCCCTGGTGCACTTTTCTGGTGCCCCGCGACACTTTTTTATGGGTGGGGTTCGCCGGGGCCTCTCTCGAGCCGCACCTCGGGGGTGCCGCCATCGGGCCTCTGGGCCTGGAACCACTTGATTTGCTCGCTGACCAAGTCGACCGCTGCCACCGCGGGCAGTTCAGCTGCGGGGCCCATGGAGCGCAGTTGCCCTTCCCACTCAGCGCCGGGGGAGATGTCGTGGGGCAGTGCGAATCGGAGATAGTCGGTTTCGACCACGGCTCCCCCGGGGGAATCGAGGCGTTTCAGGCCCACGCGGACCTGCCCGAACTCTCCCCAGGTGTGCGCGAGCCATGTGGCCCGGCCGGTGTTCCTGAGGCGCACGCGCAGGAGCACCTGATCGCCTTCGAGGCGCACGCCGAGCGGCTCGATCGTCCCCTCGCAGCCCTCGGCCCAGGTGCTTCCCATCGGGCGATCGCCGCGGCTTTTTCGCAGAAGGTAGCAGCAGTGGTCTCGCATCCACTGGTCGAAGTGGAGGTGGAAGAGCCACTCGGCGGGGAAGTGCTGCCGGGCCGCGTCGCGCCAGCTGCGTGCGCTCCACCAGATCTTCAGGAGTTGCCACAGGCGCCTGAGGCGCCCCGCGGAGCGCTCGGGGCGGCGGCTGTGGGCCATCTCGCAGTGCTGCTCCCACTGAGTCCAGTTCCATCGCATGGCGGGGAAGGCGAAGTACTGGGGCACGACGAAGAACTCGGCGAATCCCGCCTCGGAGGCCCAGCGAAAGACGTGGGATGGGTGGACGTCCTGCTCGAGGGTGCCGTGCTCCTCGACGGCCCGGCGCGATTGCTCCTTCTGGCTGTGGTCCTCGCCGGGCTCGATCAGGATGGCCTCGCCATCGGGCCTCAGGATGCGGGCGATCTCGGCGACGGCCTGCCCCATGTCCTCGATGTGGTGCAGCGCGGCGATGCAGATGACCGCCTGAAAGGTTCCGTCGCGGAAGGGATAGCGCTGCACGTCGCCTCGGATGAAATCGGTGCGGTCGGCCACGCCGGCGGCGGCCATGCGCTCGCGGCATCCGCGCAGGGCGCCCTCGGCGACGTCGATGCCGACGACGCGCAGCCCATGGCGGGCGAGACACTCGGAGATCCAGCCCGGGCCGCAGCCGAAGTCGAGGACGAGGTCGTTGGGCTGAAGGCTGAGCTGGGCGAGGGCGAGGACGTAGTCGTGGAGGGAGATGAGCGGCATGTGCCAGGCGTCGGGGGACGTGAGGCAGGGCTGGAAGGGGAATCGGCGGAAGAAGTCGCGCTCTCCCTCGGAGAGGTTCTCGGTGCGGGCCTGCTCGGCTTCGATGGGTTTGAGGGGCATGGTCTCAGGTCCGGGGGGGTCACAGTGGGGCACGCCCCGGGGGAGTGTCAATCTCGGGGGCTGTCGCAGGGATCACTCCCCTCGGATCAGGGCAGGGAGTCCAGGGCCTCGAAGCGCGTCATCGCGTGGATCTCGCGGCAGCGGGCGTCCACGTCGGCCCGGGTCAGGCCACTGAGGCGCTCGATGCTGAAGGTCTCGCAGTTGAAGGCGGCGACGGCGGCGCCGGCGATCAGGGCACAGCGGTGGGCCTCCTCGTCGAGTGTCTTGGCCTGGGCGAGATGGCCCAGGTAGGCCCCTGCGAAGGAGTCCCCGGCGCCGGTGGGGTCGCAGACTCTCTCGAGCGGGTAGGCGGGGGCGCAGAACACGCTGTCGCGGGTGACCATGAGGCTTCCGTGCTCCCCCTTTTTGATGATCACGCGGCCCACGCCCTCGTCGAGGAGGCGGCGGGCGGCGACGAGGAGGCTGCGGGTCTCGCACAGTGAGTGCGCCTCACTGTCGTTGAGCAGAAAGACGTCGACGCTCCGGATCATCTCCCAGAGGGCCTCGCGCGCGGTGTCGATCCAGAGATTCATGCTGTCGGCGAGGACGAGTCGTGGGCGCTCGACCTGGCTGAGGGTTTTCATCTGCAGCTCGGGGGAGGTGTTGGCGAGAAAGAGAAAATCGGGGCGGCTCAGCGGCTCGGGGACGTCGGGGTGGTGAGTGGCCAGGACGTTGAGCTCGGTGGTGAGCGTGTCGCGGTCATTCATGTTCTCGTGGTAGCGCCCTGCCCAGTGGAAGGTCTTTCCGTCGGGGACGATCTCGAGGCCCTGGATGTCGATGCCCCAGCGGCGGAGGTTCCCGATGTGCTCGGCGGGGAAATCGGCGCCGACGACTCCCAGCAGGGCGGTGGGGGCGAAGAGCTTGGAGGCGAGTGAGGCGAAGGGGGCGGAGCCTCCGAGCGCGCGGTCGACGCGGCCATGGGGGGTCTCGACGCTGTCGAGGGCGACGCTTCCGACGATGAGAACGGTCATGGGACGTGTCTCCACTGGCGGTCTGATGCCCGGCCTGGGGCAGGCCGCGGGTCACCGTAGGGGGTGATCTCCGGCGGTCAAGCTGGGATGACCTGTTCTGCCAGATAGCTGGAGCGGACAAAGGGGCCGGCGAAGACGGCGCGGAAGCCCATGGCGAGCCCCTCGCGCTCGAGGTGCCCGAAGATCTCGGGCGCGATGAACTCGGTGACGGGGACCTGGGCGGGTGTGGGCTGGAGGTACTGGCCGATGGTCAGGAGATCGACCTCGGCCCCGCGTGCCGCGCGCATGGTGTCGAGCACCTCCTCGATGGTCTCGCCCAGGCCGACCATGAGACCCGACTTGGTCCACAGGGAGGGGAGGCTGCGCTTCGCGTGGTGGAGGACACGCAGTGAGCGGTCGAAATCGGAGCGGCGGCGGACAGCGGGGTAGAGGCGTGGGACCGTCTCGAGGTTGTGGTTGAAGACGTCGGGCCGGGCGGCGAGGACGATGTCGAGCGCGCCGAGGTCTCCGCCGAAATCCGGCGTGAGCACCTCGATGGCCGTCTGGGGATTGATTCGCCTCACGGCGTGCACCGCCGCGGCGAAGTGGGCTGCCCCTCCATCGGGGAGGTCGTCGCGGTCGACGGATGTGAGAACGGCGTGGCGGAGGCCCATGCGCCTGATGGCCTCGGCGAGTCGGTCGGGCTCGTCGGGATCAAGGGGACTGGGTCGCCCTGTTTTGACTGAGCAGAACCCGCATCGCCGAGTGCACGTGTCTCCCATGAGGAGGAAGCTCGCGGTTCCCCTGGCGTGGCACTCGACGCGGTTGGGGCATCGGGCCTCGTCGCAGATGGTCTCGAGTCCGAGGCCGCTGAGCATTCGCCGCATGGCCTGGGCGCGCGACCCCTTGGGCAGATGCTTTTTCAGATGGGGTGGGAGGCGTCGCATGGCCGCGACTGTCGAGGGGGCCGGCGGGGTGTGCAAGCGATTTGCGCTCTCAGACGCGCGAGAGGGGCTGGTCGAGGGCTTTTCGGACGTGATGGATCAGCTGGCTCATGCGATAGGGCTTGGGCAGGAAGCCGATCATGCCCCCGGTCTGGACCAGCTCCTCGGCGTCTCTCTGCATGGTGTAGCCGCTGGAGAGCAGGAGACGGCAGTGGGGGTCGGCCTCGCGCAGGCGTCGGGCGAGCTCGGCGCCGTTCATGTGGGGCATGATCATGTCGAGGATGATCAGGTCGATGCGTCCGGGGTGGTCGTGCTGGATCTGCAGCGCCTCGGCCCCGGTGAGAGCGGTGAGCACCGTGTAACCGTATCGCTCGAGAACGGAGGAGCCCAGGCGGAGGATGACGGGCTCGTCATCGACGAGCAGGATGGTCTCGGATCCCCCGCGCACCTCGATCGCATCGGACTGCTGGGGAGAGGAGAGCACCACCTCGCCGACGGGCAGGTGGATTCTGAACTGCGTTCCCTTTCCCACCTCGCTCTCGACCTCGATGGCTCCCCCGTGTCCGCGGACGATGCCGTAGACCATCGCGAGGCCGAGGCCGGTTCCCTCTCCCGCGCCCTTCGTGGTGAAGAAGGGATCGAAGATCCGGGCGCATGTCTCCTCGTCCATTCCCTCGCCGGTGTCGGAGACACCGATCAGGATGTGCCGCCCCGGCGTGAGCTCGGCTCGCTGCTGGGCGAGGCTCTCGTCGACGTGGCAGTTGCCGGTCGAGATGCGGAGCGTCCCCCCGCGGGGCATGGCGTCGCGGGCGTTGATGGCCAGATTCATGAGGACCTGCTGCATCTGGGTGGGGTCGGCCTGGATCACGTGGAGGCTGGGGTCCTTGTCGACGACGATGGTGATGTGTTTGCCGAGGGTGCGCTCCATGAGGTGGACGGTCTCGTCGATGATCTGGTTGAGGTTGATCGCCTGGTGGCGGATCCGCTGCTTGCGGCTGAAGGCCAGGAGCTGGGCGGTCAGCTCCGAGGCGCGGTGCGCCGCTCTCTCGATCTGGTTGAGATCGCGTGACAGGCGGGTGCCGGTCTCCGCCTGCCCCTGGAGATAGCTGGCGTATCCCATGATGCCGGTCAGCAGATTGTTGAAGTCGTGCGCGATCCCGCCGGCGAGTGTCCCGATCGACTCCATCTTCTGGGCGTGGAGGAGGGCGCGCTCGAGCGACTTCTTCTCGGTCACATCGCTGGCGATCACGAGTCGTCCGACCGGCTCCCCGTCGGAGCCTGTCACCTCAGCGAGGGAGAAGACGACCTCGAGCAGGTGCCCGTCGCAGTGTCGGGCCTGGGCCTCGGCGGTCCATGGGCCGTGGCGGCGCAGGAGATCGGAGATGCGCTCTGCGCTGAAGGTCTCGCGGGTGAAGATCTCGCTGAGGGCCAGCCCCAGGACTTGCTCGGAGGCGTGGCCGAAGAGGCGCTCCGAGCCGCGGTTCCACATCGAGATCTGCCCCTCGAGGTCGGTGAGGATGATGGCGACGTCGCTGTTCTCGACGAGGGCGCGGTGGCGGGCCTCGCTGGTGGCCATGCGGTTGTAGAGCAGGGCGCTCTGCAGGGCGAGGGCTGTGAGGTCGGCGATCTGCTGGAGCAGGGTGAGGTCCTGCTGGGAGTACGCGCCGTGTGCGTAGCTCTGCACTGTCATCACGCCGACGACTGTCTCGCGCGAGATCATGGGGGCGAACATCAGCGAGGCGGAGCGCCGGTCGGTGTCACCGAAGGGCAGGAAGGGCATTGTGGGGATCTCGTTGGGATCGCGGAGCTCGAGGCGGGCTCTGCGCGACTGGACGATCTCCCAGGTGTGCTGCTGGGTGACGGGGCACTGGCCGTTCGCGGGGGGGACCTCGCGGCCTGTCCCGTCGATGATGTCGATGGCGTAGAGGGGCTCGATGTGCTCGCGCTCGGGCTCGACGATGGAGAGGCAGAAGGCGTCGGTGGGGAAGAGGGAGGAGACCTCGCAGTGGATGGTCTGGCAGATCTGGCGCAGGTCGAAGGTCGCCCCGATGGCGCAGGCGATCCTGTTGAGCGCCTCGCCCGCCTGCAGGGCTCTCTGGGTCTCGCGGTGGAGGCCGGCGTTGTGGATCGAGAGGGCGGCGAAGCTGGCCATTCCCTGGAGCAGGCTCAGGTCCTCCTGGGTGTAGGCGTCGGGCTGATAGCTCTGGGCGGAGATGAGCCCCATGGTCCAGCCGTGCACCGTCATCGGGACCATGAGCAGTGAGCGCGAGAGGCGCTCGACGTCTCCGAAGCGATCGAGGCCCGGGGTGTCTCTCTCCTCGGGTCCACGGTGGATCAGAAGGGGGCGCTGCTCGATGATCACCGTGTGGGTGGGCGTGCCCGGTTGGAGGGGGGCTGGAATACGTGGTTTCACTGGGATGAAATCCCCATCGACCGTGTCGCTCAGTGAGACGGTGGTGAGGATCTCCTCCCTCTCGTCCCACTGCACAATCGCAAAGGCGTCGCAGGGCATGACCGCGCGCACCTGCTGGGTGATCGCCTGGTAGACGTGGGGGAGCTCAAGGGACTCCGAGCAGGCGTGGCTCGTCTCGCTGATGGCGGTGAGCCGGCGGATCTGCTGTGCCAGTGTGTCGGCCATCTCGTTGACCGCGCGACCCGCGAGGGCGATCTCGTTGTCGCCGCTCAGCCCGACGCGTGCCTTCAGGTCGCCGGAGGCGACGCGATCGGCGGCCTCTGCGAGCTCACGGAGGGGGTGGGTGACGAGGCGCTGCAGCAGGAGGCGCACCCCCACGGCGATCAGGAGGATCATTGTGACCGTGGCCGCCAGCATGGCCCCGGTGGCCGCCTTGGGATCGAGGTGGAAATGGAGGAGGGAGATGAGCCCGGCGATCCCCAGTGCGACCGGGAGAATGCCAATCGTCAGCTGATTCGCGAGTGAGCGTGAGGGAGAGCGCAGGGGCAGCACAGGCCAGTGCCTCCAAACCTCTCGGCAGTGGGCTCAGGCGCTGTCAGCTGCAGCGTGGGGCAGAGGGAATCACCGCGCCTTCGCAGATACCTTTTCGTCATCCCCGCCCCGACAATTGAGCAGGGATCGCGGGAATCCTCAAATCCTCTGTGGGGTGATTCCTCTCCATAGCTGACCAGCTTCTCATGCAAGAGAGGACTGAGAGGCGCGGGTGAGGGTTCAGCGGTCGACCTCGCCCATGACGATGTCGATGCTGCCCACGATTGCCACGAGGTCGGCGATCTTGAGGCCGATGCTCGTGGGGGCGACCGACATCAGGTTGGAGAAGGAGGGGGCCCGGACCTTGAGGCGCCAGGGCTGGGGCTTGCCGTCGCTGACGATGTAGATGCCGTACTCCCCGCGGGGGGACTCGGTGCGGTCATAGATCTCGGCGTCCTTCGGGGCCCTGATGACGCGTGGCACTTTTCCCTGGATCGGTCCATCAGGCAGGGCGTCGAGCGCCTGCTCGATGATGCGCAGCGACTCGCGGATCTCGGTCATGCGGACCGTGTAGCGGTCCATGCAGTCGCCGGTGGTGCCTGTGGGGATCTCGAAGTCGAAGCGGTCGTAGATCGAGTAGGGGGCGTCGCGCCGGAGATCCCATCTCAGGCCGGTCGCGCGGAGAAGGGGTCCGGTGACGCCGAGGGCGACCGCCGTCTCAGTGTCAAGGGGGGCGATGCCCTCGACGCGGCGTCGGAAGATCACATTGTCGCCGAGGAGATCGTCGTACTCCCTCAGCTTCGCGGGCATCATGCGGAGAAACGCGCGGGCCCGCTCCACAAAGCCGTCGGGCAGGTCCTCGGTCACCCCGCCGGGGATGATGTAGCTGTAGGTGAGTCGGGCGCCGCATGCCATCTCGAAGAGGTCGATGATCTGCTCGCGCTCGCGGAATCCGAAGAGCATCGGAGTCCAGGCGCCGAGGTCGAGGCCGTAGGTGCCGAACCAGACGAGGTGGCTTGCGATGCGGTTGAGCTCGGCCATGATGACGCGGATGTGCTCGGCGCGCTCGGGCACCTCGAAGCCGCAGAGTCTCTCGACGGCGATGGCGTAGCCCAGGTTCATGTTCATCGAGGCCAGGTAGTCGAGCCGGTCGCTGAACATGGTGAACGCCGAGTAGGGGCGGCTCTCGGCGATCTTCTCGTGGTTTCGGTGGAGGTAACCGATCACGGGCCACACGCCGCGGATGACCTCGCCCTCCATGCGCAGGACGAGGCGGAGGACGCCGTGCGTCGACGGGTGCTGAGGCCCCATGTTGATGAGGAACTCACCCTCATGGGCGCCGGGCTCCAGGCCGAGCGGGGGCGGGATGTGGGTGATCTCAGTCATCGCGGTCGGTGGTGATGTGGACGTCTTTCGGCAGCTCGTAGTCCCTGAGGAGGGGGTGGCCCACCCAGTCGTCGGGGCAGAGGATACGCCGCAGATCGGGGTGGCCGTCGAAGACGACACCGAACAGATCGAAGACCTCGCGCTCGAACCAGTCGGCCGCGGGCCAGAGGTCCACCGCGGTGGGGGCGTGGGGACTCCCGCGGTCGCAGAGAGTCTTCACGGCGACCTCGTGGTGATGCCTGAGGGAGCAGAGGTGGTAGACGATCTCGATCTGGCCCTGCTCGGGGCGGTCGACCGCCGTGAGATTCATCAGGCTGTTCATGGCGAGGCGCGGGTCGTCGCGGAGGGCTGCGAGGACGCTGTGGATGCGCTCGGGCGGGACGACCCAGGGCTTGGCCGGGTCCTCGACCTCGAGGGGTCCGGCCGCCTCGGCGGCGGCCTCGAGCAGGGCGGGGGGGGCGAGTGGCACGGTCAGGCCACCCGGATCATCGGCTCGCGGACGCCGGTGATGCTCTCGGTCTTGATCTTCTCCTGGAGCTTCATGATGCCGACGAGAAGCGTCTCCGGGCGCGGGGGGCAGCCGGGGATGTAGACGTCGACGGGGACGAGCAGGTCGACGCCCTTGATCACGGAGTAGGAGTCGTTGGCGAAGGGTCCCCCGCTGATGGCGCAGGATCCGAAGGCGAGCACGTACTTGGGGTTGGGCATCTGCTCGTAGAGGCGGACGAGGGGGTCGGCCATCTTCGAGCAGACGGTTCCGGCGACGATCATGACATCGCACTGCCGGGGTGAGGGGCGGAAGACTCCGGCGCCAAACCGGTCGATGTCGAATCGCGAGGCTCCGGTGCACATCATCTCGATGGCGCAGCAGGCGATTCCGTAGGTCATGGGCCACAGCGAGCTGGCGCGCGACCAGCTGAGGAGGTCGTCGAGCTTTGTCAGCAGCACCTGCCCGCCGGGCAGTTTGGCGATGATTCCGGGCCAGCGGTCAATCAGAGCCACTCGAGTGCCCCCTTCTTCCAGACCCACAGGAGCCCCAGGAGGAGGATGCCGATGAAGATCATCATGCCGATGAAGCCGGCGACACCCAGCTCCTTGAAGGCCACGGCCCAGGGGACGAGGAAGACGGCCTCGACGTCGAAGACGACAAAGACGAGCGCCACGACATAGTAACCGATGTGGAACTGGACCCAGGTGCGGCCGACGGTCTCCTCGCCGCACTCGTAGGGGATGACCTTGAGGGGGGTGGGGTGGTCTCTTCTCAGGAGCCAGGCGGCGGCGAATCCGCCGAGGACCATGGCGGCTCCCATGACGAGGAAGACAACGATGGATGTGAGGTGCGCTGTCACTGTGTCGGTGCTCTCGGGCCCCGGGCTCCACGCCTGGAGCCATGGGGAGTATCTGCGCTGGTGGCCATGGGATGCAAGTGCTTTGCCGAACTCGGCCTTTTTCCCAGCGGAGATGAGAATGGCCTTGTCAATTCCCTGTTCATGGTCAAGGAAAGCAGGTCGCTGGCCGCTCACTCTCGCTCTCAGAGCCCTCCACAGCGGTTCTCCCGCGGCTCCCTGAGAGGGTCGGCCTGCTCAGAGACCGGGGATTGGCGCTTGGCATGGAACGTGTGACCGATGTGCACAGCGTGTTCACCGCGGTGGGCGGTCCCCCACGCTCGTGGGAAAGCGAGAGCAGGCGTAAACACTGACGATGCCGAGTCCTGAGACAGCACTGAGCGGGGAGCCCGAATCTCTCCTGGCCGTTTTCGGGTGGTACATTCTTGCCTCAGTGCTTGTGATCGGCTTTGTGACTGTCAGCGCCATGTTTCTGATCTGGTGGGAGCGCAAGGTGTCGGCCCACATGCAGTCGCGCCTGGGCCCCATGCGTGTGGGGTGGCACGGCTGGCTGCAGTCGATCGCCGACGCCCTCAAGCTCCTGCAGAAGGAGAACATCATCCCCGCTCGGGCGGATCGGCCGGTCTTCTGGATGGCCCCGGTGGTCGTGTTCATCCCCGCGTTCCTGGCCTACGTCTGCATCCCCTTCGGGCCGCGGCTGATCGCGGAGGACCTGACCATCGGGCTGCTCTACATCCTGGCGATCACGAGCGTGGCCATCGTCGGGATCTTCATGGCGGGGTGGGCGTCGAACAACAAGTACTCCTCTCTCGGGGCCATGCGGACCGTCGCCCAGATGGTCAGCTACGAGGTGCCGCTTCTCCTGTCACTGCTCGGGGTGGTGATCCTGACCCAGTCGCTGTCGATGCAGACGATCGTCGAGTCGCAGGCGGGGATCTGGTTCATCGCGCTCCAGCCGCTGGGTTTCCTGATCTACATCACGGCGGCAACGGCGGAGGTGAACCGCACGCCGTTCGACATCCCGGAGGCGGAGAGCGAGCTGGTCGCGGGCTATCACACGGAGTACTCGGGGATGAAGTTCGCCTTCTTCTTCGTGGCGGAGTACACGAATCTCTTCACCATCGCGGCGATCGCCACGGCGCTCTTCCTCGGCGGCTGGCACGGTCCCCTGCTGCCGCCGGTCGTGTGGTTTCTCCTCAAGTCCTACTTCATCGTCTTTCTGCTGATGTGGTTCCGCTGGACCTTCCCCCGCGTCCGCATCGACCAGATGATCGGGCTCGGCTGGAAGGTTCTCATCCCGCTCTCGTTCCTCAATCTGATCCTCACCAGCCTCGTGGTCCTGCTGCTGCAGGGCGGATCGGCGGGAGGCGTCTCATGACGATGGTCACGCTTCAGCTCATGAGCGGCATCGCCCAGGTCATCGAGGGATTCATCAGCCTCCTCAGGGGGATGTGGGTGACCCTGAAGACGATGGTCCGCCCGGTGGTCACCGTGCAGTATCCCGACGAGAAGCTGACGCTGCCCGACCGCTGGCGCGGGGTGCTGAGCCTCGAGGTGAGCAAGTGCATCTCGTGCGGGGCGTGTGTGCGCGCGTGCCCGGCGAAGCTGATCATGCTGCAGAGCCACATGGGGAACGACAAGAGACGGGTGCTCGACAGCCTGCGGTGGCTCAACGACGGCTGTGCCCACTGCGACATGTGCGTCAACGCCTGCCCGACCCACGCGCTGGCGTTCCACCACGACTACGAGATCGCCACGTTCACGCGCGAGTCGCTCCAGATAGAGCTCGCGAGGGCGAAGACGGCCGAGGCGACGCCGTCCGCCGCGGGGCTCGCGGAGGAGGAGATCGGGACGCTGACGCCCGATGGCCGGAGTGCGCTCGCCAGTGAGCTGCGTGAGGGGGGCGAGAGCGAGCAGTGACGGAGCCCGCATCCCTCCTCGCCTGGATCGCGTTCGTGTGCCTCGTCGCCGTCACCGTGGGGTCGGCGGTGCTCGTCGTGACGCTGCGCAATCTCTTCCACGCCGTTCTGGCGCTGATCGCCTCGCTGCTGGGCGTCGCCGGCCTCTACCTGATGCTGCTGGCGGAGTTCGTGGCCGCCATCCACGTTCTGATCTACGTGGGGGCGGTCGCCACCCTCTTCCTGTTCGTCATCATGCTCACGGTGCGGATCGACGACGCCGCACTTCGCCAGTCCAACCGCCAGGTGATCCCCGCGATCGCCCTGTGCGGTGCGGGGCTCGCGCTTCTGCTGGCGGCGCTGCTCGCGGCGCCGTGGACCCCTGTGGAGGAGATCCGTCCCCCGGGCGTCCAGCAGATCGGCCACGACATGCTGACGACCTATCTGCTGCCCTTCGAGGTGGTGTCGCTCCTGCTGCTGGTGGCTCTGGTCGGCGCGGTGACGCTCGCGCGCAGGGAGGATCAGCGGACGTGATCCCCCTCGCGCCGTTCCTCGTGGTGAGCGCCGCGCTGGTGGCGATCGGCGTCTTCGGCGCGCTGACGCGCCGGAGCGCGCTGGGCATCCTGATGTCCATCGAGCTGATCATCAACGCGGCGGCGCTCAATCTCGTCGCCTTCTCTCAGCACATCCGGACGTCCGACGCCGAGTCGACGGCGGGTCAGATGTTCGCGCTCTTCGCCATGGCGATCGCGGCGGCGGCGGCGGCCGTCGGCCTCTCGATCGTCATCTGCATCTATCGCAACAGCAAGACGGTGAACGTCGACAAGATCGATCTCATGAGGTGGTGACACGCAGCGAGCCATGGATTTTCTCCCCGCCCTGATCCCCGTCCTCCCGCTGCTGGCGTTCGCCGTGATCATCACGAACGGGCGGCGCCTGGGGTGGAGCGCGTGCCTCGTCGCCGTCGGCGCGAGCCTGACGTCGGCTGTGCTCGCGGCGCTGGTCTACTCCCGCGTGCTCCTCAGCCATGAGACGCTGGCGTGGTCGTTCGAGTGGGTGCGATGGGGCGAGACGGCGCTGAGGATGGGCGTCCGCATCGATGGCCTCGGGGCGCTGATGCTCTTCATGGTCACGGTGGTCGGGACGCTCATCGAGATCTACGCGATCGGCTACATGGCGGGGGACAAGACCTTCTCCCGCTTTTTCGCCTTCGTCTCCCTCTTCATGGCGGGGATGCTGGGGCTGGTGGTCGCCGACAACCTGCTGCTTCTCTTCGTCTCCTGGGAGATCATGGGGCTCTGCTCGTATTTCCTGATCGGCTTCTACTTTCACAGGCCGTCCGCCGCCGCCGCGGGCATCAAGGCGTTCATCACCACGCGCATCGGCGATGTGGGGCTGCTGATCGGCATGATCCTGCTCTGGTGGACGGCGGGGACGCTGCGCTTCGACGAGCTGCTCCTCGCCGTGCCTGCGCTCGCAGGGCTCGGCGATGCCCATGTCGACCTGATGCTGACGGCGGCGGCGCTGCTGATCTTCGTCGGGACGATCGGCAAGTCGGCGCAGTTTCCGCTCCACGTCTGGCTCCCCGACGCGATGGAGGGTCCGACGCCCGTCAGCGCACTGATCCACGCCGCGACGATGGTGGCCGCAGGCGTGTTCCTCGTCGCGCGCTCGTTCATCCTCTTCGCGCAGTTCCCGGCGGCCCTGACGGTCGTGGCCTGGGTCGGCGGATTCACAGCGCTCTTCGCCGCGCTGATCGCACTCACGCAGAACGACATCAAGCGCGTGCTGGCGTACTCGACGCTCTCGCAGCTGGGCTACATGGTGATGGCGCTGGGGCTCGGCGCGTACGCGGCGGGGATGTTCCACCTGATCACCCACGCCTTCTTCAAGGCGCTGCTCTTCATGGGGGCCGGTGCGGTGATCCACGGCTTCCACCACGTGCAGGACATGCGGCGGATGGGGGGACTGTGGGGGAAGATGCCGTGGACGGCCTGGACGTTCCTCGTCGCGACGCTCGCGATCTCGGGCATCCCACCGCTCTCGGGCTTCTGGAGCAAGGACGAGATCCTGCTCGGTGCGTTCCATGAGAGTCCCGTGCTCTGGGTCGCGGGGACGTTCACCGCTTTCCTGACGGCGTTCTACATGTTCCGCCTGTTCTTCATGACCTTCACGGGCAGGCAGCGCGACGGTGAGATCCACGCGCACGAGTCGCCCGCGGTGATGATCCTGCCGCTCGTGGTGCTGGCCGTCGGGGCGGCGCTGCTCGGGATCCCGGGCTCGCCTTGGATGGGGCTGTGGGTTCAGCACTCACTCGACGTGCCCGCCTACGCGCTCGCGCACCACCACCACAGCAATCTGGTGATGGGTCTCTCGATCGCCGTGGCCGTCGCGGGCATCGCGCTGGCCTGGCTGATGTACGCACCGCGGCCGACGATCCAGCCCGCGCGCGTGGCGCGGGCGATGGGGCGGCTGTACACCCTGAGCCTCAACAAGTTCCACATCGATGAGATCTACGCGGCGCTCATCATCAACCCGACGAGAGCGCTGGCGCGCGGCTCGTTCCGCTTCGACCTGGGGCTGATCGACGGCGCGGTCAACGGCATGGGGTGGCTCCAGCGGGCACTGGCGAGCCTCAAGGGGCTCTTCGACAAGTGGGTGGTCGACGGGATCGTCAATCTCCTGGCGACGATCGTCCAGGCCCTCAGCGCGGTCTTCGGCCTGATCCAGACGGGCCGCGTGCACAACTACCTGCTGCTGGCGTCGCTGGGGGCGCTGGTGATCGCCTGCCTCACGTGGTGGAACATGGGGTGAGATGACGATGCCGCTTCTGACCATCACGACCTTCACGCCGCTCGTCGGCCTCCTGCTGATCCTGCTCTTCGTCGACGGACGGCGTGTGAACACCGTCCGCTGGATGGGCGTGATCTTCTCGTTTCTCCCTCTTCTGCTCAGCGCCGCGATCGTCGCGGTGCACCAGCCCTCCAACCCCGACTTCCAGCTGGTCGAGCGGCTGTCGTGGATCCCCGCGCTGGGCATCGAGTATCACCTCGGCGTCGACGGCATCTCGGTGCCGATGGTCGTGCTGACGGCGCTGCTCAGCTTCGTCGCCGCTCTCGGCTCGTGGAACATCACCGACCGCGCGAAGGAGTACTGGATCTTCTTCCTGCTGCTCCAGGTCGGGATGTTCGGGACGTTCGTCTCGCTCGATCTCTTTCTCTTCTACGTGTTCTGGGAGATCGTTCTCGTCCCCATGTACTTCCTGATCGGGATCTGGGGCGGGCCGCGGCGGGAGTACTCGGCGATCAAGTTCTTCCTCTTCACGCTTGTGGGGAGCGTCGCGATGCTCATCGGGTTCCTGGCGATCTACTTCGCCGTCGAGCCGCACACCTTCTCGATCCCCGTGCTGCTGGGCCGGACGGGCTCGCTCCCACACACTCTCCAGAGCGTCGTCTTCCTCGCGATCTTCCTGGGCTTCGCGATCAAGGTCCCCGTCGTGCCGTTCCACACCTGGCTGCCCGACGCGCACGTCGAGGCGCCGACGCCCATCTCGGTCATCCTGGCCGGGGTGCTGCTGAAGATGGGGACGTACGGCTTCTTCCGCATCGGCTTCCCGCTGCTGCCCGAGGGGGCCCGTCAGTGGTCTTTCGCCTTCGCGGTGCTCGGCGTGATCGGGATCGTCTACACGGCGTACGTCGCGATGGCGCAGCGCGACTTCAAGAAGCTCGTCGCCTACTCCTCGGTCAGCCACATGGGCTTCGTGCTTCTCGGCATGGCGGGCTTCACGCTGGTCGGCTTCAGCGGCGCCTACTTCATGACGGTGAGCCACGGCGTGCTGTCGGGCGCGATGTTCCTCTGCGTCGGCGTGCTCTACGACCGCACGCACACACGCGACCTCGACGCGTTCGGGGGTCTGATGGCGAGGATGCCGATCTACGGCGGGATGCTGATCCTCTTCTCGTGTGGCGCGCTGGGGCTTCCGGGGCTCAGCGGCTTCGTCGCGGAGTTCCTCAGTCTGCTCGGGGCGTTCGGGCGCCACCCGTGGCTGGTTGGCATCTCCGTGCTGGGCATCGTCATCACGGCCGCGTTCATGCTCCTGATGATGCGCCGGGTGCTGATGGGGCCACTCAATGAGAGGTGGGCGAATCTGTCGGACATCAGCGCGCGCGAGCTCTGGTCGCTCATCCCGCTCGCTGTGGCGACGATCGCGCTCGGCGTCTTCCCGCCGCTGCTGATGCACATCACCGATCCCACGCTCGCGCGGATGCTGGGAATCATCGGATTCGAGGTGGCGCCGTGAGCTACGCCGAATACCTCGCCGCCATCGGGCCCGAGATCGCGCTGACGATCGCCGCGCTCCTGGTCATGAGCATCGACGCGCTCTGGCCTCGCAGCGTGCGCGCGATCCCGTGGATCGGCATCGCAGGGCTCCTCGTCACGCTCGCGATGCTCCCGATGTTCCGCGCCGAGCGCGTGGCCTTCTCGGGGCTGCTCGTCATCGATCCCCTGGCGGTCCTCTTCAAGGTCATCGCGCTGATCTCGGTGATCCTGGTCGCGCTGCTCTCGATCAGCCACCGGCCTCTGCGCGGATTCCACGAGGGGGAGTACCACACGCTGCTGCTCTTCTTCGCCGTGGGGCTGATGTTCCTCGTCGGCGCGGCGCACCTGCTGATGATCTACCTCGCGCTCGAGATGGTGAGCCTCGCGGCCTATCTGCTGACGGGCCATCTCAAGCTCGACCCGCGCTCGAGCGAGGCGGCGCTCAAGTACTATCTCTTTGGCGCGCTGTGCAGCGGCCTGTTCCTCTACGGCGCGTCGATCCTGTTCGGTTTGACGGGGACGCTCCACCTCGACGGCATCGCCGAGGCGGTGCGGGCCTCGGGGCTCTCTGCCGCCCTGCTCGCGGCGCTCGTCCTGATGCTCATCGGGCTCGGCTTCAAGATCGCCATGGTCCCCTTCCACCTGTGGGCTCCCGACGCCTACGAGGGGGCGCCGACGCCGATCACGGCGCTGCTCTCGGTCGCCTCGAAGGCGGGGGGATTCGCCGTGCTGCTCCGCGTGCTCGCCGTCGCCTTCCCGCTGGAGGCGCTCGACTGGCAGCCGATGCTCTGGGTGCTGTGCGTGGTGACGATGTCGCTGGGCAACGTGATCGCCGTGCGGCAGGGCAACATCAAGCGCCTGCTGGCGTACTCCTCCATCGCGCAGGCGGGCTACGTGCTCGTCGGCGTCGTGCTCATGCGGCAGACGCCCGCGGGGCTTCCATCGGCGATGATCTATCTGATCGCCTACCTCTTCATGAACATCGGCGCCTTCGCCGTCGTCATCGTCGTGTCGAACGCGCTGGGGTCCGACAAGATCGAAGACTACCGGGGCCTCGCGCGGCGCGCGCCGCTGGCCTCGGCCTCGCTGGCCGTCTTTCTGGTGTCGCTGACGGGCATCCCACCGCTCGCGGGTTTCATCGGGAAGTTCTACCTGTTCGCGGCGACGATCGACGCGCACGCCTATTGGCTCGCCGTGATCATGGGTGTCAACAGCGTCGTGGCGGCCTTCTACTACTTCCGCGTGGTCCGCGCGATGTACCTGGACGCGGGGAAGAGCGAGGAGCCGATCGGCACCGCGCGGCCGCTCCAGGTGGCCGTCGGGGTCACCCTTCTCGGCACGTTCGTGATCGGCGTCTGGCCGCAGCCATTCCTGCTCTTCGCGGCGGCCCTTCCCCTGGGATTCTGAGCGCAGAGAGTGCTCGACATGGATCAGCTTTTTTGAGAGGATCACGGGATTGACCAGGATCAGAGGTGAGTGAGACATGCCGACGTATGAGTACGAGTGTGGGGCCTGCGGGCACCTCTTCAGTGCCAAGCAGCGGATGAGCGACGCGCCGCTCGACACCTGCCCCGAGTGCGGGGAGGCCGTGAAGCGCCTTCTCAGCGGCGCCGGGGTGATCGTGAAGGGATCCTCAGCGACATCGTGCTCGATGGGTGGCCCAGCTCAGGGTGCGTGCTCCACCTGCTGTCCTCAGGGCATGTGCGACCTCTGAGCCGTTGACATCCGGGCCTTTCGTGGCCCATCGTTTCGCGTCTCGCGCCCCCGTAGCTCAGAAGGATAGAGCGCCGGATTCCTAATCCGTAGGTCGCGCGTTCGAATCGCGCCGGGGGCGCCAG
>JAFGKF010000382.1 GCA_016928695.1 Candidatus Sumerlaeota bacterium | reverse complement strand
TCATCTGGGGGCTGTGGGCGCTCTTCGCCTACGAGCTCGATGGGATTCTGGTCAACCCCGAGCACCGAGACTGAGAGGCCGAGACAGAGGCAGACCCGCCCGGTGCGCCCCGCACCGGGCTCTCATCTCTCCGCCATCTGCTCCGCAAGCGCTTGCGCCCGCGCCAGGATCCGGTCGCCGTGGAAGCGGGCGTTCTCGATGAAGATCATCCCGCTGATGTTGCCGCCGATGATCACCCCCGCGCAGAAGATGCCCGGGACCTCGGTCTCGAGGGTCTCGGGATCGACGTGCGGCTGACGCGTCTCCGGATCGAGCGTCACGCCGCAGCGCTCGAGAAATCGCCGGTCGGGCTCGAAGCCGATCATCGGGAAGACCCAGTCGTTGTCGACGTGGAGCTCCTCGCCCGTCTCCGTCATGCGGACAGTGACGTGGCGCGGCTCGATGGACACCACCTCGGCCGGCATCAGCGCGCGGATGCGCCCCTCGCGGATGCGGTTCTCGATGTCGGGCCGCAGCCAGTACTTCGCCCCCGCGAAGTCGCGCTCGCGGTGGACGATCGTCACCCGGCATCCCGCCCGCGCCATCACCAGCGCGCTCTCGACGGCGGAGTTCTTGCCCCCGACGACGAGCACCTCCTGATTCCAATAGGGGTGGGGCTCATCGAAGAGGGGCCGGACCTTCGGCAGATCCTCGCCGGGCACCCCGAGGCGGTGCGGCGTGGAGAAGCCCCCCGTCGCGATCACCAGAAAGCGCGCGGCCTCGGTCGACTCCTCCCCGTGGCGATCACGCAGCGTCAGGCAGAAGTCGCCGAGCTCGCCCTGGACGCGCGTGACCTCGGTGTAGAGGCGGATGTCGATCTCTTTGACCTCGACGAAGCGCCGCAGGTACTCGAGGTACTCCTGGCGCGTGGGCTTCTCCCCGCGGCAGATCAGCGGCAGACCGCCCAGCTCCAGGTTCTCACCCGTCGAGTGCCACTGCATGAAGGTGGGGAACCGCCAGATGTTGTCGGCGAGGCACCCCCGCTCGAACACGCGGGCCGTGAACCCCGCGCGCTGAGCGGCGTCGGCGGTGCTCAGCCCCGCGGGGCCGCTGCCGACAATGGCGATGTCAATGGCACTCTTCACACTCTGTTCCTCTCCCCCTTCTCACTCCGGAGATCATGATTGGATCTCTGTGATCCTCTGTGTTCTCCGTGGCTCTGTGGTGAATCTCAGTTCGAATGGGCCCTTGCAGCGCTCTCCTCGTCCAGCGCGCGCATCAGCGCACGCGCCTCGGCGTGGGCCAGACGGGTCGACGGCGTGTTCATCACCTGGAACCAGTGGGCGCGAGCGTCGCTGCGCGAGCCCAGCGCCCGCTCAGCGCGCCCCAGCGCCACCAGCGTCCACGCGCGGGTGATCGAGCTCTCCTCGTCGGGGCAGAGATCCAGCGCCCGGGCGAGGTGGTTGGCCGCCCCCTCGGCGTCTCCCACACCCAGCAGCAGCTGCCCCGCCATCAGGAGAAACTGCGGATTCTCAGGCTGGCGGGCCAGCGCCTGGGCGATCGGCTCGAGCCCCGCCTCGAAGTCGCCGCGTCGCCATGCCGCCGACGCGACGCGCAGATACCCCACGCCGTCGAGCTCGCGCGGCCAGCGGTCGTCGCGGTAGCGGCTCTGGAGCAGCCACCGATCGGGGTCGAGGACAATGCGCCGCGGAGGGGAGGGGACCTGCCACGTGAGCGTCTGCTCGCCGTCCCCGATCGCGAGGCCCTCACGCACCGTGGATCCATCGGCCAGGATGAGGTCGACATCGACCGGCAGCCCCTCGAATCCCTCCGTGTCGATCGTCACCTCGACCTCCGCGCCGTCGCCACGCGCGCGGATGCGCGGCTCGCCGACGATGCCGACGTTCGCGAGCTCGGTCGTGTCGAGATACCAGCGATAGAGAGGCCGCAGGTCCTCGTCGGGCGTCTGCTCGTCGATCCACGTGAAGAGATCGACGAAGGGAACGGACTCCAGCGCGTGCTCCTGGGCATACGTGCGCAGCAGGCCGATCATCCGATCGCGCCCCAGCCGCCGCTCCAGGGTGCGCCACCAATAGGCCCCCTTGTGATAGGTCGAGATGCTGTACGTGTGGGACTGGAAGGTCTGATCGAGCAGCGGCACGTCGCTCTCGAGCCGGGAGTAGATCTGCTGACAGTTCGCCCATGCGGCCCTCCCCGCCTCGGGGCCGAGGAGGTGCTCGGTGGCGAGCGCCGCGCAGTGGGTCGCCATCGCCTCGGTCGCCATCCCCGTCGCGCGCTCGCGCGGGCGCAGCAGGCCGGGGAACCAGGAGTGCGCGATCTCGTGGGCGAGGAAGTTGAACGTCCCCTCCGAGATCTCCCCCTCGAAGCCGAACGTCCCGCGGTGGAGCAGCAGGCACTGGGGCAACCCATAGCCGCCGCGGCGCTCGACGGCGACGATCCGCATCGGCAGATCGGGCAGAGGGCCAAACAGCTCGGTGTAATATGCGTTGATCTCCAGCGCGCGCTCGAGCAGCGCGCGCATCGCCGTCTCCTCAGCCCCGCTCATATTCTCAAAGAGATAGCCCACGGCGTGTCCCGCGTCCGTGTCGACCTCCACCGTCCGGTAGCGGCCCGAGACGATGGTCGGCAAAACCGTCAGGGCGCTCTCCCACTCGAACCGCGCCCCCTCGGGCGTGAGCTCCTGGCTCAGAAGATTGCCGGGCATCACCACCGTCTCATCGGCGGGCACCGTCACGACCACGTGGGCCGGGGCGTAGTCCGCCCCGTAGTCACTCCGGAAGTCGTGGAGAAACGGCGTCCAGCGCGCCTCGACCAGCACATGAGAGGCGCCGGGCTCGATGCTCACACCCAGTCCCCGCTCGAAGTAGGCCACCGAGTAATCCACCCTCACCGTCAGCGTGTCACCGACGGGGATCGGCGGCTCGATCGAGAAGACCAGCCGGCGGATCTCATCGCCCCGTCCCCCGATGTTCTCGAAGGGGGTCTCGCCCCCGTTGATCGTCGCGCTGTGGATCTGGGCATTGCCGTTGAAGTAGAGATCCATCACCTCCAGCGGGTAGAAGGTGTGGTTCACGATCTCGAGGGTCGCCGTCACATTGAGAAGGTCCTCATCGGGCACGAGCTCCGCCTCGATGTCGTAGGACTCGATCTCGAGAAAGTAGCCCGGGACGGCGGCCGACGCCGAGAGCGCCAGGCAGAGCATCAGCGCCAAGGCGCTGATCGAGAGTCGAGGGTCGAGGGTCGAGGGTCGACAGGTCACGGCATCACTCCATCGCGGTGGTCATTCTGCAGGTGGTTTCACAACCTCACTCAGCTCCGAAGGGATTCAGCACAGTTTCACGGGTGGTTTTACCGCCTCTTCACGGGTGGTTTTGCCACCTCACTGAGCCCCGGAGGGGCGAAATATCATAGCCCCGGGTGAAGCGAGCGGCATGTCCGCCAAAGCCTGCAAGGCGACGGCGGAAGCGAGCGAAACCCGGGGTGACGGCGCCCAAGGAACCCGGGGCCGGCGCGCGTTCTTGCACCGCAAGAACCGTGACGGCCCCAAGAACGGGGCTGTGAAACCAGTTCCAGTCTCACTCAGACTCTGACGGCCTGTCATCCCCTTTGGAGGACCGACCCTCGACATTCGACCCTCGACCCTC
>JAFGKF010000077.1 GCA_016928695.1 Candidatus Sumerlaeota bacterium | reverse complement strand
GTGGCGTGGGCGATGGCGTTGGCGATCGCGGGAATCGGGCCGTTGATGTTGATCTCGGCCACCGACTTCGCCCCGAAGGGGCCGGTCGGCTCGTGAGTGGGGACCAGGATCGTCCTGAGACGCGGCGTGTCGAGGCTCGTCCAGATCTTGTAGTCGGCGAACGAGGTGTTCTTCAGCCGCCCGCGGCCGTCGAAGACGAACTGCTCGGTCAGGGCGTAGCTGATGCCGTTGAGCGCGGCGCCCTCGACCTGCCCCTCGGCCATCTGCGGATTGATCGCCACACCGCAGTCGCAGGCGGAGACGTAGTCGATCAGGCGGACGGAGCCCGTCTCGATGTCGACCTCGACCTCGGCGAAGTGCGCGGCGAACGGCGGCGGCGACGACGCGGAGATGTGGCTCGCCGCGCCCTGGATCTGTCGCTGGTTGTTGGAGTAGAGCGCGCGGTGGGCGACCTTCTCGTACGACAGCGTGCGGCCGTTGGGGGCGATGACGCGTTTCCCCTCGGCGTGGAGCAGCTCGGGCGCGATGTTGAGCATCTCGCCCGCGACGGCGAGCAGCTCGGCGAGGCAGGCCTCCGCCGCCTTCTTCACCGCGCCTCCGGAGATGTAGGTCGTCGAGCTCGCGTAGGCGCCGACGTCGAACGGCGTGATGTCGGTGTCGCTCGATATCACCAGGATGTCCTCGGTCCGCACGCCGAGCGCCTGGGCGGCGATCTGCGCCAGCGCGGTGTCCGAGCCCGTCCCGATGTCGGTCGCGCCGACGTGGAGGTTGAAGGATCCGTCCTCGTTCATCTTGATCGAGGCCGCGCCCATGTCGATCAGCGGGATGCCCGAGCCCTGCATGAGGCAGGCCATGCCGATGCCGCGGCGCAGGGGGCCTTTGCCCGGAGATGCTTTGCGCTTCGTCGCCCAGCCGATCGCCTCGGCCCCGCGGTCGATGCACTCGTCGAGCCCGCACGAGGTGAGCGTCATGGGGACGCCGCTCTTGCCCTCGCCCATCGCGGCCCAGACGGGTGACGACTCGCCGACCTGGATGTGATTGCGCTTCCGGAAGTCGATGGGATCGAAGCCCATCTGCTCGCAGACCTCGTCGATCAGCGTCTCCATCGCGAACGCGCCCTGCGTGCCGCCGTAGCCGCGGTACGCGCCGCCCACGGGCAGGTTCGTGTACACCGCGTCGCCGTCGAAGCGGACACTGTCCGCGCGGTAGAGCGGCAGGATCTTCGACCCCGCGTTGGTCAGCACGGTCAGCGAGTGCGTGCCGTACGCGCCGGTGTTCGAGAGCGCGCGCATGTCGACGGCGGTGATTCGCCCCCCGCGCGTCACGCCCATCTTGAGGCCGACGATGATCGGGTGGCGCGTCCGCCCCGCGTAGAACTCCTCCGCGCGGGTGTACTCCCACTTGACGGGCCGCCCGGTGCGGAGCGTGGCGAGCCCGCAGATGTCCTCGAGCAGGATCTCCTGCTTCACCCCGAACCCCCCTCCCACGCGCGGCTTGATCACGCGGATGCTCTTGACCGGGATCTCGAGCACCTGCGCGACGATCCGCCGGCAGTGGAAAGGCACCTGGGTCGAGGTGCGCAGCACGAGCCGCCCCTCGGGGTCGAGATACGAGAGGCAGACGTGCGGCTCGATCGGGCAGTGCTGCGCGTAGCTGCACTCGGTCTCGGTCTGCGCGATGTGGTCGGCCATCTCGAAGCCGCGCGCCACCGATCCGATCTCGACGTCGAAATGCGCGGCGACGTTCCGCTTGGCGTCGTGGATGCCGTCGGCGTCGGGCTCGTCGTGGATCACGGGGCCGCGCTTGGCCTCGCGCGGGTCGAAGATCGGCTCGAGCACCTCGTACTCGACGCGGATGCGCCTCCGGGCCTCGCGTGCGATCTCGGGCGTCTCGGCGACGACCGCCGCGACGCGGTCGCCCACGAAGCGGACCTTGTCGTCAAACATGAACGCGTCGTAGGGCGACGGCTCGGGGTGACCCTGCCCCGCCGTCGTGTGCGGGACGCGCGGCGTGTTGTCCCTTGTCAGGACGAGGTGCACGCCCTTCATCTTCAGCGCCGCGGACGTGTCGATTTTCTTGATCCGCGCGTGGGCGTGAGGCGAGCCGAGCATCTTGACGTGGAGCGTGCCCTGCAGCTGGAGATCGTCGACGAACATCGGCGCGCCGGTGACGAGACCCACGCCGTCGACGCGGCGGGCGGACTCGCCGACCGCCCTCGTCGGGGAGTCGGCGAGGGTGGAGCTGTCGACAGGGCTCTTTCGGGTCATGACCGGCGCCTCCCCCGGGCTTTCGATCGGGCTTTCGAGGCGCGCATCCGCCGGGCGGCCTCCTTCACCCCGTCGATGATCTTCACGTACCCCGTGCAGCGGCAGAGGTTGCCCGCGAGCGCGGCGGCGATCTCCTCCTCGCTGGGGTCGGGATTGGTGTCGATCAGGTGCTTGGCCACGATCAGCATCCCCGGAGTGCAGAAGCCGCACTGCACCGCGCCGGTGTCGAGGAAGGCCTCCTGCAGCGGGTGGAGATCGCCCGGCCGTCCCAGCCCCGCGGCGGTGACGACCTCGCCGCCCTCGCAGTGGGGTGCCATGACGAGGCAGCCGAGCACCGGGCGGCCGTTGAGAAGCACCGCGCAGGAGCCGCAGTCGCCGTTGAGGCAGCCGTTCTTGACGTCGACGTACCCCTCGGCGCGCAGGACGTCGAAGAGCGACCGGTTGATCTGCGTGAGGAAAGTCCGGCTCTCGCCGTTGACGGTCAGGTGAAGCTCGATCACGGGCGGGCTCATCGGGGCTCCTCCCGTCCGGCGGCGCGGGCCAGGGCGCGGCGCACGATCACCTTGCAGACGTCCCGGCGGTGCTCCGCGGAGCAGCGGGTGTCGCTGATGGGATGAATGGACTCGGCCACACCGTGGGCGGCGCAGGCGAAGATGCCCAGGTCGGGTGCCTTGCCCACGAGCTCGGCCTCCGCCTTCGGGCAGCGGACGGGGACGCTGAGTCCGCCCCCGAGGGCGATGGTCGCCCTGGCGATCTTGCCGCGGCTCAGCTGGACGGTGGCGACGGCGGTCAGCATCGGATCGTCCGAGGGGGTGAGCGCGTGGCGCTCGAGGGCGACGCCGATTCTGCCCCGGGGTTTCGGCACCACCACCTCGAGCAGCAGCTCGCGGTCGAGCACCGTCCGCCCCTTGCCGGCGAAGAGCTCGGTCAGGGGGATGGTCCTCTGCCTCGCCCCCTTCACTCTGACCTTGGCGTCGAGCGCCATCAGGGCGGGGAGGATGTCGACCACGGGGACGGCGTTGATCAGGAGGGCGGCCAGGCTCGTCGTGTGGCGTCTCGGGGGCGAGGCGAGCCCCAGGGCTCCCTGGACGAGGAGCCCCCCCGCAAAGCGCGCGGCCACCTTCGAGGTCACGATGTCCGCGAGCAGGGTCGCCGCGCCGAGGTGGAGCCCGGACCTGTCCAGCCGGATCCGGTCGAGCCCCAGGCGGGAGGTGTCGACGAACCGCCGGGCGCTCTGGAGTCGCCACCAGTGGAGGTCGATGGCACCGGTGATGGCGACGGTCTCGCCCCCCGACCGGCGCCTCAGGAGCCTGACGGCCTCGGCGATGGTCTGGGGAATGTGATACTCTTCGAGTTTTTCGAGCATGCGGTCACCCTCTGCAAAGCCGCGACAGATGACACGCCTCCGAGACGACCGGCAAGCTTTTCTCGGTGGTGCGATATGCCACACTGTCAAAATCAGTGATTGACAAGATATCATTCCGGGCTGTTGATTGCAGGAGTCTTAGCCACCACACGAACAGCCCATTGGTGTGCTCAGATCGTGGGGGAGGCTTATGGGAACTCTGTTATGTCAGAGGAGGACACACTCATGTTCAGAGGTTCACAGAAAAGGGTGACAGTGATCGCCCTGGTGGCCTGCACTCTCTCGCTGGTGGGTGCGCTGCCGGTGGCGGCTGCCGATGAGTACATCGTGCCCCGCACACCCACGGCTGACACCGAGCGGGGAGCGCTTCGCTACGCGGACAACTTCTTCAGCGGCATCACCGGCATCGGTGACAATGTGCTCGACCTGGTGGCCGGCGCCTCCGGCCTGGTGTTCCACACCGGCGGTCAGCTGATGCTGCTGCTCAGCGACGGCCTTGGTCTGGTCGATGACAACCCGCTGACGCGCACATTCTTTCACGGCTTTGTCAGCCAGAACTTCGCCGAGATCGGTCTGTGGTGGGCAATCGCCGGGACGCAGCAGATCGAGATCAACCACGATCTCAACATCGAGGCTTGGCCACCGCGCCGCGAGTGGTACCTGCGCACCGATGACGGCGGCGACGGCTTCAACTTCATCGACTACTTCCACTGCTCCGGTGGCTATCAGTGCATCTGGACGCTCCCGCTCAAGGCCACAGCGATCCTGGTCGCCGACGGCCTCGTCCGCCCGCTGGGCAACGTCGCTCGCGTGTTCAGTCTCAGCGCCTCCGACGACATGGAGGCCTGGGGCCTGGACATCATCGAGGGCTCAATCATGATCTGCGAGCCGGACATCGAGGTGCCCATGGAGGTGGTGGTCGAGATCCGCGAGGTTCCCGTCGAGACCGAGGTCGTGCGCGAGGTCTTCCGCACCGTGATCACCGATCACTTCACCTTCCGCGACGTGCTGTTCCGTCTCGATGACGATCAGCTGACGCCGATGGGCGAGCGCGTCTGCGACCAGATCGCCGAGGCGCTGGCCGGCAAGAACATCACCGAGATGGTGATCACCGGATCCACCTGCGACCGCGGCACCGACGAGTACAACATGGCCCTCGGCCAGCGCCGCGCCGACACCGTCATGGCTGCTCTGGCCGCCCGCGGCCTCGACTCCGATGTCATGAGCACGGTCAGCCTGGGCGAGTCCGACCCGATCGTTCCCAATGAGAACGAGTCGATGCGCTCGCTCAACCGCCGCGTCGAGGTCCAGGTGACCTACATCGAGGAAGACTGAGCCCTTTGGCTCAAGCCCCACGACCAACGCCATTCCGCCGGCCCCTCGGGGCCGGCGGTTCTCTTTGGGGGAAAATTCAGACGGGGGAGGGCCCCTCCTCCTCGGGGGAGGGATTGATCAGATCATCGAGGGGATCGGGTTGGGGGGGCTTGCCCTTGCTCGGCTTGGGCCGCGTGAGGCCGCGACGCAGATCGGTCTTCTTCGCCGCCCGTCTCTGGGCACTGCGGCGGCGCTCAAACTCCGGTGTGTCAATCCTCTCCACGTCGCTATCCAATCAGTGCTCATATCTTCGAGGCAACGAATTTCGTTTGCCCATGGAAATCTGAGCCCTCATTGATGAGTATAGGACCCCGGTGAGCCCGATGCCCCACGATCAGATGTCTTTTTTCGCAGGACTTGACGGTGTGCTCAGCGCCGGGCTGGAGCCCGAGTCGCTCGAGTGCGCACTCGCCGACGTCGGAGCACACCCCGTTGTCTGCCTCGACGAGGCGGGCCGTGGGCCACTGGCGGGCCCCGTCGTCGCCGGCGCGGTGGTCTTCATGGGTCCCTGCGACATCGAGGGGGTGGGCGACTCCAAACGGCTCTCACGTGATCGGCGCGCGGCACTCGTGCCCGTCATCCAGGGGCGCGCCGCCGCCTGGGCCGTGGCCGAGGCCTCGGCCGAGGAGATCGATGAGATCAACATTCTCGAGGCCACGCGCCTCGCCGCCCGCCGGGCCATCGAGGCGCTCGGTGTCGAGCCCGCCGTTGTGCTCACCGATGCGCTCACGCTCTCCTGGCTCACCTGCCCGGTGGTGCCGATCGTCAAGGGCGATGCGCGCGTCCGCGGCATCGGGGCGGCGTCGATCCTGGCGAAGGAGCACCGCGACGCCCTGATGCGCCGCCTCGCCGAGCAGTGGCCGCAGTACGGCCTGGATGAGCACTTCGGCTACCCCACGCCTCTCCACCGGGAGCGGATCGTCGAGCACGGACCCTCCACGATCCACCGCCTGACCTTCCGGGGCGCGGTGCCGGGCGATGGACAGGCGCTGATTCACTCCCGGCTCTTTCAGGAGATGAGCGAGGCGCTGGCGACTGCCTCCCCAGAGGAGAGGCGCCGTCTCCGCCGCAGGGTTCAGCGGCAGGGCGATCTCCCCCGGCGCGAGCGCGAGGAGCTGCTGAGGCGATGCGCGGACTGATCGGACGCCTCACCGCGCTGGGCCGGGGCAGACACTTCAATCGCGACCTCGGCGCGCTGGGCGAGCGCCTGGCGGTCCGGCATCTCCGCCGCCGTGGGCACCGCATCCTCGAGACGAATTGGACGAGCCCACGGGGGGAGATCGACATCATCAGTGCCCTGGACGACGGGACCTTGGTATTCACAGAGGTCAAGACGCGGCGCGGTGCGGGACACGGCGAACCGCTCGAGGCGGTCGATGGGGCAAAGCACGCGCAGGTGATGGCCGTCTCGCAGGACTACATTCGCCGCTGGCGGCTCGAGCGGCGCCCGGTGCGATGCGACCTGATCGGAGTGCTCCTCTCCGAGGACGGCACCGATCCCCGGATCGATCATGTCGAGGGTGTGATCTGAGGGCTCAGGGCGCGGTGGGGGCCTGGGTCTCGAGCGGAGGTGGCTCGGGCAGGATGTCCGCGCGCCAGTGGGGCGGCTCGACCTGGTGGCTGTAGAAGACGAGGCGTCGGCCCACCAGGGTGTCAAAGGAGGGGACGATCAGCTCGCCCGCGCACTCCTCTCCGGGTCGGAGCGTCACGGGGTGAAAGCGCGCGACCACTCTCTCATCATCCGCGTGCAGGATCTCCTCCTGGCCCACAGTGATGATGCCCAGGTTGCGCGGTCCGATGTAGAGCTGCTCAATGCTGTTGTTGCGGATCTGGAAGCGCACTGCGTTGCCGTTGGCGTGGGCGAACATCTCGAGGGCGGGTGGACGCATCTCCTCCCCGGTGGGGATGGGCTGAGGGGGTGCGATGACTGTGGTCTCCGGCTCGGATGAGCGGAGCCCTTCGCAGGAGACGAGGATCACGGCGAGAAGAGGGGCGGCGAGATATCTCATGGGTGGGCCATCCTCTCGGGCAGGGGATGGCCAGAGATCGCCCGATCCGCCGCCGCTGTCAACCGTTCAGCAGTAGGCCTCGAGATCGGGCATCTGCTCGGGCTCCAGACGCCGCTCCTCGATCACCTCGAGAAGCCGCAGGGTCAGAAGCCAGTGGAGAAGGCGACGCTGCGGTGGAAGTGAGGCGATGATCTCGACGAGGTGGCGCAGAGCGAAGTGGATCGGGTCGGTGATGAAACCGGCGGAATCCGCGCCGCCGTCGGCGAGTGTCAGGAAATCGGGCTGGAACGCCTGGCGGTCCGCCGCCGCATACTCGCGGCTGAGCGACTCGTTGTAGTTGCAGATCCACCGCAGCGCGGCGTCGACCACGTGCAGGATGTACTCATAGCCCGTCTCGAGGAGATCGAGGGGCATGCGCGGGGCCGTGTGGGGCGTTGCCTGAGCCCCGTGGCGGGCCATGGGCTGTGGGTCCTCGACGCACAGCCGCCAGCTCCTCCGCTGCAGCTCGGGCTCCGCCTCGGCGGCGATCCAGACCCGCGCGGTCAGGTGGCCCGCGCTGAGCAGCTCGATCGAGCGCAGAAGCGCCCCCGTCGTCATCTCGCTCCGGGCCATCGCCTCGCCGATGCGGTGCCGCTCGGTGGGGCCGCGCTGGCAGGGGCCCAGATTCAGGTCGCGCCCGAGCAAGTCGACGGCTTTCAGGGCGTGGTCGAGCGCCGCCTCGGGCTCCTCCTTGTCGATCAACCTGAGCGGACGCTCCATGGCCCGTGTGAGTCCCCGTTTGGCTCTGGGCCACCGGAGTTCGCGGCACTTGCGCACCAGGATCAGCTGCTCGATCAGTCGCCGGGCGTCGGCGGTGGTCATCCCGCAGGCCTCGCCCAGGCGCCGCTCCCACAGCTGCAGCCACTGACGCAGGCCTCGCCCTTTGGCCTCGCTCGACTCCCGCTGCCAACGCAGGATCGCGGCCACGGGATCGCTCTCCCCCGCGAACAGCGGCAGGAGGCGGTCCTCCAGCGTCTGGCCATCACTGAAGACCAGACAGTGATCGCCCTCGGCGAGCCGGTGCAGCCAGGTGACGGTCGGGTCGATCAGAAGCGCGGCGTCAGCCTCCAGCGTCTCGGCGCACCAGCGCAGGAGGGCATGGGTCTCCCACGAGGACTCCACGAAGGTGCTGAGCACCGACGAGGGCTCGGGGAGCTGGTGGGCCCCCAGGCGCACGATGGCCAGCTGGCCACCGGGGGTGGTGATCGCGGTGATCTCGCGCACCTCGAAGCCCAGGCGCCCCAGCGCGCGCTTGGCAGCCGGTGTGAGTGCGATGGGCTTGGGCGGCCAACCGAGATTGGCCAGAAGGTGGGCGTGCTGCTCGAAAAACTGGGCGTAGTGCATGGTCGGCTCGCGTGCCCTCAGGGCGAATCCCTGGTGTAGGCAGCGCACTGGTCGGTGTCCAGGGCAAAGGCGCCTCATCCGCGCTTGCGAAGGGGCCGGCGATGTGCCAAGGTGGAATATTGCATGCTGAAGGGGGATCGTATGGACGCAGAGCGGATCAAGCGCCTGCGGGCCTGCCATGAGAGCCTGGCCCCGAGGGCGGATCAGCTCATTGAGACCTTCTATCAGCACCTCTTCAGGGCGCACCCTGAGGTGCGCCCCATGTTTCCCGAGGACATGTCGAGGCAGAACCGGCACTTCCTGGCCGCGTTCAGCATGTCCATCGAGCACCTCGACAACCCCGAGGTGTTCCACGCTCCCCTCCAGCGCATGGGCGTGCGCCACCAGGGCTACGGAGTCCGGCGGGAGCACTACCCCTGGGTCTGCGATGCGGTGGTCGCGGCGATTCAGGAGATTGGCGGCGACTCGATCACCCCCGAGATCCGCGATGACTGGCGCGAGGCTCTTGGCCTGATCGCCGACGTCATGATGGATGGCCTCGAGGATGAGGAGGACCCCTTTGCGCAGCCCTGATCGACTTGACGCCCTCCCCGCCGGGGGACACTCTCCGAGCCGATCTCGGATGTGGAGGCTCTCATGATCACCCGAGCCCTGATTCTCTCCCTTCTCTCCCTGGCGCTCGCCCTCCCGGCGTCGGCCCAGCCCACGTGGCACAAGGATCCGCCCCCCGCGGTGCGCTCCGAGCTGATCGACAGCGCGACCGTGCTGCCGGAGGTCGACGGCGCCTCCCTCGATCCCGCGCACCTCACCCCCCTGCCCGTCGAGATGCCCGAGGCCGCCGCTCACCTGCCTGAGGGCGTTGAGCTCCTCGTCCCCTTCGTCGGGGAATTCGAGATCACCCAGGGCTATGGCTACGGGGACACGGGGTGGACGCACCGGACCATTGGCAACGAGAACTCGGCCAACGACTTCTTCGCCCTTGATTTCGGCGCCCCCACGGGGACCCCGGTGCTCGCCACGGCCGCGGGGCGGGTCGTCACCTCCAATCTCCGCGGCGACTCCTACGGCAACTATGTCGTGATCGACCACGGCGAGGGGCTATCCTCCGTGTACGCTCACATGAGCTCGCGTGAGTTCGAGGTGATGGATGCCTCTCCCGAGGTGTGGGTCGAGGCGGGCCAGCTGATCGGCCACTCCGGCAACAGCGGAACCCGGTTTCCGCATCTCCACTTCGCCGTTCACACGGGGGCCCGGCGCAGCAGCTCGGGTGCGGACGTCGGGGGCCTCGCGACGGTGCCCGAGCCCCTGGGTGGCCACTGCGGTCTCCGTGGGGGGCAAGTCATCCGGGGGGCGGAGGCCCCGACGGCTCCCTGAGCATCTCCCACGGGGCTTGATCCTTGACAACTCCCCCCCCACTCCCCGAGCTGGGGCGCTTCAAAACCTGTTTTCACCCTGCGGAGAGGAGCATTCCCATGGCTGTGATTCGCCCGTTCATCGGCACCCGCTTCGACACCGAAAAGGTCGGCCCCTGGTCCAACGTCCTCGCGCCGCCGTACGATGTGATCAGCGAGCCGATGCGCGCGGCCCTCTGTGCCCGGAGCGAGAACAACGTTGTCCACATCGACTTCGGAAAGCCGGGCGACCAGGGCGACGGCTGCGCGGACCAGTACGAGCGGGCGGCGAAGCTCTTCGCCCAGTGGCGCGACAGCGGGGCGCTCATCGACGAGGCGGAGCCCTGCCTCTACATCTACGCGCAGCGCTACACGCTGCCCGACGGGCGCGAGATCACACGCGCGGGCTTCTTCTCGGCCGTGGAGCTGATGGAGCTCGGGCCCGGCGGCGTGATGCCGCACGAGCGGACCTTCGAGGGGCCGAAGGCCGACCGCCTCAATCTGACCCGGGCGACCCACGCGAACTTCTCGGCGATCTTCGCCCTCTACACCGATGCCGAGGGCCGCGCCAATCGGCTCATCGCCGACCGGATGGCCGCGGAGCCGCCACGCGACTCGGCGACGACCGACGACGGCATCACCCACAGCCTGTGGGCCGTCAGCGACCCCGATTTCATCGCCCAGATGCAGGCGGTCCTCGCCGATCAGCCGCTTTACATCGCCGATGGGCATCACCGATACGAGACGGCGCAGAACTACGCTGCCGAGTGCCAGCGCGAGGGGAATCTTCTGGGCCGGGAGCCGGAGCCGAGCGATCACGTCCTGATGTACCTGGTCAACACCGACGATCCGGGGCTCGAGATCCTGCCGACCCACCGCGTGCTGCACCGGGATCTGGCGGGTGACGCCGAGGCCTTCCGCCGGCGGGCGGAGGAGCACTTCGACGTGAGCCCGCTCGGCCTGCGCTGGGACACTGAGCCGGACGCCGCCGCGCGCCTCCAGCGCGACCTCGCCCAGGCGGGCGAGCGTGGCACCTCCTTCGCCGTGCTCCTGCCCGGGGGAGAGGGGATGATGATGACGCTGAAGCCGGACGCCGACCTCGACGCGATGATCCCCGAGGCGATGCCGCGCGAGAAGAAATCGCTCGACGCCACCGTGCTCCACGCGCACGTGCTCAGCCGCTGCTGGCTCGACGACCCGGGGCGTGACATCGGGCACGACGACTGCGCCTACGTCCGCGACATCGGCGAGGCGATGGATCTCCTCCGCGCGGGCGAGCACGGCGTCGCCTTCCTGATGAACTCGACGACGATGGATCAGCTCAAGGCGATCTCGACCATCGGCGAGCGCATGCCCCAGAAGTCGACCTACTTCTTCCCCAAGATCGCCACCGGCGTGGTGCTCAGAGACATGGGGCTCCCGCTGGGCTGAGACCCTGCGCTTTCCACCTGACACCGGCTCCCCGGCGGGGTAAACTGTCTGGGTATGGGGATGTCTGTCTCTGTGGAGGGCCTCGCATGATTCGCATCCTGAGCCTCGCTGGAGTGATCGCCACCCTCGCCACGGCCGCGCTCGCCGCCGTGCCCCTTCCCGAGCGCGCGCCGGAGCCGCCGGAGGTCGATCTGTCGTTTCTCCGCGATCGCATCCCAGCCTCGGCCCTGGTGACGGAGCCGGGATCCGACAACCCGGCGGTCGTGTGGGATCACGATGGCGACGGCTATCTGGAGCTGCGCGCCCAGTGGGATGACGAGACCGAGGAGTTCACCCAGTGGACGTTTGTCGATCCGGTGACCGAGCAGCCGGTCTGGCGCCTGGAGGTCTCCGACTGGCGCGAGCGGCCCTGGCGCCTGACCTGGGATGCAAACGGCGATGGCCTGATGGACTGGATCATGCTCGACGCCGATCGCGACGACCGGCCCGAGGAGATTCTCTGGGACGTGGGCAGCGAGGCGACCCGCGCGGCGCGCTTCCTCGACCGCGACGGCGACGGGGTCTTCGAGGTCCGATGCTGGATCGACCTCACGGAGAGCGAATCGCCCTGGGGAGAGGGGCGCGTCTGGGCTTTCGACGACGATGGGGACGGCAATTTCGACCGGCGGGTCGACGGCGCTCAGCGGACCCAGAGCGGATACGATCCCGACGAGGCGCGGGCGATGCTGGAGGAGGACCCCAACCGCGTGGATCTGCTCTGGGACCTCATCGGGTGGTCCGAGGTCACAGGCGACGAGGAGACCTGGCGCGATCTGGTCCTCGCCTATGCGGCACACCCCGAGGGCAACTCGCTCTACCGTCTTCTCTACCGCCCCATCATGCGGCGGATGTTTCACACCGACCGGTCGTTCCGGGCGCGGCTGATCGAGACGATGCGCGAGCGCTGCGATGACCGCAACGCCGAGTACGTCACGCTCTGGGCCCTGGGCGAGCTGCTCCGCTGGGCCTCGACACCCCCCCGGGTGCACCCCTGGTACCTCGAGGACTGGCGGCGCGAGATCGGGCTGCCCGACGACGTTGAGCTTCCGACCGAGGTCGACGCCGCGCTCGCGGCGGAGGCCGGCGACTGGTTCCGCCGGTCGCTGGCGTGCGAGAGCGTGAGCAGCGCGGCGCGAACCAATGTCGCCATGCGGCTGGCGACGGTCCACGCGGCACAGGGGGACTGGGCGGTGGCCGATGCGCTCGGCACCACGCTGATCGGCATCGCCCAGCGCATCGGTGGTCCGATCAGCCGGCAGCACCTTGAGTACGCCGACATCTGCTTCGTCTACGGCAACGTCGAGCGGGCCTCCGAGCTCTACGGGGCCATGGCAGCCCACTGGGAGGCACACCCGGGCGACCCCCAGCGCGCTGAGCCCAACCACATCGCCCTGATCCGCCTGGGCATCATGGCGGAGGAGCGGGGGATCCACCGCCGCGCCCGGTATTTCCTGCTCCGGGCCCTGGACTCGCTCACCCCCGCCGTGAAAACGCCGGACAGACGCCTGGCGGAGCATCTCTTGGCCAACGAGGAGACCCGCGAGGCGGCCACAGAGTATCTGGAGGCCATCGAGGCTCTGGCCGCGGCGGACTGAATTCGGACACTTTGGAGCTTGCCGGTCACGAATTCCTGCCGATACGATATCTGGGCATCTGGCAGGCGGATTCTCCGAGAGTCACCACCACCACCACAGCGAGCCCGAGTGAGATTTCATGAGACTGAAGTGCTCCTTCTGCGGCCGTGACCAGAGTCAGGTCCGCACTCTTTTCAAGGGGTTGCCCCACCGGGAGGGCGGCTCCTCGGTCTACATCTGCGACGACTGCATCACCCAGTGCTCGGATCGCCTCCGTCGCGACCAGGCCAGCCGGGCCGAGGAGCACGTGCTCGAGGGCGTCAAGTCGATCCTCACCCCCCATGAGATCAAGGCGATCCTCGACCAGTATGTCATCAGCCAGGAGCGACCCAAGAAGGTCCTCTCCGTCGCCGTCCACAACCACTACAAGCGGATCATGGTCAACCTGACGGGGGACGACGTCGAGCTCGAGAAGTCCAACATCCTCCTGATCGGGCCCACCGGCTGCGGCAAGACCCTGCTGGCGCAGACGCTGGCGCGCCTGCTCGACGTCCCCTTCGCCATCGCCGATGCCACGACGCTGACCCAGGCGGGTTACGTGGGCGAGGACGTCGAGAACATCCTCCTCAAGCTCCTGCAGTCGGCCAACGGCGACCGCGAGCGCGCCCAGCGCGGCATCGTCTACATCGACGAGATCGACAAGGTCGCCCGCACCACCCAGAACGTCTCGATCACCCGCGACGTCTCGGGCGAGGGCGTGCAGCAGGCGCTGCTCAAGATCATCGAGGGCACCAGCGCCAACGTCCCCCCCGCCGGCGGCCGCAAGCACCCGCACCAGGAGTACATCCAGATCGACACCACGAACATCCTGTTCATCTGCGGCGGGGCGTTCAACGGGCTCGACAAGATCGTCGAGCGCCGCCTGCGGCGCAGCGCGATGGGCTTCGACGCCGACATCAGCAGCCGCGCGCAGAACGACACCGACCGCCTGCTCAGCCAGGTCAGCTACGAGGACCTGCTCAGGTTCGGCATGATCCCCGAGTTTGTCGGCCGGCTGCCGGTCGTCTGCTCGCTCGAGACCCTGGCCGAGGAGGATCTCGTCTCGATCCTCACCGAGCCGAAGAACGCCATCATCAAGCAGTACCGCAAGTTCTTCGAGCTCGAGGGCGTCGAGCTCGTCATCGATGAGGAGGCGCTCCACGCCGTCGCCCGCCGCGCGCTCGCCACCAAGACCGGCGCCCGCGGCCTGCGAACGATCCTCGAGGACATCATGCTCGAGATCATGTACGACCTGCCCGCACGCACCGATGTGGTCGAGTGCCGCCTCGACGCGGATGTGATCGAGGGCCGCGGCGAGCCGATCTACGTCGCCCGCGAGGACCAGGAGTCCGCCTGAGCACCGGCCGATCGTGTGAGGGCTCGCTCACCGATGAGGTGAACCCGCCGGAGGAGCCCAACGGCCCAGGGGCACACCATGAAGATCTCCTCCGCCGAATTCGTCCGCGGTGTGACCAGCGCCCGGGATTTCCCCCGCGATGACCTGCCTCAGATCGCCTTTGCGGGGCGATCGAACGTCGGCAAATCCTCCCTGATCAACTGCCTGGTGCGGCGAAAGGCCCTGGCGCGCACCTCACGGACACCCGGCCGGACCCAGGAGATCAATCTCTTCCGGATCAACGGATCGATGCTCTTCGTCGATCTCCCCGGCTTCGGCTACGCCAGGGTCTCACCAAAGATGCGCGAGGCGTGGGGGCGCCTGATCGAGGCCTACCTGAGGCACGCGGGCGCGCTGCGGGCGGTCGTCTTCCTGGTCGACGCCCGCCATGGGCCGCAGGCCAACGACCTCCAGCTGCTCGACTGGCTGCTGGCCTTCGAGGTCCCCTTCATCCCGGTCCTGACGAAGGCGGACAAGGTGCCCAAGACCAGGCGCACCGCGTCGGTGCGGATGCTCGAGGCGAAGGCCCCCGCGCTGGGGGCCTGCGAGCCGATCCTCTTCAGCGCGCAGACCGGCCTCGGGCGCGAGGCGCTGCTGGGGCGGATCGAGGGGTTTGTGGAGGACTGACTCAGAGAGTGGAGCGCCGGCGCCCTCGCCGACATCCGTTTGAAATGGAGCGCCGGCGCCCCCGCCGGCATCCGTTTGAAATGGAGCGCCGGCGCCCCCGCCGACATCGCAGGTGGAAAGGGTGCCGGAATTCCCATTCCGGCAC
>JAFGKF010000381.1 GCA_016928695.1 Candidatus Sumerlaeota bacterium | reverse complement strand
CTGCGGCAAGCCGCAGGACTCCAAACATCCAGAGACCCCGCTGCCCTTCAGGCAGCGCCTCTTCGTGTCGGTCTTTGAGGCCGACACCGGGATGTCTCATTCCCCCTGCAGATCGCCATAGTAGCGCGAGGGGCCCCGGTGGAAATCCCATCCGCACTCGTGGAAGAGGGCGCGGCAGCTCGGCACGGACTCGCCCCGGCCCTCCTCGGTTCTCTCCTCGGTGTCCCTCGGGTTGGCGCCGACCTCGGCCCAGAAGAGATTGGCCCCGGCGAGTCCACCGAGCGTGCATGGCTCATGGGTGCAGTTGCCGATCACCTCGCGGGGCATCCCGAGTCTCGTGACGGCCACGATCTGCGCCATGCGCAGCTCGCTGATCGATCCCCGCGCTGCGATCTCCGTCCCGGGGATGGGAATGCGCCTGGCCGCGCCACTGTAAGAGGGGTGAATCGAGGCCGTGAAGAGGATCATGTCGGCCAGCTCCTCAGCGGTGTGCTCCGGGCCGACCGGCTCCACGCAGGTGCCCACCCCCAGCCCCGCCTCACGAAAGTTTCGCAGACTTCTCTTCCTGGCCTCCGGGGAGAGGCCGGAGTCGACGCCCTCGCGCAGCCGCAGGGCGTGATAGACCCCCGTGAAGCCGACCTCTCGGATCCGCTCCGCGTTGGCGAGAGACTGGTCTCCGACATTGGCGATGAGAAGCGTCTCGGGGTCGAGGCCTCTGCGGATCTCCTGAGACATCTCGAGAAACAGGTCGAAGGGGTACTCCGCCGTCGTCATGACAAACACGGCGTTGGCCCCATCCCTCTCGAACTGCTGGGCGTACGCGACCGCCTCCTCCGCAGTCAGGCGGCGCTCCTCGGTGAAGACGCCGTTTCGCTGGGCGAAGGCGCAGAACGCGCAGTTGCAAGGACAGGGGGCGAGATTCAGTGCCAGCTGCGCGTGGACCTCGGCCCGGCCGTCGGTCAGCCCCTTGGAGATCCGGTTGGCCTCCGCCATGGCGAGGAGTGACTCCGGGGCCTCGGGGGGAAAGGAGAGCAGGTGAATCAGCTCATCTCGGGAGAGCGACTCGCCGCCCTGGGATCGGCGCATCACATCGTGAATGTCCATTTCATTCTCACCCTCAATCGGCTCTGAGGGTATCCCCCAAGCATCTGGGGTCAATGAGAGAGATCCCCTGAAGAGCTCACGCGCGGGTCTCTGGCGCCTCCGGTGCCCAGGGCTTTGGAGGTCGTGGTCAGCCCTCCTCTTGACATTGGATCTCTGTGAGGCGTGAATCGCCCCATCGCTGAGCACGGGCCTTCCGACCTGCGCGAGGAGGAAGCCCAGATCACACGCGAGAGAATCGCCGAGCTGGAGGCGAGATTGGCGAGGGAGGGGGACTGAGAGGACCGCCGCGCGCCAGCGCGGCTTTGAATCAACACCACTTTTCCTCACCGCCCCGCGCTGGCACGCGGCGGTCCATCGCCAATTGGCCACAGCCTCCCATTCCCGCGCGGGCTGCTGACGAACTGGAGTTGCCCCTGGACTGACCACATGCTTCAATTGGCCTGAACAGATTTGGCCGGCAACGCACTTTGAAACACGGAGGTTTGCACCGATGACATGCCAACGCCTGATGGGATTGATGATCACACCGCTGCTGGCGTTCCTCTCTCTCATCGGATGCGGTGGGGGCGGCGACACTCAGAGCGTGGCGCCCGCGCCTGACAGGGCCGAACGGAGCGCAGCGCCCGCCCCCGAGAGCACCGAGACGCAGATCGCGTGGGAGCTGCGCGACCATTTCACGGACACCGTGCTCGCCACGGGGAGCGAGAGCTTCTCCGCCGATGATCTCAACGCCGAGAAACGGACCACCGGTGACGGGAGGACTCTCCACAGCATGTGGCACCGCATCGGTGATGATTTCCGGATCGGAGTGTCGGTCTACCCGGAGGACTCTCCCGAGGCGAACACCGGATTCGGGATGTGGCTGAGAAGGGATCTTCACCCGACCTTCAGCTGGGACTGGTTCAACGTCGTGTCGGACTCCCGGGCGATGAAGCTCCAGGGGGGCGGGGAGGTCGCCTTCGAGATGAGCCAGGTGGGCGGCCAGTGGCAGCTGACGTCGATCCGCGTCATCTCGGACGTCGTCCTGCGCTCCACCGATCAGGTGGATGAATCGCGCAACGTGGTTGTCGATCAGCACGGCATCTCATACCGGTGGAGCTGCACTCTCCGCGCCGGGACAGAGATCCCCCTGCCCCCGCCGCAGTGACCTGATCTCCCACACTGGTGGAACTGATCCAGTCACCTCGGAGATCTGGATCAGCTGCGTTCCCCCAGACCCTGTTTTGTCCAGGTTTCTGGGGCTCGATGCCAGATCCCAGGACGCGGAGCGCTCTTTTCGTCCTCTGACGTCTGAAAATCTCGGCGCTCGCCGCCTGCTCGCTGGGAGCGTCGCGTATCTGATGATTTTCCATCGTTTGAGAGAGCAGTGCGTCCGCTGGGCACCGAGGTGCGCACGCTGTTTTGTCCAGATTTTTGGCCGTCGATCCCCACGCAAATCGTCCGCTCAACTTGGACATGGGCACTGGTCTTGTTCAGGTATCTGGCAAATTCTCGAACAGAGAAAGAGGAGTGAGAAAAATGAAAATGACTCTGACCCCGAAGTTCACCTCCGCCGTCGTCGCGGCCGTGGCGCTGCTCTGCGTGCCCGGCGCGCTCGCCTGCAGCACCTGTGGCTGCTCGGTTGACAGCACCGCCAACAACGCGGCCGCCGCTCAGCCGGACATTGTGGACACTGCCATCGCCGCCGGTCAGTTTGAGACCCTCGTCGCCGCCGTCCAGGCCGCCGGTCTCGTCGACGCCCTGAAGGGCGAGGGGCCGTACACCGTCTTCGCGCCGACCGATGAGGCCTTCGCCGCGCTGCCTGAGGGTGCGCTGGAGGGTCTGCTCGCCGATCCCGAGGCGCTCGCTCAGGTTCTTCTGTACCACGTGGTCGCGGGTGAGGTGACATCTGCGGATGTGGTCAACCTGAGCTCCGCCACCACGCTTCAGGGCCAGGATGT
>JAFGKF010000076.1 GCA_016928695.1 Candidatus Sumerlaeota bacterium | reverse complement strand
GACCGATCCGCCTCGGGGGACGAAGGGCCTGAGCTCTCTCAGACGCCTGTGCAGTCCCCAGAGGGGCACAGACCAGCGCTGATTCTGATAGAACGGGATGGGCAGATCATCGATGGGCCCCGCGCCCCTGTGGACAAGCAGCGGGGACAGATCCCAGAGGAAGTCCAGATGCGCACTCAGCTCCTCGATGATCGTCCAGGCGGTCATGCGGCGAACCGTGTCGAGGCGTGGATCCTCCGTCCTCCCCCATCCCGGATTCTCCGTGCCCCCGAAGGTCGTGACGAAGCAGTCGAGAGCCACCATCCCCACGACGAAGCGCTTGGTCTGCTCATCAGGGAAATACGCCTCATCCGAGACACCGGGGATGATTCGGAGACATTCATTGGGATCGCTGAGATAAGAGGCCGCGGGGCTGCGTCCCCCCATGGCAAAGACGGGGATCAGCGCTCCCCCCAGCGAGTGCTCTGTGCGGTGAGCTCGGCTTGGTCGGATGGGCCCCGCGTTGAGAGCGTCGCAGCGCTCGGTCGTGAGGTCGGGGACGCAGTCGCGTCGGCTGATCTGGGTCGTGCGGACCTCCTCCACGAACTCCCCCACGTCACCCGGGAGACGCCAGAGCCAGTCAGGCAAAATCTCGAGAAACTGCGAGAGTCCCCCGAACTTGTCGGCCAGAGGTGTTCCCTGATGCGGCGTCGCGATGGTGACGAGGAAGAGCGTGCGGTCGCGGAGAAAATCCGCTCTCCACCGCTGCTCGGTGGTGAGAGCGATCTTCGTCAGGGGCCACCCACTGGCGATGGGCTTCAGAGGATTCGAGAGGAGCGTGCGCGCCACCAGGCCCCCCGCGCTGTGCGTCACCCAGATGATCTGTGGCTGCGCGCCAAACTCGTGGATCCGTGTGTAGGCCTCATAGACCTGATCGATCGTTTGGGAGGTCTGAAGCATCAGGGCCTCTGAGCCGTCGCGCGCGGGGATGAACACGCTGAGGGGCTCCTCTCCCCGCGCGGCGCGAAGCAACAGCGCCTCCAGAGTGCTCTGAGCGGGGGATTCATCCCAGGAGCCCTCCGGTGCCGACCTGACCCAATTCTCCTGCGTGACAGCGAGGCCGCCCAGCGTCTCAAGCGCACCGCCCTGGGCACCCAGAAGACCCGACACGAATCCGAATCCCCACATCTTGCGCGCATGGGCGTGCATCCCCGCGGGGATGCCGTCGCTGGGGTCGACAAGGGTCAGCAGTGGATTGTCATGCGGGAGATCCGGGCGCGAGGTCATCCCATGCAGAAGGACGATCAGACGGGAGCGGTCGGGTGAGAAGAGGCCTGGAGGGGGACTCGGATCTCTGCGCACGGAGATCTCGCAGGGGACGTCGATCTCCATCTCGCCTGTCTGAAGTGTGAGCCTGAGCTCACCCTCTGTCGCCCTCAGCCCTGCGGAGAGCTCCACTGAGAGACGATGCGCGTTGGATCTCTCAGGCAGACAGATGGCCCGCACCGGTCCGGGATGCTCTGGGGACCATCCCGGGGCGAACGAGGCGCTCTCTCCGGAGACCGGCTCCGGGTGGAGGACAGCACACTGGACACGGTCGAACCCCGCGCCCTCGATGACCAATGTGATGGGTGGTTGTCCGGTTCTGAGAGTGATCCGCTCGACGCTCACACGGTCGAGGCGGATCTCAGAGCTGCAGGCGAGCAGCAGCGCGCTGAGAGCCGCCGTGATGCAGAGCCGAGGTCGCATACACTCCTCACCCCCCGTGCAGTCTCACGCTCCCCCGCTGCCCTGTGCGAGTCGCTCCAGAGCCTCACCGGTCAATCGCCATGTGCGCCAGTCCTCCAGGGGCGCCGCCCCGAGCTTGCGATACTGGCGGGCGGCGAGCTCATTCCATGTGAGCACGGCCCACTCCAGCCGGGCGCAGCCCCTCTCCCTGCAGATGCGGCCCAGCGCTGTCAGGCAGGCGCCCCCGATGCCCCGCTTTCGGTGGGCGGGCTTGACGTAGAGATCCTCGAGATACAGGCCCGGCTGCCCCAGGAACGTGGAGAAGGTGGAGAAGAACAGCGCGTAGGCCACGGTCTCCCCCTCCGATGTCGCCACAAGCGCCTCGACAGCGGGTCTCTCGGCGAAGAGATGCGCGCGCAGGCTCTCGGGCGTCACGGTGCACTCGTCGGAGAGTCGCTCGTACTCGGCCAGCTCATGGATCAGCCCCGCGATCGCCACCTCGTCGCCCGGCACCGCGGCGCGGATCTCAAAGGGCACTGCCGCTGCCTCTCTCTCACACATCGCATCATGGCCTCCCATTGGGTGAGAGGTCATCTCATGCGCAGAGAGGCGGGGTCAACTCTGATCGGGCTGAGACGGCTGAGGGGATCGGTCAGGCGTGGATCTCAGCGCACTCCTCGAAGTGCGCCGGCCAGTGGAGGGTGAAGGCAGTCCCCTCGCCCGGGATCGACTCCAGGCAGATGCCCCCGCCGTGCTCCTCCAGGATCTGCTGACAGACATAGAGTCCGAGGCCCGTTCCCTCCCCCACGTCCTTTGTCGTGAAGAAGGGATCGAAGATCCGCGACTGGATCTCCGGGGGGATGCCCTCGCCGGTGTCCTCGACCGAGAGGTGCACCTCGTCACGCTCGCGCCATGCGCGGAGGGTGATTCGCCCCTCCTTGCCCATCGCGTCCCCGGCATTGATGAGGAGGTTGACAAGGACCTGCGACATCTGATGCGCGAGGCACTGGACAGGGGGCAGAGGCTGGAGATCGAGGCGCACCTCGATCCCCTTGGCGAGACGTGGCTTGACCAGGAACAGAGTCTGCTCGATCAGTGCGATCAGATCCACTCTCTCGGGCCTGTCGTCCCCGCAGTGGGAGAATGTGCGGAGATTCGAGACGATGGACTGGATGCGCTGCGCACCGTGGCGCATCTGGCTCAGGGCCATGTCGAGCTCCTCACGCACCCGGGAGATCTCGATCTGCTCCTCGGTGGCCTGAGCCTCGCGGATCCGCTCGCCGCGCAGCTCCTCCGGCGCCTGTGCGACGCGGTGCCACGCCAGAAGGGCTGTCCTCAGATCCTCGGCTCCCATCTCGATGGGGCCGGTCGCGGACGTGATGAAGTTCACATGGTTGTTGATCTCGTGGGCGATCCCCGCCACGAGCTGGCCGAGGGCCGAGCGCTTCTCGGCGCGGACGATCTGCCGCTGCGCCTCCTCGAGGTCGCGGGTCCGCTCCTCGATGCGGTGCTCCAGCTCCGCATTGAGGGCGCGGAGATCACTCTCGTAGCGGTCGCGCTCGGTGATCTGCTGAGAGAGCTGAGCCGTCAGAAGATTCAGCGCGGTCGCCACCTGATCGAGCTCGTCGCGGCACCCCTGCCCCACGCGGCGGCCCGGCGTCTCCACGCGCCCCGTCAGGTCCCCGCGGGCCATCGCCTCCGCGTGGCGATTCAGTGCGCGCAGTGTCGTGGAGATCCGCCACCCCATGAGGGCAATCCAGAGGCCGCCCAGAATGGCGACGGCGCAGAGCCCCACGGCGATGAGGGGAATGGTCAGCGAGTGAGAGGTTGTCGCCTCGGCATCCCCCAGCACATCGAGGAGAAGAAGTGCCGCCGCGAAGGCCGGGACCATGCCGGCCGTGAGGGCCGCCCAGAAAAGGCGCCGTGCGAGCTTGAGGCGGGGGGACATCTCACCGCGCCCGGGGAGTCGTCACCGCATCGAGGTCCGACTGGGCGCCATGGCCGCCGTCGGCCCACGACACGGGTGGCAGAGAGACATGGAAGACACTGCCGACGCCGGGTGTGCTCTTCACGGCGATCTCTCCACTGTGCATGTCCACGATCTGCCGGCAGATGCTGAGACCCAGTCCGCTGCTCTTCTCACCCGCTGTGCCGGGGCGCCGGTGAGCCTGCCCCTCCGTGAAGATCCTCTGGCACACCTCGGGCTCGATGCCGATGCCGGTGTCCTGCACCTCGACGCACTGACGCCCAGACTTGCCCGGATACATCCGCACGCAGATCCATCCCCCCGGCTCCGTGAATTTGACCGCGTTGCTGATGAGGTTCCCGATGACCTGTGCCATGCGCTTGATGTCGTGGGGAATCGCGGGCATCGGCTCAGCCTCGACCACCAGCTCGATTCCCTTCTGCTCCGCCAGTGGCCGGGCGGTCGTCATGGCGTGGTCCAGAGCCATCATGAGAGGGGCGTGGACGAACGAGAGTCTCTCTCGCCCCGACTCCAGACGGGAGAGGTCGAGGATGTGGTGAACCAGCGAGGTCATCTCCTCGACGACCTCGCCCATGCTCTTCAGAGTCTTGTCGAGAACCTCGGCCCCCTCCACGCTTCGCGCCCGCATCGTCATGAGCTCGACGAATCCTGTGAGGGCGCTCAGGGGAGACTTGAGATCATGGGAGCAGAACGCCACGAACTCGTCCTTGAGACGGTTGAGCTGTGCGAGCTCGGCGTTGACCTGGCAGAGCGCCGCATTGGCCTCCTCCAGGTCCATCGTCCTCTCGCGGACCTTTCTCTCCAGTGCGCGGTTGAGCGCCTCGAGCTCCTCGGTCCGCGCCCGCAGGTGAACCGCCAGGAGATGCCGCTCGATCGAGCCGATGAGGATGGTCTCCACCTCCGCCCGCTCCCACGGCTTGGAGATGTAGCCGCTGAGCACACCGGTGTTGATTCCCGCCACCATGGCATCGAAATCCGAGTACCCGGTCAGGATGAGGTAGACGGTGTCGGGGTAGAGATCTTTGGCGTGGGCGATCAGCTCCACACCCGTCATCCCGGGCATCCGCTGATCGGTGACAAGGACGCCCACCGGCTCCTGCCTCATGATCTCGAGAGCCTCGGCTCCTGACTCGGCGGTGAGAACGCGAAAGAGCCGCCTGAACGTCATGCGGAATCCCGTCAGGTTATCGGGCTCATCGTCCACATACAGAACCGGACATGCCCGTATGTCCTCTGGATTGAGAAGCTCAGTCATTTTCGTTGGCACTCGGCCATCAGACGGCGTCTGAAGAAAATGGTCCTCTGGGCATGATTTTACGCCCTTTTTCTTCATCTCTCCCATCGGCAACGACGATGTAAGGGTTGAGGATTATTGGGTTTTTACCCCCGGGCAGCCATGAACAGCACCTCGGCACTGCGCCTCGTTGGACGCGGGCGTGAGCTGGCAGAGCTCACGCAGACCCTCCATGATGTGCTGGATTCAAGACCCGGTCACCCGGCTCTGGTGACCGTCTCCGGCGACGATGGCATCGGAAAATCCCGCCTCATCCGTGAGGCACATGCCCGCTCCAGCAGGATCGGCGTTCGATTTGTCCACGCTCGCTGTGAGCCCCATGGCCCCCATCGCCCCTGGCATCCTCTTCGGAGGCTCCTGCTCACCCTGGCGGAGATTCCCCTCGGAGGGGCTCCCGAGAGGCGGTTGGGGATTCTGAATGCCTTCGCCGAGGCACGGGGATTCACACAGAGATCCCAGGATGCGCTCCGCCATCTCCTCTCCCTGCCCACGGTGGACCCCGCCTGGACACACCTGCCGATGGCCGAGCGACGCCATTTTCTTCACCGAGCGCTCCGAGAACTGCTCCTGACCCTCGGTGACCAGAGCCCAACAGTCCTCGTCCTGGAGGACATCCACTGGATCGATGCCGAGACGCTCCGCTGGATCGACTGGACTCTGGACGAGGGACTCCGTGGGGAGAGGGTGAGGGCCCGGATCCTCTTCCTCACTTCGCATCGGCTGGAGTTTCAGCACATCTGGCCCGCACAGACCGCCCGGCGCGATATTCACCTCCGCCCGCTGGGTCGCATGGAGACGAAGGCGTTTCTCCGGCAGGTCATCGACCCCTCCCAAGCTCTGCCCGCAGGCCTCGCTCAGCGATTGAGCGAGAGCACGCAGGGCGTTCCGCTTTTTCTTGAGGAGGCCACCCATCTGCTCTGGGACCGCGGAGCGCTGGTGCCCTCACGCAGTGGCACGCTGCTCCTCGGTGAGGAGGCCCGGATGGCGGCGATGCCCACGTCGGGCAGAGAGATCATCGAGGATCGGATTCATCGACTCAGCCGCGAGACAAGGCACTTTCTCCAGTGTGCCGCCGTCATCGGGGCGGAGATCCCCTGCAGATCGCTGGAGCAGCTGGCGGAGACGAACGGGCAGTCTGACTCCCAGATGCAGACCCTGGTCGACGCGCATTTCCTCACGAGATCCGAGACGTCCACCGAACCGGCCCTGACATTCCGGCACGCCATCATTCAAGAGGTGGTTCTCTCGACCCTTCTCGAGGGGCAGCGGCGTCATCTCCATGGTCGAATCGGGGAGATCCTCGAGGATCTCCACCGCGATCATCTCGACGATGTGTCCGATCTTCTGTCTCATCATTTCACCTGTTCCGATCAGCCCGAGAGAGCCGTCGAGCACCTCCGCTGCGCCGCCGAGCAGGCACTTCACCTCAGCGCCCACGAGAGCGCCGAGGCTCACCTCGAGAGCCTGAGGCGGATCCTGCTCAACCACGGCCATCGCCTCGGGGACACGGTGGAGATGCAGGCCTGGGTCGCCCTTCGCACGGGCCAGATGGAGAGACTGCGAGGCGAGCTGGCCCCGGCGTGCGAGACTCTCCGGCGCGCCTCGGAGGAGCTCGCTCAACACGCGGGCAGGGAGATCCTCAGGATCCCCATCCTCCGGGCCCTGGGCGAGACGGAGCGACAGCATGGGCATCTGAGCGAGGCCATCGCCACGCATCGCGAGGCCCTGGCACTTTGTCGGCGGCGCCGCTCATCGGCCAGCACTCGGCCCGACTGGGAGAGGGAGGAGATGCTGTGCCAGGTGGCACTGGGAGTGGCACTGCGCGCCCAGGGTTCCCTGGAGGAGGCGATGCGCCTTCTGCAGGGGGCGGAGAGAGTGGCCGCACGACTCGGCGACGATGAGACCCTGGCCAGCGCACTCAACAACCGGGGGATCTGCCTGCTCAATCTCGGTCAGCCCCGGGAGGCTCTCGCGCCCATCGAGAGGGCCGCGGCACTTCGGCGCAGGATGGGGGATCACCGCAATCTCGTCGCCACACTCAACAATCTGGGCATCGTCCTCGAGCGCCTCCTGGAGCTCGACCGCGCACTCACCGTGTACGTCGAGGCTCTTCGGCTCGCCCATGAGATCGGCCATCACCGCGCGGTGCTGGCCAACCACATCAACGCGGGCCAACTGCTTCAGTGGCTCGACAACCAGCCGGAGGCGATGCGTCACTTCCGCATGGTGATCGAGGAGTGCCGTCGCATGCCCGACAGCGTCGCCCATGCCCTGGCACTGATCAACTTGGCCTGGTCGCATATTCACCAGGGGGATCCCGAGCCCGTCGCGCGGCTCATCGAGCAGGCGGAGGCCCTCGGGAGCGAGTCCAACGACCACAGTGTCAAAGTCCATGCCCTGCTGCTCCGGGCCCGCTGGGCCCTGTCGACAGGGGACTGCGAGAGAGCCCTCAAGGCCTCGGACCTCGCCCTCCGGGCCATCGAGAGCGCAGGGGGAGGTGACGAGCAGGCCAGTGCCCTGCGGCTGCGTGCCCAGGCCGAGATCGCCCTGGGTCGCACCGGCGAGGCGGCGCTGTCGCTGAGGCAAGCCAGCCGTGTCGCCCGTGCGTCGGACGAGCGGCGCGAGGGGGTGCAGATCCTCCTGGCCCACGCCGATGCGGCCACGCGCTCGGGCCGTGCGAGAGAGAGACGGCGTCATCTTCGCCGCGCGAGCCGGGTGCTCGAGCGACACCCGATCCCTCTCCTTCAGAGAATGCTCAGTGAGGTGGCAGACCAATGAGAACGAGACGATTTCGCTGGCTCATCGCAATCGCATGGGTCGCCATCGCAATGCCGCGGGCATCCGCGGAGCCCGGTGACGCGCTGAGTCAGATCCCCCTGGCCCATGACGCCCCGAGGGATGTCGCCGTCGCCACCGACGACACACTCTGGATTGTGGACTCCGGTGCCCGTCAAGTGGTGCACCTCAGCGCCGATGGCTCCGAGATTCTCGGGACGATCACGACCGGCGATTTCGGGGCGAACGAGCCCACCGGGGTCGCCCTGGCCGCGGACTCTTCACTGCACATTGTCGACAATGCGGGTCTGAAGATCTGGCACCGCGAGGCGGATGGCACCGCCGCCGCCAGCGTGCCCGTGATCGACCTCGGTGCCCTGGGGCTCTCCGATCCGCTGGGGGTCGATCTGCTCGCCTCAGGGAACCTGCTGGTCGTCGACGGTTTCGACGGGCTCATGTCCCTCTGCGAGATCAAGTCCGATGGCACCTCGCTGGAGTCGTCCATCTCCACGCTGGGGCTGGGCATCTTCTCGCCTCAGGGAGTGGCCGTGGCTGGTGACGGCACGCTCTGGGTCAGCGAGAGCGATTCACCGCTGCTCTATCACCTCTCCGCCAGCGGGAGTCTGCTTGGATTCGTCGATCTCAGCGGCCTGGGCGTCGTCGAGCCGCGCGGTCTGGGCGATTGCCCGGACACCACTCTCTGGACCATCGACGGCGACTCGGCCACCCTCCATCACCACACGGTCGCCGGCGTGGCGACCGGCACACCGTCCGAGATCGCCTTCTGTGAAAATGTGGGCCTGGGGCTCACCGGTGTCGTGGGTGTCACCCGTGATCCGTACGGCAACGCCTGGGTCGTCGACGCCACCACGCATCGGGTGCACCGACTCTCCGCCGATGCCTCGGCGAGCCTCTTCTCATTCGATCACACGCCCTGGGGCAGTGACATCAGCGACATCGACATCGCCCCCAGCGGGCTGATCTATCTGACAGACTCGGTCAACTCGACTGTCCAGATCCTTGCGCCCGATGCCTCGAGCACCATCGGCTCGTTCGAGGCGACAGACATCGGAGCGACTCAGATCACAGCGATCGCCCTCGACCCCGACAGCACACTGTGGGCGGTCGACGCCTCCAGCCTCAGCGTCCGCCATCGGTCCCTGGATGGATCGGTCGGGCTGGGGAGCTTCTCCCTCAATCCCATCACGTTCACCGCGCCCCGCGACATCGAGGTCTCACCCAGCGGCACCCTTTGGATCGCCAATGCGGCGGGTGCCGCATCGGCCCTGCATCAGCTCGAGCGGGACGGCACAGCCAATGCACTTGTCCCCACTCTTCCCGTGGGCGCCTCGCTGGAGATCACCTCGCCCCAGAGCATCGCCGTGCTCGATGATGGCGACATCCTGGTCATCGATTCGACTCAGTCGCTGATGACATCGGTGGAGGGGCCGCCGCCGACCATCGCCCAGGTGATCCACGTCGATGGGGCCATGCCCCTCGGCGTCTCGGCGAGCGATGAGCTCGTCCTGGTCTTCGATCAGCCGGTGACACTGGCGGGGACGCTGGAGTCTGACGACATCTCGCTGTCAGAGCCCGGGGACTCGCTCGGGGCCTTCTCGGCCTCCTCCAATCCCATGAATCCCACGCACATCACGCTGACGCTGGGTGCGGGGGCGAGCCTCACTGTCCCCGGCTCCGGCACCGGCAGCACCGCGGTCGATGTGTCGGCGACGATTGAGCCCGGTGACATCATCGACAGCTCGACCGGGACCCCTGTGTCCGCCTCCTCGCCGCGCGATGTCCAGTTCGCCATGATCCCCTCGGGCACGGTGGCCATCGGCCCCGCCGGGGGCACGGTCAGCGTGGTCGTCTCCTCCGATGCCGTCTACATCGAGCACTCGCTGGCCATCGCACCCGGTGCTCTGGGCAGCACAGAGTATTTCTCACTCAGTGTCCCCACACTCTCCACGGGGCTTGTCAACGCGGTCGAGCTCAGCCCCGGCAATCTGGATTTCCTCAACACCGACTCGACGCTGACCCTCGGATACACCGTCCACGACCTGCACAATGGCGAGGGCGGTGATGAGATGGCCATGCGCATCCATCAGATCGAGGACCTGGGGGGAGGCCTGCTCCAGGCCACTCCCCTGCCGGGTCTCCAGATCGTCGACCCCGTGGCGGACACCGTGACCGCTCCCATGCCCAGCACAGACCCGCTTGGCCTCGACACGTCACCGAGCATCTTTGCCACCCTGCCTCTGGACACTGTCGACGATCGCTCCATCATCATCGAGGAGTCGGGGGGAGGGGCTGGTGGTGGAGCCGCTGCCCGCCTGAGTGGGGAGCCTGGTGAGGCCATTCTCACCGTGGGTCTCAATGGTCTCTACACAGAGCACCAGATCGTCTTCCCCGGCTACGTGGAGGCCCCTGAGGGGATCATCGTCACCCTTCGAGAGTCCAACATCTTCGAGCGCTATGGCTTCCCGCCCTCGAGTGGTTGCATCTTCACCCTCGAGGCGAGCACTGACATCCCGACGCCCGTGGAGATCACCATTGAGTTCCTCGACTTCCCGGGATCAGGGGACATCGTGGAGCTCGACGGAGAGCTGGGCGCGAGAAGCCAGATGCGGCTGGTGCAGCGCCTGAGTCTCTCGGAAGCCCTCGACTTCCACGACGAGTTCCCCGCCAGCGTGACCGCGAATTCGACCGTGATCACCGGCCTGGTCACTCCCTTCACAAATGAGGGGTTCGCCGTGTATGGATTGGCCTCCAATCCGAATGCCAGCATCCCGGTCGAACTCGCGATTTTCACCGCTGACTGAGTTGCAGCGAGGCTTCCCCAAGGGTTTTCCCAGGAGAATGCAGCTGATCTGAGGCGCGCCGGAGGCCTCAAGTGCTTTCTCAGGCACCGGCCCCTAACTCCTTTATTTATCGATGCCTCGCGGTGTTTCCCGTTTGAGACACTGTTAAAAAAATCGCACACAGCGCACCCTCAGATGCTTCAAAATATTGAGCTTCGCTGAGAAGTCTGGTTGACAGAGGATGCCCTGAGAGGCGCTGACGCCTTCCTCTGACGTTCTTCGCTCTCTCGCATCTGAAGCTCCAAGCCCTCAGGGAGGTCGCCGTGATCCCTCGCGGCTCATGGTTGTGACCTGGGCGGACTTCGGATGGGAGGTGAGCGCAGATGCGCTCTCAGGCTCTTTTTATCCTCTTCTTCGCATTCATCTCCAGCCTGAGTGCGGCTCCGACGCAGGATGTCTTTCTCTCTCTGTCAGGGTCGACGACACTGCCCACAGTGGGAGCGGTCGGCGATGAGGACGCCGTTCTCTTCGATGTGACGGCGGCCGAGTCGGGTGGCACCACGGGCTCCTATCAGGCCTCGCCGTTTCTCGATCTCTCGATCTGGGGATCGGCGGTCGAGGCGGCCAACGTGGACGCCCTTCACTACTTTCTCCGCCCCATGGAGGTGCCCGCTCAGTCTGGAACCACCATTTCGATCCCTGCGGGCAGCGTGCTGGTCTCCTTCGATGTCGACAGCCTGGTGCTCGTCGGCACCACCGGTCTGCCCATCGGAGCGGGTGATGAGGATGTGGTTCTCTTCATCCCCGACCAGCCGGGGGACTACACCGCAGGCCAGTGGCTGCGGTTTTTCGATGGCAGCGATGTCAGTCTGCACACCGTCCTCGACTCCGACGATGTCGATGCGGTCTGCCTGGTGGAGCAGGACATCACCGTGGGGGGCGTGGATCTCTTCGCGGGGGATATCCTGCTCTCCTTCAATGAGATCCCCACGATCATCGGTGCGCGGGCGAGCGATGTGGTGCTCTTCCGCCCGACACTTTATGGCAATCTGACGCAGGGATCGTTCGTCACCGGTCAGGCTCTCCTCCGGGGCAGTGATGAGGATCTGAACTGGCCCGGCCCCCCCAACGAGAGCATCGAGGCGGTCCATCTGACGGGGCAGGATTTCGCAGTCGGCGATGAGATTGTCCCCGCGGGGAGCTTTCTCCTGAGCATCGCGGAGACCACTGTGACGGGCACCATCGGCAGTCCCGAGGATCTCACCGCTCTCGATGAGGATGTCTTCTATTTCATGCCGACCACCCTCGGAGGGACTCTCGGCGCCACCTCTGGGACCTTCGCCCCCCTCCTCACCGGCTCTTCCACCGCGATGGGGATCGGCTCCACCGGTGTCGATGGTCTGACGCTCCTGAGCTTCCCCACGCTGTCGGCGACTGTCTCCTCGGAGGATCTCGATGGCGGTGAGCTCCTGCCCGGTGACATGGTTCGCCACGCCCTGCAGATTGAGAACTCCTCTGCGGCTCACGCCACGGGGATTGTGGTCTCGGCGGAGCTCGACACCGACACGGAGTCGCTCGCGCTCATCGACATCGCCGGGGGAACAGATGCCTCCTCCCCCACCCTGCTTCGGGTGGAGGACATCGTCGTCAGCCCGGAGACCACCATCACCCTGGTCTGGGAGGTGCAGGCGCGGGCGGATCTGGTCGGCGGGGAGTTCATCACGGTCGACGGTGAAGTCGCCTCCGCCGCGGAGGGCGGCACCGGCGACATATTCAGCGACACCGCGGGACTGGTCGTTGTCATCTCCTTCGACTCGGGCTCGACTCTCGCGGCGGAGGATGTCAACAGCGGTGATCTGATGCCGCTCGACACGATCGAGTACACCCTGACTCTCGTCAACAGCGCCAACCAGCTGGCGACGGGCGTCGACGTCACGGGCACAATTCCCACGGACACCCATGGGCTGACCGTCACCGACGCCGGTGGGGGCAATGCCTCCGGCAGCACCTCCACCGACCTCGAGATTCTGGATCTTCAGGTCCCTGCGCTTGGCACGACCGAGGTCCGCTGGACCGCCGCCGTCGACTCTGAAGCCGGCGAGGCGATTCCGATTCAGATGGACATCATGGTGAGTCCTCCAGACGAGGGGGGAAGTGCTCTGCCGATGACCTCGAATCAGCTGTTCACCATCCCGGCGGAGCTGACGGTGTTCTCCAGTGACTGAGAGCCATCCGGGCACCCCATCACTGTGAGAGCAGCGGCGGGCCCCCTCTGGGGCCCGCCGCATGGCGCAGAGCGCCGGAGATGTCCCTGGCACAGTGGAGCGGGTGGAGAGTGACTCAGCCTGTCACGAGGCTCTGCATCAGCTTGGCCTGAACGCCCTCATCCTCCGGCTCCTCGGGAGAGCGCTGCACATAGGTGCCGTCGGGCTGGAGATCCCAGGTCTGCCTTCGATCCCTCAGATGCGCATCGAGAATGTCGCGCAGCTGGGCCTGCAGTGTGGGATCGGAGACCGGCGTGGTCGCCTCCACGCGGCGATCGAGGTTTCGATACATCCAGTCGGCGGAGCCGATGTAGTACTCCTCCTCACCGCCGTTGCGGAAGTAGAAGATCCGTGTGTGCTCGAGAAAGCGTCCGATCGCGCTCATCACCCGGATATTCTCAGTGACGCCCGGGAGCCCTGGGCGGAGACAGCAGAATCCGCGGATGATCAGGTCGATCTGCACACCGGCTTTCGAGGCCCTGTGGAGTCTGAGCATGATCTCGCGGTCCTCGACCTGGTTCATCTTGGCGATGATTCGGCCCGGCTCCTCAGGTGTGTGCTTCTCGATCTCGCGGTCGATCATCTCGAGGAATCTCGCACGCATGTTGAAGGGGGCGACGAGCAGGCGGCGGTATGCGCGGTAGCGGGAGTGCCCCGTCAGGAAGTTGAAGAGGTGGACAAGCTCGGCGCAGGTCGTCTCTTCGCAGGTGAAGAGCCCGAGATCGGTGTAGAGTCTCGCTGTCCCCGTGTGGTAGTTCCCGGTTCCGATGTGGCAGTAGCTCCGCAGACCGATCTCCTCCTGCCGGACCACGAGGATGGTCTTGTTGTGGGTCTTGAGCCCGACGAGTCCATAGGCCACATGGGCTCCCGCATTCTCCAGGATCTTGACCCACTCGATGTTGTTCGCCTCGTCGAAGCGGGCCTTGATCTCGACGAGCACCACGACCTGCTTGCCGTTCTCCGCCGCGCGGACCAGCGCCTTGATGATCGGTGATCTCTTGGCGGTGCGGTAGAGCGTCTGCTTGATCGCGAGAACCTTCGGGTCCTCCGCCGCCATCTCGAGGAACCGCAGCACGCTCGTCGCGAAGGAGTGATAGGGGTGGTGAACGAGGATGTCGCCCTCGCGGATGATCTGGAAGAAGTTCCTGTCCGAGTCGGGCTCGTCGAGTGCCCTGAGACGCGGGTGCGTCACGGCGATCTGGGGGGGCCACTGGAGATGGGGGATCTCGAGCTCGGTCATCGACATGAGATCACCGACGTTGAGAAGGCCGGGGATCTCGTAGACATCCTCCTCCTTCACCTCCAGGGACTCGCACAGCCACTCCCGCAGCCTCTGACTCATCACCCGCGCCACCTCGACGCGGACCACGGGGGCCACACGCCGGCCGCGGAGCTCCTCGGCGATCAGCTCCAGCAGATCCTCCGCCTCCTCCTCGTTGCGCTCCAGATCGGCGTTGCGTGTGATGCGGAAGGGACAGGCCTCCAGGATCTCGGTGCCGGGAAAGAGCTGCTCGAGGTTGTGTGCGACCACCTGCTCGAGGGGAACCCACTGATTCGGCTTGGTGAGCGGCACCCAGCGCGGCAGGTTGGACGGGATCTTGACCCGGGCATACTGCTCCCCATTGCCCCTGACGATCAGGCGAACCGCGAGTGAGAGGCTCAGGTTCGAGAGGTTGGGGAAGGGGTGCCCGGGATCGACACCCAGTGGGGTGAAGACTGGCAGGTGCCGGGTGAAGAAATCACGGACATGTGCGACATCTCGGTGGGAGAGGCTTCCGTGGTCGAGGAATCGATAGCCCTCTGCGCCGAGGCGGGGCAGGAGCTCCTCGATGAGACAGCTCTGCTGCCTGCCCACCATCTCGATGACAAGACGGCGGATCTCGGCCAGCTGCTCGCTGGGCGAGCGGCCGTCCAGTGAGGGTGAGCGGACGCCCGCGCTGAGCTGGCGCTTGAGTCCGCCCACCCGCTTCATGAAGAACTCGTCGAGATTCGATTCGACGATGGAGACGAACTTGAGCCGCTCCAGCAGGGGGGTGCGCTCGTCGAGGGCCTCGTGGAGAACGCGGTTGTTGAACGCGAGCCAGCTCAGCTCCCGATTGAAGAATTGATCGTGCTGTGCCTTTGCCATGCTCTCCCAGCTCCAAAGATCAGATGCTACCACCCACCGGGATCCGAAGTCCACTGTCTTCAGGTCGAACCCTGGAACAGTGCAGGTAGATTGTGACCCACCCCTGCGCCTCCTGCGCTGCATGGGATACCGGGGGCTGGGG
>JAFGKF010000380.1 GCA_016928695.1 Candidatus Sumerlaeota bacterium | reverse complement strand
GTTCATCTTCGTGAGCTGCGCGTCGACGTCTGCCTCGAGCTGGGCATCGTCCTGCGCCGCGTGCTCGGCCAAGCGCGCCAACGCCTCATCGGCGCGGGGATTGATCTCGCGGCGCAGCAGGGGAAGCACGGTGTGGCGGATGCGATTGCGCGTCGAGACGGGGCTCGTGTTGGTCTCGTCCTCGTCCCACGGGATCTGGTGGTCGCGCAGGAAGAGGCGCAGCCCCTCGCGCGTCTCGCCCAGCAGCGGGCGGATGAGACGGATCCCCTCGACCTCAGTGGCGGGGCGCATGGCGGCCAGTCCGGCCAGGCCCGTTCCGCGGAGGGCGCGGTGGAGCACGGTCTCGGCCAGATCGTCGCGCGTGTGCGCCAGGGCGACGGCGTCGATGCCGCGCTCGCGGCAGACCTCGCAGAGCGCCTCCAGGCGCGCGGCCCGGGCAACCTCCTCGAAGGAGCGGTGGCGCGTTTTCCGCTCAATATCGAGTGCCCGGACCGACAGCGTCAGCCCCAGGGACTCGGCCATCTCGCGCACGAGCGTCTCGGCACGGTCGGCGGCATCGCCGCGCAGGCCGTGGTTGGCGTGAAAAACCTCGAGCCGCCAGCGGTTCTCGGGCGCCAGGGCGTGGACCAGACAGAGCAGCGCGACGGAGTCGCCCCCACCAGAGACGCCGACGAGCACCGACGCCTCCGGTCGCAGCCATTGCTCACGCCTCAGGCTCTCGGCCAGGCGCCGGGCGAGCGGATCGACGCGCAGATCACCTTTCGGGGTCACCACCGGTGTTGACAGGGCTCCTCTCACACTCCAGATTTCTCAGCGTCACTGACGCGGCAGGCACCCGCGCGAAGGAGAGTAACGATGGCGAAACGATTCTGCAACCTGATCAACGGCGAGCGGATCAAAGAGGGGTCCCAGGGGACTTTCAAGAACATCAACCCGGCGGACCGGTCCGACGTGATCGGCATCTTCCCGAAGTCGGGCAAGGCCGAGGTCAACGCGGCTGTCCGCGCCGCGAAGAAGGCCTTCGAGTCCTGGCGCCTCGTCCCCGCGCCGAAGCGCGGTGAGATCCTCAAGCGCGCGGGCGATCTGCTGGTGAAATACAAGGAGCAGCTCGCCGAGCTCGAGACGCGGGAGATGGGCAAGATCCTCGACGAGACCCGCGGCGACGTGCAGGAGGGCATCGACACCGCCTACTACATGGCGGGCGAGGGGCGCCGCATGTTCGGGGACACCGTCCCCTGCGAGCTGCCCAACAAGTCGGGCTTCTCCATCCGGCAGCCCGTCGGTGTCTGCGGCATGATCACACCCTGGAACTTCCCGCTGGCGATCCCGACGTGGAAGGTCTTCCCCGCCCTCGTCTGCGGGAACACGGTGGTCATCAAGCCCGCGACCGACACGCCGGCCACGGTGGTGCGCTTCGGCGAGATCCTCGAGGAGGCGGGGCTGCCCGCGGGCTGCTACAACGTCGTCTGCGGCTCCGGTGGCCAGGTGGGCGTGCCGCTGTGTGAGCACCCCGACGTGCGTGCGGTCTCCTTCACCGGCTCGACGTCGGTCGGCTCACAGATCGCCGAGATCTGCGGCCGCCTCAACAAGAAGGTCTCGCTGGAGATGGGTGGAAAGAACGCCCAGATCGTGATGGACGACGCCGATCTCGACCTCGCGCTGCAGGGCGCCCTGTGGGGCGCGTTCGGGACGAGCGGGCAGCGGTGCACGGCGACCTCGCGCCTGATCCTCCACAAAAAGATCGCGGCCAAGTTCACCCGGATGCTGGTGCGCGCGGCGAAATCGCTCCGCGTCGGCAACGGCCTCAACCCGAAGACCCAGATGGGGCCGGTCATCAACAAGACGGCCCAGGCGGACATCCTCGAGTACATCCGCATCGGGCAGGAGGAGGACGGCGCCGACCTGATCCTCGGCGGCAAACCGCTGCGCCGCGGCCGATACGCACGGGGCAGCTTCATCGAGCCAACCATCTTCAACAACGTCACGCCGAAGATGCGGATCTTCTGGGAGGAGATCTTCGGGCCGGTGCTGTCGGTCTCTGTCGTCAGCTCGTTCGACCAGGCCATCAAGTACATCAATCAGTCGCACTTCGGCCTCTCCTCCTCGATCTACACGAAGGACGTCAATCGCGCGTTCCAGGCGATCCGCGACATCGAGGCGGGGATCACGTACATCAACGGCCCGACGATCGGCGCCGAGATCCAGCTCCCGTTCGGCGGCGTCAAGGGCACCGGCAACGGCCACCGCGAGTCGAGCCACACCGTCCTCGACATGTTCTCCGAGTGGAAGAGCGTCTACGTCGACTTCTCCGGCAAGCTGCAGCGCGCGCAGATTGACACGGAGTGAGATGAGATGCCGAGCCAGTACTGATCACGGAGACGTGTGGCTTGATCATGGGGTGAATTTCGCCCCATCCGGGGCTTGGGAGAGAAGGGGGGCGTTGTCCTGGGGCGTCGCCCTCTCCCAGGGGCGTTGCCCCTGGCTATGTTATCTCGCCACTCCGTGGCTTCGATGTGAATACAGAAATCTCTCCGTGGCTCCGATGTGGATATAGAAACCTCCCAAGCGCCGGAGGCGCGCCATAATATAGCCAGGGGCAACGCCCCTGGAAAACGGTCACCTCAAAT
>JAFGKF010000075.1 GCA_016928695.1 Candidatus Sumerlaeota bacterium | reverse complement strand
TGTTCGGCTGCTTTGGCGGAGGCGGCTGTTCTTGCCCCCGGCAAGAACCGTGAAAGCCCGGATTTGAGGTTGTGAAACCGACTGTAGCCAGGGGCAGAGCCCGCCGAAGCGCAGCGAAGGCAGGGCGACGCCCCTGGAAAATGATCACCCAAAAGATCACCAAGCCCCGGAGGGGCGACACGGTGTTCTCTGTCTCGCCCCATCCGGGGCTCTTTTCGTTGGAGGTCGACGTGACCCGGGGCTGAGAGAGGGACGCATTCTTTCCACCGATCTCAGTGTCTTCACCTGCTTGGTCATTGCCCGCGCTGTGTGCCGGAATGGGAATTCCGGCACGATCCTGTGGAGATCTCTCACCCCTCCTCGAAAACGCCGATCCTGCGGTAGCGCTCGTATCGCTCGTTGACGAGCGTCTCACCGCTCTTGCCTTCGAACAGGCGGAGGTTGCGGCTCAGGGCCTTGCGCACATTCTCGGCGGTGGTCTCGAAGTCGCGGTGCGCGCCTCCGAGCGGCTCGGGGATGATCTCGTCGGCGATCCCCTGCTCCAGGAGATCGGGGGCGGAGAGTTTGAGCGCCTCGGCCGCGCGGGGAGCGTGGCTCGCGTCGCGGAAGAGAATCGACGCACACCCCTCGGGCGAGATGACGCAGTACCATGAGTTCTCGAGCATCAGCAGGCGGTCGCCCACGCCGATGCCGAGCGCGCCGCCGCTGGCGCCCTCGCCGATCACCGTGCAGATGATGGGGACGGGCAAGCGGGCCATCTCGAGGAGGTTGCGCGCGATCGCCTCAGCCTGGCCTCGCTCCTCGGCGCCGATGCCGGGGTAGGCGCCGGGGGTGTCGATGAAGATGAAAATCGGCATGTCGAACTTCGCGGCGTTCCTCATGATGCGCAGCGCCTTGCGGTAGCCCTCGGGATGCATCATGCCGAAGTTGCGCTCGAGGTTCTCGCGCGTGTCCTTGCCCTTCTGCTGGCCGATGATGGTGACGGGCCGCCCCTCGAAGCGGGCGTAGCCGGCGATGACCGCCTTGTCGTCGGCGAAGCCGCGGTCGCCGTGGACCTCGATCCAGTCCTCGAACAGCGTCTCGACGTAGTCGAGGCTGCGCGGGCGCGCCATGTGCCTGGCGATCTTGATCCGCTGGAAGGGCGAGAGATTCGCATAGGTCTCCTGGCGGAGGGTCTCGATCTCACCCTCCAGGGCGTGGATCTTGGCGCGGTCGGCCTGCGTCGGGCGCCTCTTGGCGCGCAGGGCCTCGAGCGCGTCGATCCTTTCGTACAGGGGCTTCTCGAAATCGAGAACAGCCAGGCTCATGGCGGCGTCACCTCACTCGTCGGGCTCGGACGGCATTGAGCCGTCTCAATCATCCGTTGTCAAAGGATCCGAGTCCCCCGGCGGGGGCATCGCCGCGATCATCTCGCGGCGGATCGCCTCGAGCGCCAGGTCGAGCTCCGGGCTCGGTGAGACCTGAAGCCGGGTGCTCATCTCCACCGGACCCTCGGGTGTCTCAACGCGCAGGCGCACGTTGAAGTTGCCCTGGTGCCTGTGAAGCACGGCGCGCAGACGGTGCAGGCACTGCTGCACATCGTTCGTGACCTCGGCGGGACAGGGCAGGGTGACGGTGTGCCACCGCTGGACCCTGGGGGCTGCCTCCTCCGGGGTGAGAATCTCATCGGCGATCACGCTCTTCCCATTGGTGCGGTTCTGTCGCACTTCGACGTGCCCCCGGATCCAGAGGGGCCGGTCGGCCGCCAGAAGGCCGTGCTGCTTCGCATAGAGATCGGAGAAGACGACGATGTCGGCGGTGCCCTCGGTGTCCTCGACCGTGAGGAAGGCCATGTTCTGGCCCCGTTTGGTCGTGATCGCCCGGATCGACCGGATCAGGACGAGCATGTCCGCGCGGGCGCGGTTGGGCAGATCGGCGATCTCAGTGGTGGCGACGAGGTCGGCCCCCGCGAGGAGTGCGGCGGGGCGATCGAGCGGATGGCCGGTGATGTAGTGCCCCAGGAGCTCCTGCTCGTGGTCGAGCCGCTCCCGCTCAGACCACTCGGGGATGTCGGGCGGCTTGAGGCGTGTGGGCTTGAGCGCCTCGTCCTCCATATCGCCGAAGAGCGACACCTGCCCGCTCTCGCGCTCGCGGGCGAGGGCATTGGCCATCTCCAGCACCTCGGAGAGCATCGCCATCAGCTGGCTTCGCCTCAGGCCGGTGACCTCGTCGAGGGCCCCCGTCTTGATGAGGCACTCGATCGCCTTGGCGTTGACGCGCTGGAGGTCGACGCGCTCGCACAGGTCCTGGATCGACTCGAAGGGCCCGCCGCTCTCGCGCGCCTCGACGATGGCGCGGGCGGCCCCGTGGCCGACATTCTTGATCGCCTCGAGTCCGAAGCGGATCGAGTCGCCGACGACGGTGAAGTCGACGAAGGACTCGTTGACGTCGGGCGGCAGGATGCGGATGCCCATCTCGCGGCAGACGGCGAGATACTTGGCGATCGCCTCGGTGGCGTTCGAGCCGCTGATCTCGTTGGTCAGCTGGGCGGCCATGTACTCGATGGGGTGATGGGCCTTGAGATAGGCCGTGCGATAGGTGATCACGGCGTAGGCGGCCGAGTGGCTCTTGTTGAACCCGTAGCCGGCGAAGGTCTCGATCTGATCCCAGACCTGCGCGGCCAGCGTCGGTGAGGCCCCGTGGGCCACCGCCTCGCGGACGAACTTGACCCCCTCCTGCTTCATCAGCGCCTTGATCTTCTTGCCCATCGCCTTGCGCAGGTTGTCGGCGTCAGCCATCGAGAAGCCCGCCAGCTCGCGGGCGATCAGCATCACCTGCTCCTGGTAGAGGATGACGCCGTAGGTCTCGCGCAGGATCGGCTCGAACGCCGGGTGGTCGAACGAGATCTTCTCGAGGCCGTGCTTGCGGCGGGCGAACGACTTGGCCATGCCGCTCTCGAGCGGGCCGGGGCGGTAGAGGGCGAGCATGGCGGTCAGGTCGCTGAAGTTCGATGGCCGGACCTCGCGCAGGAGGTTGCGCATGCCCGAGGACTCCAGCTGGAAGACGCCGTGCGTGTCGCCGCGGCTGATCATCTCGTAGGTGGCGGCGTCGTCGAGGGGGATCTCCTCCCACCGGATCTCGGTGCCATCGCGCCGGAGCTGCCTCAGGCAGTTCTCGATGATCGTGAGGTTCTTGAGCCCGAGGAAGTCCATCTTGAGGAGGCCGATCTCCTCGACCTCGTTCATCGTGAACTGGGTGGCGATGTCGTCCGAGTCGGGCGCCTTGTAGAGCGGCAGGCGATCGGTCAGATCGCGGTCGGAGATCACGATTCCGGCGGCGTGGGTGGAGGCGTGCCGGATCGTGCCCTCGAGGGCCTGGGCGATCTCGAAGAGCTGGCGGTGCTCCTCGCCCGCGGCGATCTCGCGGAGCTCCGGGGCCCTCTCGAACGCCTTCTCGAAGGTCACATCGGGGCCGCCGGGCACCATCTTGGCCAGGCGATCGACCTCTGGGATGGGCACGTCGAGAATCCGGCCGACGTCGCGGATGGCCGCCTTCGCCTTGAGCGTCCCGAACGTGATGATCTGCGCCACACACCGGGGGCCGTACTTGCGCCGCACGTAGTCGATCACCTCGCCGCGGCGCTCGAAGCAGAAGTCGATGTCGATGTCGGGCATCGAGCGGCGCCCGGGGTTGAGGAAGCGCTCGAAGAGCAGCCCGTGCTCGAGGGGGTCGAGCTCGGTGATGCCGAGCGCATGGGAGACGATCGATCCGGCGGCGGACCCTCGGCCGGGGCCGACCGGGATGCCACGGTCTTTGGCGAACTTGACGAAGTCCCAGACGATGAGGAAGTAGGCCTCGAAGCCCATGTCGTGGATGACGCGCAGCTCGTACTCGGCCCGCTCGCGCACCTCGTCGCGCAGCCCGCCGAAGCGCCTCTCGAGCCCCTCGAAGACGAGCGCGCGCAGGTGCTGCTCCTCGGTGACGCCCTCGGGGCACTGGAACGCGGGCAGGTGATAGGTGCCCGTCTCGATCTCGGCCGAGCACATCTCGGCGATCTTCACGGTGTTGAGAAGCGCCTCGGGGTGCTCGCCGAAGAGCGCCCACATCTCCTGCGGGTCCTTGACGTAGAACTGGTCGCTGCGGAAGCGCAGGCGCTCGGGGTCCGAGAGCCTGCGGCGCGTGGCGATGCACAGCGCGGCGTCCTGATGAGGCGCACTCTCGCGGCAGAGGTAGTGGGCGTCGTTGGTGGCGATCAGCCCGATCCCCAGGCGCCTGGAGATCTCGATCAGGCCGCGGTTGGCCCGGTGCTGCTCGGGGAGGCCATGGTCCTGAAGCTCGAGGTAGTAGCTGTCCGGCCCGAAGAGGTCGCGATACTGCGCGGCCAGCGCCTCGGCCTCGCTCTCGCGCTCCTGAATGAGGGCCTGGGGAACGCAGCCCTTGATGCAGGCGGTCGAGCAGATCAGGCCCTCGTGGTGCTCCACGAGCGCCTCCCAGTCGATCCGCGGTTTGTAGTGGTGCCCCTCGAGCCACCCGATCGAGGTCAGCTTGCAGAGATTGCGGTACCCCGTCGCGTCCCTGGCCAGCAGGAGGAGGTGGTTGGTCCGGCGCTGTGCACCGGGGCCGCGGTCACTGCGGTCGGTGGGAGAGACGTAGACCTCGCACCCGATGATCGGGTGGATGCCCGCCCTGCGAGCCTCGCTCTGGAAGGCCAGGGCACCGAACATGTTGCCATGGTCGGTGAGGGCCACCGCCTCCATGCCCAGCTCCCGCACGCGTCCGCACATCGCGGGGAGACGATTCGCCCCGTCGAGCAGACTGTACTCGCTGTGCAGGTGGAGGTGAACAAAGTCCCTGGCCGACGGCACCGCTCCTCACTCCTCGGGGGCGCTGGTGGCTGAGGCTCTGCGCCTTGTCGCCCTCTTCGACGCGGTTTTCTTCGCGGCTGTCCCCTTGGTCTTCGACGCGGCTTTTCTCCTGGTCGCGGTTTTCTTTTTCGCCGTGGTGGCCTTGGTTTTCGCCCCGGCTTTTCTCTTCGCCGCGGCCCTTCTCTTCACGGGGGCCTCCGGCCTGGGCTCCTCGCCCTCCGGTGTCTCGTCGAGGTACTCCTCCACCGGCCGGAAGTCGTCTTCGGCCTCGGGGGCGGAGATCTCCGGTGGGGCGGGACTCCCCTCAGGAACGGGGATGGACGCCTCAGCCTCAGAGACCTCCTCCGCAGCCACGGGCTCGTCGAAGCGGACACGGCGGCGACCCCGGCCACCGCGCGGCCGGCGGCGGCTTGATCTCTTTCTGGGGGTCTCCTCGGCGACCTCCTCCTCCTGCGCGTGAGCCAGCCGGCCCGAGAGCGACTCCATGGCGAGGATCGATGAGACCTCGTCATCCACTGGGGGGGCCATCTCCTCGGAGTGCTCCTCCACGGGCAGGTCCTCGGGCTCATCGCCCTCGGCCGCAGCCTCGGCCGTGGCCTCGACCCCGGCCTCGGCCTTCCTCTCGGTGGCGGCGCGGCGTCTTCGGCCGCCGCGGCTGCCACGGCGCCGACGCGAGGAGCGACGTGGCGCCTGAGCCTCGTCCTCCTCCGCGGGGATCTCGGGCTGCTCGGAGGTCTCGTCCTCCTCGGTCACCTCGGAGGCGGGCTCCTCCGCCGTGGTTGCCTTTCGACCCCGCCCTCCGCGTGTGCGGCGGCGACTCGGCTTCGGCGCGGGTGTCTCGTCGAGCTCAGCGCCGCTGAAACGCTTGCCGACCACGACGATCTCGTCCTTGCCGTTCTCCTCGTCGCTGTCGGCGGGTCGCGCGATCAGGGTGTAGCGCTCCTGGTGGATGTCAGAGCTCTCCTCGAGGCTTATCTGGATGCCGTGCTCATCCTCGATCTCGTGGAGCGCGCCCATGTGTCGCTCGCGGATGTGCTCGAGGATCTCGGGGTGGACCCTCGCGGTGATGCGGTGATCGGAGTGATCCTCGATGAGCGTGAGAATGGCGTTGCGGACCACGCGCCAGACGGAGCTGGGCTCGAGGATCATCCCGTCGCCCCCGCAGTGCATGCAGGGGCGCTGGAGGGTTTTGCGCAGGCTGTGGCGGACGCGCTTGCGGGTCATCTCGACGATGCCAAGGTTGGTGAAATCGCTGACGGTGGTCCGTGCGCGGTCGAAGCGCAGGCAGCGCTTGAGGTCGCGGACGACCTCCTCGCGGTGCTCGCGTCGCTTCATGTCGATGAAGTCGATGATGATGATGCCGCCGATGTCGCGCAGGCGCAGCTGGCGGGCGATCACGCGCGCGGCCTCGAGGTTCGTGCGCAGAACCGTCGCCTCCTGATCCTCCTTGCCGATGAACTTGCCGGTGTTGACGTCGACGGCGCACAGCGCCTCGCACTCGTCGATCACCACGTGCCCGCCCGAGCGCAGCCAGACGCGCCTGCGCAGCGCCTTGTAGATCTGGCGCTCGACGTCGAAGACCTCGAAGATGTTGCGCGTGCTCGGGTAGAGCAGAACCCTGTTCTTCAGCTTCGGCAGGAACTGGCGCAGCATCTTCACGAGGTTGGCGTGCTCGGCGGTGTCGTCGATGAAGATCTCCTCGATGCTGTCGGTGAACACGTCGCGCACCAGGCGATAGAGGATGTCGAAGTCGGTGTGGAGCAGCGTCGGGGCCTTCGCCGTGTGGCACTTGGCCTGGATCCGGCCCCAGGTGCGCACGAGAAAATCGGCGTCGGCGCGGATCGACTCGTCGTCGTTCTCCACCGCCGCGGTGCGCAGGATCACCGTCCCGTCCTTGATCTCCAGCGAGTCGAGCAGACGCTTGAGCCGGGCCCGCTCGCGGCTGTCCTCGATCTTGCGGCTGACGCCGCCCGACTCCTCCGGCCCCTGGTTGGGCAGGAGGACCAGCGACCGCCCCGGCAGCGAGATGAACTGCGAGATGCGCGGCCCCTTGTCGCCGATGCCATCCTTGATCGCCTGGACCATGATCTTCTGGCCCGGCTTCAGGTAGTCACTGATGTTCATGGGTTTGCCCTCGCCGCCCGAGCCGTTGCCGTTGCGGCGCCGGCGCCCACGGAGCTTGAAGGGCTCATCACCCTCGGCGGGGGGAATGTCCTGGACGTGCAGGAAGGCGTTGCGCTCGAGGCCGATGTCGATGAACGCCGCCTGAATGCCGGGGATCACATCGGCCACGATCCCCTTGTAGATGTTCCCGACGATGGTTTTCTCATGCCGGTTTTCGATGAAGAGGTCCGTCAGGACTCCCTCTTCAACCACGGCCACTCGGATGTCTTCTGGTTCCACATTGATCAGTATTTTCTGGCCCATAGGGGACTGAATCCAGCTTGGTCGGCGGCCCGCTCGACTCGATGCGCGAGGAGCTGGGGGCCGGAGATGTCACGAGGCCAATGCCACGGCAACGATATCTTCGCTTCGGCGCCTCGTTGTGGCGCCGCCCGGCGGAACACGCGTTGGCTCAACACCGGAATCAAACCTTTGGAGTCCTCTCATCTCCTGCAAAGAGCAGAGGAGCGGAGAACCTCCCGCCGCGATCATACTCAGGGGCAGGTGGGAGACAAGCAGATTCTCTCCGGCAAAAACAGGGCGAAAGTGCGGAGGGCAGGGGCCCTTCGCCAGAGCCCCTGGTGGCTCACAGATCCTCTGATTCCAACGGTGCAGCCACCTCAATGGGGTAGATCACCGGCTCGCTGCGAGCCCCTCGATCATCGATGGCGATGAGCCGAATCACATGCTGCCCCGGGGTGATATCGCGGGGCAAACGCCACTGCGCCTCGCCTCCCCGCGCCAGAAGCTGCGTGGGAGGCCCCTGGTCCACACTCACTTGGAACTCGGCCACCTGCCCGTCCTGATCGCGGCCGATGATGCGGAAAGCGTTGGAGATCTGAAGCCGCGTGAATGACGGCCCGGGCGGATTGAAAAAGTTGACCTGAGGAGGCTGATTCTCGGTGGACACCGTCCCCCCTCCTCCCAGGCTTGACAGCCGCTCGCGGCCACTGCTCAGGAGGTTCGCGCGCTGCTCCTCGCTCATGACCCGGAAGTAGTAGAACGCCCCTCCTCCCCCGACGACGAGGATCAGGATCACGATCGCCCGGCCCATCGGGGGCAGCGACCAGATCATCCTGAGGGGGAGGGTGAGGATCTTGAGCAGCGCCTTGCCCCCGACGCGGCCGGCGGGCAGGGCCATGCGCTTGGCGATGACCGTCGTGGCCCTCGCGGTGCTCACGGCCATCGTGGAGGTCACCGAGTGGGATTTGGTCGCACCGTGCGAGACAGCCGGTTCCCCGGGGGAGCGCGTCGGTGGAGGGGGAGCCACGGGGCGCGGTGGCGGTGGGGGAGCGGAGACCGCGGCGAGGTTGTCGGCGGAGGCGATGACGGTTGCCGCGAGCGTGTCGTCGGCCGAAGGGGGAGGCGTCGTGGGAATGCCCATCTCGATCATCTGCTCGCGGGTGAGCATGAGCAGCTGGTGAAGCGACATCGCCAGATGCTGCGCGAGGGCTCCGGCCAATGCCTCCGCGAGCTCGGATGCGCGCTGGAATCGCTCCATCGGCGTCTTGGCGAGCCCGCGCTGGAGCACGCTGTCCACGGCCTCGGGCAGGCGCGGATTGCGCGAGCGGACCGAGGGTGGCGGCTCGTGGACATGCTTGTAGATGAGCGTTGTGGTCTCACCCTCGAAGACGGGGTGCATCGTCAGCAGCAGGTGGCAGAGCACAGCCATCGCGTAGATGTCGCTCGTCGGCCCCAGGGGGTCGCCGCGGATCTGCTCGGGCGACATGTAGTGGGGCGTTCCCATGGTCGTGCCCATCTGGGTGAGCATCGTCGCGCCGCTGACGCGCGCGATGCCGAAGTCCATGATCTTGACCCTGCGGTCGGCGCGCGTGACGAAGATGTTGGCGGGCTTGATGTCGCGGTGGACCACGCCCTCGTCGTGCGCGCGCTGGAGCCCCGCGCAGCACTGGCGGACGATCTCGACGATGTCGCCGACCGAGAGATCCCAGTGGTGGGCGATCAGATATCGGTCGAGCGGGAACCCGTCGACGTATTCCATCGAGATGTAGGCGGTGTCGCCGCTGACCATGACGTCGTGGATCGTGACGATGTTCTCATGCTGGAAGCGGGCGACCGTCATCGCCTCGCGCTCGAATCGGCGGGCGAACTCGGGGTCGCCCATGGCCACGGCGTTGGGGGCCTTGAGGGCGACGAGGCGGTCGAGCTTGATCTGACGGGCGCGGTAGACCTTGCCCATGCCGCCCGAGCCGATGCACTCGAGCACCTCGTAGCGACCGTCCAGGATCTCGCCGGCTCTCAGATCGCGCATGGGGGTGTCTCCCCGCCCTCCGGATGAGCTGGGTCGGATCGTACCCCTGGGCAACTCCCTCTGTCAAATGACGTGCCGCACAGCGTGTCCACCGATCGCCGAGCCAATCCCACTTGCCTTCGGGAGGCGCGTGTGCGATGCATCGCCACCCCATGCCCCGAGCGCGCGTCCTCCTCAACTGCAAGGTGCCCGTCAATGCCACCTGCCTCCGGCCGATCGTCCGCTGGCTGCGGCGCGACGCACAGTTCTCGCTGACTCTGACGAGCCGCTATCGGGGCACACGCCTGCGGCCCGGGCGACTTCTGCGGGCGCTGCCGCCAAGCCACCGCATCTTCCATGGGATCCCCGTCATTCCCCACTTCATCGCCAGCCGGATGCGCTTTGACCTGTACCTGAGCCCTGACATGGCGATGCCGGGGTCGCGGCGCTGCGCGCAGACCGTCCACCTCTTTCACGGCGTGTCGTTCAAGGGGGCCTCGATCTCGCCCCAGGCGCTGGCCTACAGCCACCTCTTCCTCTTCGGTGAGTACCACCGCCGCCGCTTTGTCGAGAAGGGGATCACCACGGCGGACGATCCAAGGTTCGAGATGATCGGCTTCCCGAAGATCGACTGCCTCGTCGATGGCTCGCTCACCGTCAAGGGCGTGCGCGGGAAGATGGGGATCGGGGAGGATCGGCGTGTCGTGCTGTACGCGCCGACGTGGCGCGGGACGAGCCTGGAGACCGACGGGGAGACGATCATCGAGACGCTGGCGGCGATGGACGTCCACCTGATCCTCAAGCTCCACGACCACTCGCTCGACCCGGGGCTCTCGCGGGGGCGCTGGCAGCGCCGCCTGGAGGCCTGGCGCGAGCGCGAGGGCATCACAGTGTGGGATGATCCGGACATCTGCCCGGCGATGATGGCCGCCGACCTCCTCGTCAGCGACTTCTCGAGCGCGACCAACGAGTTCACGCTCCTCGACCGCCCCATTGTGTTCTTCGAGACCCCTGACCTCACCGCGAGCTACTCGGCCAAGCAGATCGACCACGCGATGCTGGAGCGGCGCCCCGGCCGTGTCGTCGAGTCCCCTGCCGCGCTGCCCGAGGCGGTGACGCACGCGCTCGAGAATCCCGGCGAGTTCCATGGGGAGCGACGCGCTCTCGCACGTGATCTCTTCCACCGCCCCGGCTCGGCGCAGCACCGCGCGGTCAAGCGCATCCACGAGATGATGGGCATCGAGCCGTTCCTGCCGACCCAGTGGGCGATCGACGCCGCCCAGCGCGACTCCGAGGCCCGCGAGCGGGCCGAGGCCGAGGAGGATCTGACCGTCACCCCCTTCAGCGAGCGTGGCCGCTACCCGGGTCAGGGCCCCATGACATGAATGGGCGTTGACCTTTCGATCCGGTGAATGGTTGATTCGTGATCGAATGATCTCATCGTCCCTCCATCGCATCAGCGCGTCGCCCCCGCGGCGCGCCGTCATTCTGGCCGCGGGCTCCGCCAGGCGCCTCAAACCCCTGACCGATCATTGCCCCAAGTGCATGCTGGAGGTGGGTGGCCAGCCGATTCTCGCCCACCAGGTCGCCGCGCTGAGAGCCTCGGGTGTGACTCAGATCGCGGTCGTGACCGGCTTCTGCGCCGAGACGATCCACCGCTGCCTGGGCTCGGGCGTCACCCTCATCCACAACGCGGACTACGCGACGACCAATTCGATCTACTCCCTCTGGCTCGCTCGCGATCACCTGGCGCCCGGCGGGCTCATCCTGAACTCCGACGTGCTCCTCCATCCCCGCGCCCTGGCCACACTGATCGGGGCTCCCCACCCCAACTGCCTTCTCTTCGACCCCCAGGCGGGGCACGGCGACCCCGAGGCGATGAAGATCGCCATCGACCACTCCGATGGGTCAATCGAGCGCCTCAGCAAGGCACTGCCCGACGCCAAGACGCGGGGGGAGAACCTGGGCGTGATCCGCCTGGACGCCGAGGGCGCGGCCGTCGCCGCCGAGACGCTCGACGCGATGATCGCCAGCGACATCCGCCACGCGTGGGTGCCCGAGGTGATCAACGAGATGCGTCCGCGCGTGCGCGTTCACCCGGTCGCCGTCGATGCCCCATGGATCGAGATCGACACACCCGAGGATCTGGAGCGGGCACGAACCGAGATCTGGCCGCTGCTGGACGACTCAGGAGATCGGTGAGAGGTCCGATGGCGAAGAGAGGCAGATCCGCGCGACCGAGAGCCTCGGCGCTTTCGCTGCGCGACCGAATCCTCGAGATGGTGGGCAAGACGGGTGCGGAGGGGCTGTCGTTCTCCCGGCTCGAGAAGCGCGTCGGGGAAGAGGTCAAGCGCGACACGCTGCGACGCCTGGTCGACAGCATGGTCCTGACGGGGCGGCTGATCCGCCTCGATCGGGGCAGGCTCGTCAATCCCGAGCCGATGGGCTGGGTCGTCGGGCGGCTGCGGATCACACGCAAGGGCATCGGGTTCGTCATCCCCGAGGGGGCGCTGGGTGAGGACCTGCTCATTCCCCGCCGAGGTCTGAGCACCGCCGTCGACGGCGACCGCGTGGTGGCGCAGGTCGTTGGCAGGCAGCGCGGTCGCGACTCGGGCGCCATTGTGTCGGTGCTGGAGCGGGCCCACGCGCGGCTGGTCGGGCAGTACTACCACGGGACGCGCCGCGCGCGAATCGTGCCCCGCAGCAAGTGGCTCGATCGCCTGGTCGAGGTGACACCGCTTCCCCGAAAACAGGTGCGCGACGGCGAGTGGGTGGTCGCGGAGATCACCCACTGGCCCCCGGGCGAGGAACCGCTCAGTGGCCGCGTGGCCGAGGTCATCGGCCCGGGCGGCACGCCCGACGAGGATCTGGAGATCATCCTCGCGATGCACCACGTCGACCCCGAGTTCGCCCCCGAGGCCCTGGAGGAGGTCGAGAGGATCCCGCTGGAGATCCCCGAAGAGAGGCTCGCGGGGCGGCGCGACCTGCGCGGGGAGCGCATCTTCACCATCGACCCCGCGACGGCGAAGGACTTCGACGATGCGCTGAGCATCGAGGTGCTCGGCGAGGGGCGCTGGCGCCTCGGCGTCCACATCGCCGACGTGGCCGAGCATGTCCAGCCCCACACGGCGCTCGACGAGGCGGCGCGTTGGCGCGGCACCTCGATCTACCCCGTCGACCGCGTGATCCCGATGCTGCCCGAGAGGCTGAGCGACATCGTCTGCAGCCTCCGCCCCGACGAGGACAGCCTCACGGTGTCGGTCTTCCTCGTCATCGACTCCCACGGCGACGTCGTCGAGGCGCCGGACATGTGCGAGTCGGTGATCCACTCGGCGCGGCGTCTCGACTACGGCCAGGTGCAGCGGTTTTTCGACAGTGAGATGAGCGAGGAGGATCGCACGGCGGTCGAGGGCCTCGAGGGCGACCTCCGCTCTCTTCTCGATCTCTCGCGCGCGCTGATGGAGAGGCGCCGCCGGCGCGGGGCTCTCGATCTCGACCTGCCCGAGATCGAGCTCGTTCTCGACGAGGATCGGCGGGTCGCCGACGTGTTCAAGCGCCCGCGCTGGGACAGCCACCGGCTCGTGGAGGAGTGCATGCTGGCGGCCAACGAGGCGGTGGCGTGGCATCTGTTGCAGAGGAAGATCTCGTCGATCCACCGCGACCACGACGAGCCCGATCCCGAGCGCCTCGCGCAGCTCCTGCCCGCGCTGCGCACCCTGGGGGTCAAGCAGAGGATCTCGCCACACCGCGTCGTGCCGCGTGACTACCAGGAGCTCCTGATCAAAACGCGTGACCTCGAGGCGGGGCCGATCATCCACCGCCTGCTGCTGCGCACGCTCCGGCTGGCGGTGTACGACGTCGAGAACCGCGGCCATTTCGGGCTGGCCTCGGAGTGCTACACGCACTTCACCTCGCCGATCCGCCGCTGCCCCGACCTGATCGTCCATCGCCTCCTGAAGTCGCACCTGCGCGGGGAGCCCCCGCCCCAGGGCGCGGCGCGCGAGGCGTGGCAGGAGGAGCTGGCGGCCATCGCCGCGCTGTCGAGCTCGCTCGAGCGTCGCGCCGAGCGCGTCGAGCGCGACATGACGAAGCTCAAGATGCTGCGCTATCTCGAACCGCGGCTGGGTGAGGAGATGACAGGGATTGTCACCGGGGTCTCTGCCCACGGCGTCTGGATCGAGCTCGACGAGGTCTTCGTCGATGGATTCGCCCGCATCTCGACGCTCGGCGAGGAGTGGTGGGAGTTCGATGAGGAGCATCTGACCCTGCGCGGGGAGACCACGGGCGCCGTCTGGCGCCTGGCCCAGCGTGTGAGGGTGCGGCTCGCGTCGGTCGATCTGACGGCCCTGGAGCTCGACGTCGCCCCGATCGGGGAGGCCTGAGGGGGGGCAATCACACCTTGACCCGGGCCCCATCCCGGGGAAGATCCTCAGTCTCTGACCATGGCCACCGAATCCCCAGATCACTCCCCCACCGGCATTCACCGTCCGCCCGACGCCCCCGGGATGATCCACGTCTACACGGGAGATGGGAAGGGCAAGACCACCTGCGCCGTGGGCTTGGCGACGCGCGCCGCGGGGGCCGGGCTCCGTGTGCTCGTGCTTCAGTTTGACAAAGGCTTCTCCGAGGAGGATCACTACAGTGAGCGCACCAGCCTCCGGACGCTGCCGGGCGTCGAGGTGATCGGCACAGGTGCGGAGCGGATGATGCCCAGCGGCCGCTTCCGTTTCCGCAACATCGATGAGGACTTCGCCGAGGCCAGGCGTGGCCTGAAGCTGGCGCGCGAGGCGATCACAGGTGATGAGTGGGATCTCATAGTCCTCGATGAGCTGGTGACCTGCGTGCAGACCGGTCTTCTGAGTGAGAGGGACGTGGAATCGATCCTCGACCTGCATGGAGGGGGCTCACGGGCCGAGCTGGTCCTGACCGGCCGCGGGGAGTGGCCGGCCCTGATCGGGCGGGCTGACCTGGTCACCGAGCTGAGGATGAGGAAACACTACTTCGAGAGGGGCGTTCGACTCCGTCGAGGGATCGACCACTGAGAGAAAGAGAGTCACCATGGCGAGACTGATGTCATCCCCCACCGTTCGCATCGGCATCCTGCTGCGCCAGCGACAGATCCGATGCCGGGTGCTCGGCACTCACCGGCTGGAGGATGCCCAGGGGCATGTGCTGGGGCAGATCAGCGAGGACACCGGGCAGCTCGAGTTCCGCCCGAGAAACACGCAGCCCGCCATCTTCGCCTGGAAGAGCGTCCTGTGCAAGGCGCCCACACGCGAGGTGGCGGAGCGGCACATGAGGGGCCTCCCCCCCCTGGGAGAGGATCAGTCGTGGGAGATCCAGACGGTCGGCAAAACCTGGGAGCTGGTCGGCGGCGAGATCCTCGACAGCCGCGAGTGGTGGGTGCTGACACCGCCCTTCGACGACGATGAGGAGTGCCACGCCTGGTGCCATGAGCGTGGGCTCTCCCACATGCAGCTGGTGCCCGCCGTCCGCCACCCCCCGCGCGGCGAGATCGCCTGCCAGGCGGCGGGGATCACCGCCTCAGGGCTCGAGACCGGCGCGCTCTTCCGCATCATGCCCGCCGAGCCGCGGGGCTGCCGGATCGCCCTGTCGAACGTGGTGGTCGGCATCGACTTCCACTGGCAGCACCTCGAGACCCACCACCTGCGGGGGGCGCTCGAGATCCTGGTCGACCGCGAGGGGAACTTGGCGGCGGTCAACGAACTCCCGCTCGAGGCCTACCTGTGCAGCGTCGTCGGCTCCGAGATGAAAGCGGAGATGCCCCACGAGCTCCTCAAGGTCCAGGCGGTCTGTGCGCGCAACACCTATCTCGCCACAGCCGGCAAGCACCACCTGGGCGAGCCTTTCGATCTGTGCAATGACGACCACTGCCAGTGCTACCGCGGCTCCTCGCGGGAGACCCGCGAGGCGCGGGAGGCGGCGATCTCCACGTGGGGCGAGGTGCTGATCCACGGCAACCGCCTCTGCGACACGCGCTACTCCAAGATCTGCGGCGGCATCAGCGAGGCCGCCCACTCCGTCTGGGGCGGGCCTGAGATCCCCTACATGACACCCATCGCCGACATCGCCTCCACTGCGCCTGACCGCGTCGAGCCCCCCCTCGACAGCGAGAAGAAGGTGCGCGCCTGGGTCGACTCGAGCCCCGGGGCCTTCTGCAATGCCGGCGCCCATGAGGTGCCCAGATATCTGCAGTACGCCGCGAAGTACTTCCGCTGGAAGGTGCAGCTCACCCGCGAGGATCTCGAGCGCCTTCTCGGGCGCCTGCCGGAGGTGCGGGTCGGGGAGATCCGCGAGCTCGTCCCCAGGCGGCGCGGGGCATCGGGGCGAATCGAGGAGCTGGCCGTCATCGGCGCCGACGGCGAGGCGGTGATCGGCCGTGAGCTGGTGATTCGCCAGGCGCTCTCGGAGTCGACGCTCTTCTCCGCCTGTTTCGTCGTCGACCACGAGCGAGAGACCGATGGTCGCCTGAGGAGCGTGACACTGCGCGGGGCGGGCTGGGGCCACGGCGCGGGGATGTGTCAGGTCGGCGCCACGGTGATGGCGATCCAGGGCTACACCCACGAGCAGATCCTCACCCACTACTTCCGCGACACGCAGCTGACGCTGCTCTACGAGCAGCCGACCAACTGGGCGGCCGTGCTCGACCACTTCGATGACGGCGATTTCTCCGTCTATGACCGCTGCTGGGAGGCGTCCAACTGCTACGAGGTCGTCGGCTGCCCCGTGTACGAGCGACTGATCGGACCGGACAAGGGCTACGTCCCCGACGCGAAGCGGACGAAGATGTATCTCGACTGCCCGGAGTATCACCTGCAGAGCGAGGGGGACTGATCCCCCCCACGGCCTCAGGGGATCACATCTCACCCCAGCGGATCGGCTCCCCGGTGTCGGGCCAGTTCGCCGGCCAGCGGTAGAGCGTGCCGTTCTCCCGCAGGAAGCCCCTCACATCGAGATGGGCGTAGGGCGACAGGATGGGCCGCTCGAAGAAGTCGTGGTGGTCGTAGATCCCGGCGCCTCCCACGCGTGGATCGCCCTCGGTGCGATAGTGGCGGTCGAGCGCATTGATGAAGCTCATGATCACCGCGGCGTCACGCACCGTGACCTCGCCGTCACCGTTGAGATCGTCGAGGCGAAGGTCGCCGTCGGTGTCGATGATCAGGTCGGCCGCCTGGCCGTACATGTGCTGGCTGAAGGGCGACTTCAGCGTCTCCTCCGCGTCGCGCTCGATCCGGCCCAGGTTGTAGGAGGGTGGGCGGAACCCATAGATCAGCGTGAAGTGGTCGAACTCGAAGCCCGAGCCGTGCATCAGCGCCGCCAGGTCCTCGAGCTTCGAGACCAGCCGCGGTTCGATCGCGACCCACTGCGGCATGCCCAGCGAGAACCAGGTGTGGTCGAGCACGAACTCCCCCAGCCGCAGGTGAGGCGAGATCCACCAGTCGCGGCTCTCCTCCGTCACCGGGTAGAACCACAGGGGAACCTCGAAGCGATCGGCGTTGGCGTGGACCCACTCGTAGTCGCCCTCGAGGGTCTGCAGATACTCGAGGTCGTGCGCGTTGGGATAGATG
>JAFGKF010000008.1 GCA_016928695.1 Candidatus Sumerlaeota bacterium | reverse complement strand
GATGCTCGCCTATCGGCTCACGCTGCCGCGCACACCCGAAGATCCGCTGGAATCGCTCCCCCTCCCGCGCACTCTCCTCGCAGGTCTGTCGATGGGCGCCTCGCTGCTCTTCGAAAATCTTTTCGGTCTCATCGCCCTCTTCCTCGTGGCGCACCTCCTCGTCTCACAGCGACCCGCTCTCCGCGGGATCGGCGCGGTCGCGCTCTTCACCGCAGGGACGCTGATCGCGCTGATCCCCCTCTTCATTTACACATGGGCCATCTTCGGGCGGCTCGCGATCCCCTACGAGTATGAGCACGACCCGTTCTTCCGCGAGGCCATGGCCTCCGGATTCATGGGCATTCACTTCCCGCCGCGGCCGACCATCCTCTGGCTGATCACCTTCCACCCCTTCCGCGGACTGTTCGTGTATTCCCCTCTCCTGCTCATGGCCATCCCGGGGCTCGTCGCCCTCACCCGGCTGCCACGCGGGGGATGGCGCGCCCTGATGTGCGGCGGTGTCTTCGTGGGCTATCTGATCGTCAACGGCGGCTACACCCATCAGTGGTGGGGCGGTTGGTCGTGCGGCCCCCGGCATCTGATCCCCGCCGTCCCCTTTCTCCTGATCGCCATCGGAGCCGCATGGGGACAGTGGCGATGGATCCGCCCCGTGATCGTCACTCTCGGCGTGATCTCGGTGGCGCTGCAGCTCCTCGCTGCCGGGATCGATCCCCAGCCGCCGACGCCCGTTCCCGGCGGCGACGCCAACGCCTATCTCGCCCAGGCCCGCCTCGATCTGGACTATCCCGTGCCGCTGACCACGTGGTGGCTGCCCCACCTCAGGGCGGGGGTGGTCGCATGGAATCCCGGCACGCTGATCGGTGTGTCCGAGCTCTGGATGTGGGGAGTGCTGGTGTTGATTTGGGTGGGATTCCTGATGATAGTGTGGCGCGGTTCAGATAAAGTTTATAAGACTTGACTGAGATCAACATGGGCGGTTGGGTGAACAGGACATGAGAGACGCCCCAAACCCCGCGCCAGAGGACCAAGCGAAGACGGCCGTGCACTACTATGTGGATGAATCTGGGGATGGGGTGATCTTCAATCGGAAAGGCCGGGTGATCATTGGTGATAAAGCACAGAGCCATTTCATTCTTGGTCTAAAGGATGCATCAGGTTCTCAGCTATGTGAGAAGCCGAATGAAAACCCACTCCGACTATCGATATCATCCCAATGAGCTGTATGATCTGACAGTGAGATTGCTGCTGAGAGACATGCTCCATAAACATGATGTGTACAGGATCCATTTTGCACGAAGAGGGAAATCAGACAGAACTCGCGCACTCCAAGCCGCAGTCGAGGTGGCTCGAGAGAGATTCTGTGAGAAGTATCAGGTCAGCCCCAGTTCTCTGGTGCACATAGTCGCGAGACACTCATGGCAAGAGGCAGGTCTTCAGGTCACAGATTATTTCTTGTGGGCTCTTCAACGACTCTACGAAAAACACGAGGATCGCTATATTTCGTATCTCTGGCCCAGGGTCTCCTTGGTGAGGGATGTGGATGACCAGCGAGAGAAAGAATATGGTGTGCACTGCACGGCAAAAAAGCCGCTCACTTTGGCGGCCCTGAGAGAAGATGTGGGTCCGGCAGTATAGGATCGTTCCGAAGAACAACCACACGGCATGGAGCCGATTTTCGCTCCCGGCTTCCACGCGTAAAGTGTCGGACGAACTTGACACTCTGTCAAGTGCCATTCCGACATCCATTGGCCCAATTCAAATAAAACCAGATATCTGTGTCCCCAAAAACATTTAAAGGACTGAAAAAGGACTCCGGGGTCAAATACTCACCCGCGCCTTCCGATAAAGAGATCAGCACCCCCAGGCGAGGTGGGGGCAAGCATGAGCAACCGTGAGAGTGCCATCAACCGAGCGCGCAGACGCGCCACGGCGATCAGCCAGCGGGTCTCGAGCCGCGAGGCCAAGCTGAACGAGATACGTGCCCACTACGCGAAGCACGGCGATCTCGTGCTGAGAATCATCCTCGATGCCTACAACCATGACGGCGATCTGCGGAAACTCGTCCACCGCGTCACGGGCCGCGTCGTCACCCGCGAGGCACGCCAACATGAGGTGCTCAGCGAGTTCCTGATCCGCCATGGCGAGAATGTCTTCCTCCGCCAGTCCGGGGTCAAGGGGCTCTCCGGGAGCACCGCGGGTGACCAGGGGGAGATGGATCTGGAGATGATGGAGGACGTGGCCTCGGAGGAAAGCCCGGTGGAGGAGGCCGAGGTGATCGAAGAGCAGGGGGAGGAGGTGCAGGAGGAGGAAGAGCAGGAGGAGGAAGAGCCAGAAGAGGAAGAGGACGAGGGGGACGAAGAGGAGGAGCTGGAGCTCCCCCAGGAAATCGTCATGGGACGAAAACGCCTCAAGCTGCCCAGCGGCAAGATCATCACCGACCGGCGAAGCGGAAAGGAGCGGCGGAGCGGCAAAGAGCGGCGCTCCCAGCTCGAGACCGTCTTCAAAAACAAGCGCTTCGGAGGCGAGCGCCGCAGAGGCCAGGAGCGACGGCTCACACCCCCGGAGTATCTCGGCGACTGAGTCTCACTCCCCCTCGATCGCGTCGGTCAGACTCACCTCATCGAGAACCTGCCCGCTGCGCGCGATCACACGGGCGGTGACATCGTCGCCGTCCACCTCGACAAAGACGAAGTGATTCTGCGTGCTGAAGAAGTCGACGTGCTCGCTCCACGGGACGTCGGTGTCCTGCCCGTAGAACGGCGCGCCGGCTCCACCGGAGATGAGCTGCCAGAAGGGGGTCTCCACCGTCTCGCACACCTCGCCGGTCACAAGCATCCTCGAGAAGTTGTGCTCGTCCCCGTGAAAGATCGCCAGCACGCCGTGGCGACTCAGGATCTCCGCCAGGCGCGACCGCATCTCGAGGACCTCCGGGACCCGGCCGCCCCAATACATCGAGTCGCCCACGTGGCCCCCGTTGGGGAACATCGGCTCATGCGTGTAGACGAACAGGTGCCGCTGCCCCCGCTCGCGCGCGGTGGCCAGATCGGAGTCGAGCCACTCCATCTGACCGTCCATGATGAATCCCTCCCGGTTGCCGCGCGAGAAATCGGAGTCGCCGTGGGGGCTCATCCACCAATAGTTCGAGTTGATCGAGACGAAGTGCGCGTTGCCCCAGTCGAACGAGTGGGTTGTCTCGGCGTAGGGCGGCCCCTCCAGATCGCCCAGATGCTCGGGCCCCGGGCCGTTGGTGGGATTCACGAAGTGCTGGCTGAAGAGGAGCTCCGGCGCGCGGCTGTCGGTGTAAGAGCACTGAATGTACCTCGGATCCCCCTCCTGCGCAGGGCCGCACCACTCGTGGTTGCCCACGCCCTCATAGATCGGGACGAGTGATCCCACCGGCGCCGTCGCGTCGCGCCACGAGCGGAGCTGCCGGTGATAGTCCGCCACCGAGGCCGTGTAGCCGTTGATCAGATCCCCGGCGAAGAGGATCATGTCCGCCCCCTCCTGATGAGCGCGGTTCATGAGATCCCGCGCCGCCTCCCAGTTGGTCGACTCGACGTCCGACAGCCCTCCCCCGCGCCCCGCGCGAGAGTCGCTCATCAGCGCGAACTGGAAGGGCGTGTCGGAGCCCGTCTCCGGCGCGGTGCGGAACGTGAACTCCCGGGAGGATGTGGGGATCTCACCCCAGGGATCGGAGGGCTCGAAGAGAACACTGTAGGTGACCTCGGTGTCCGGCTCGAGCCCCTCGAGCTCCCACTCCCAGGGCACCGGTCCCTCGGTGGGGAGACCGCCCGTTCGCATCTCCGTCGTCGGGCCTCCGTCGCCGACGCGATAGGAGAGATTGCAGAGGGCGGGCAGATCGGTCTCCCATGAGATCACCGCCGACGTGTCCGTCACACAGTCGACCACCGGCCCCAGCGTGATGCACGGCACTCGGCGATAGACCCCCTCCTCGCTCCGCGCGTAGCCGAAGCGCGTGTGGAAGATCTCGTTGCGGTTGCCCTCCAGGCTCCACGTCACCAGCCGCAGCTGAATCACCCCGCCGCCCTTCTCGCGCAGCGAGGCCATGTCGTAGAGCCAGCGCTCAAACGACGGGATCTCCCACGATGCCGCGTGCGCCGTCGTCACCTCGTCGCCCTCGACGATCCGCGCTGTGCTGCGATAGCTCGCGAACGGGGGCAAGGCATCGTCGGGCACGAGCCCCACCCAGAGCGTCCCCGCCGGCGTGGGCTCGAGCGTTTGCCAGTGGATCACGGCGTCGCCGTCGGGTCGGACGTCGATCTCGATGTCGCCGTCGAGAAACAGGCTGTTGGGCTCGGGCTCCTGGGCGGCGCCTCCCACCGCGAGCAGCGCGGTGAGAATGAGGCAGATGGCAGATGGGCGTGTCATGGATCGTTCCCCCTACACAGAGTTGACTTGAGCCATTCAGTTTCAGCGCCTCCCGGTCCCACCGCAAGCGGAGATGAGAGGAGGCAACTCTTTGATCTCGGAGCAGGTGTTGATTTTTCTCTCCCTGACAAAACCCTTTCCTCAGAGAGCTCATCCTCTCGACTTTCTCAGCCGATGATCATGGGAGACCCCTCGGCGCCGCCGGGGCACGCCAGAGAGACTCATCTCCAGAACGCACATCACTGAAGAGGGAGCACTTCCATGAAATCATCCCTTGGGCTCTGGGCGCTCACCCTGACCCTGCTCATCACCGCAGGCATCACGGCCCAGGAAATCATCGTCGAGGCCAATGGCCCCCCCTCCCAGAGCGGAGTGTTCCGTGTTCACAGCGGCGACTGGAGTCGCTCCACAGGGGAGAGCAGCGCCTCAGGCCTGACGCCGGACAACGGCTCCATGTTCTGCAACGGAGGCCGCGACGGCACCGCGTCATTCATCCCCGAGATCACCCAATCCGGCGACTATGAGATCTTTGTCACGTGGTGCACCTCAGGCAACTCCACCGACGTGATCTACACCATCAACCATGAGGACGGGCAGTCGCAGGTCACACTGACCCAGGATGGCTGGGGGGGCCACGGTGCCAGCAACGCGAATCAGTGGGTCTCGCTCGGGACATTTCCCCTCGGTGCGGGAGAGACCGGAGGTGTGGCGGTGACCTCCCAGGCGAGCGCCACGCCCCCGACTCCGCGAAGCATGCATCGGGTGTACGCCGACGCCGTGCAATTCGTCCGGCGGGGCGGATCATCCGCCTCTGCCAGCCGAGGCTCGTCGGCATCCGCGACAACGACCCCCGTGGCCTCGCGGGGACCCGCTCCGCAGGTCTCGGACCGCGATCTCATCATCGAGGTCAACATCCCCTCCCCCGCGGGCACCTTCCGCACCCTCGATGGCAACTGGAACACCTCCGTGGGCAAGAGCCTCGCCGCGGGTCTCACCCACGACGAGGGGACACTCTTCATGCCCCTCGGTCGACCGGGCAGCGCCATCTTCCAGTTCAACATCCCCGCCTCGGGGACCTACGACGTCTACACCACCTGGTGCACCTCCGGAAACTCCACCGATGCCCTCTACACCATCCAGCACGCCGACGGGCGGTCGCAGGTGACGCTCACCCAGGACGGCTGGGGGGGCCGGGGCTCGAGCAACGCCAACGAGTGGGTCCGCCTGGGCACCCACCGCTTCGAGGCTGGCCGCCCGGCGTCGGTGACCGTGACCTCGCAGGAGGGCTCGACAACGCCCGACGACCGCAATGCGCACCGCGTCTACGCCGACGGCATGCGGCTTGTCCCGCGCGATGCCGGTGGCACCATGATCGCCTCCGGCGGCTCGTCGGCCTCCACCTCTTCCCGATACACTCCGCCGACGCCGGCCCCGGTCGTCGCCTCGCGTCCCGAGCCGAGGTCCGCCCCCGCGGGTGAGAGCAGCCTGATCTCCTGGCGATACAGCCACGACATCGCCGAGGCCGAGAGCCGCTCGGACGGAAAACCCCTCGTGATCTACGCGTACACCGAACGCTCGCGGACTTGCCGGGAGAACGAGGCGACGCTCCTGCGCGATCCCGGCGTCATCGCCAATCTCAGCGACACCGTGCCCCTTCGCATCAACCTCAGCGAGAACACCGATCTCGCCCCCGTGCTGCGCGTCTACCGCGTTCCCACCTTCATCGTGGTCGATGCCAACGGGCGAGAGGTCGGCCGCCACCTCGGGCCCATCACCTCCCAGGAGCTGATCGACCTGATCAACGGCTATTGAGCCGAGATCGCCACGCGGCCACAGCTCTGATCGCTGAGCCCGCAGAGGTGTTTTCAAATGATCGTGGGGGGACCTGTGCGCCAAAGCCCGTGAAGCGGCGGCGCATTCCCATTCCCGCACACTGCACCGGGTGCCGGAATGGGAATTCCGGCACGATGGAAATATTCCCCCTCTCCCCTCCGCGGGAGAGGGGGATCAAGGGGGTGAGGGGGTGAGCACTGCCGCCCCCGATCAGGACCGCAGGTCATCCAGCGTCATGTAGATCTCGGGCTTGGGCTCCTTGGCCATCAGCGCGTCGACGGCCTCGCTGACGGGAAGGTGGCCGTCGATCACGGAGACGACGGCCTCGGTGATCGGCATGTAGATCTCCTCGCGCTGCGACATCGCGCGGGCGGCGCGGGCCGTGCGAACGCCCTCGACGACCATCCCGATCTCCACCTGCGCCTCCTCGGCCGTGCGCCCCTGGGCCATCAGGCGGCCAAAGCGGCGGTTGCGCGAGTGCTCGCTCATGGCGGTGACGACGAGGTCGCCGATCCCCGCCAGCCCTGCGAACGTCTCAGGGTGCGCCCCGCGGCGCTTGCCGAGCCGGGTGATCTCGGCGAGCCCGCGGGCGATGAGCGCGGCGAGCGAGTTGTCGCCGAGCCCCAGCCCCACGCAGGCGCCCGCGGAGATCGCGATGACGTTCTTGAGCGCGGCGGCGAGCTCGACGCCGACGACGTCGCTCTGCGTGTAGACGCGAAAGCGATCGGTGTTGAAGAGCGCCTGGATGCGCTCAGCGAGCGCGGGGTCCTCGGCCGCCACGACCACCGCCGTCGGGATCTGCTTGGAGACCTCCTCGGCGTGGCTCGGGCCGCTGAGGACCACCGTGGGCGTCTCGGCGCCCAGCTCCTGCGCGACGACCTCGGTCATGAGCGAGAGCGTGTCCTGCTCGATCCCCTTCGAGCAGAGGACGAGCGGCACGCCCTCGCCGAGCAGCCTCTCATCGCGCAGCGTCTGGCACAGGCCACGCACCGCGTGGCTGGGGGCGACGACGACCACGGTGCTCGCCCCCCCCATCGCCTCGGGCAGAGAGGGGGTGACGCGCAGCGCCTCGGGCAATCTCAGATGAGGCAGGCGCGTGGGCGAGCGGTCGCGTGCCAGCTGATCGATGACCGCCGGCGCGATGTCCCACGCCGTGACGGCGCGTCCCTGGTCGGCGAGCAGGCAGGCGAGGGTGATCCCCCACGTCCCCGCGCCGAGAACG
>JAFGKF010000074.1 GCA_016928695.1 Candidatus Sumerlaeota bacterium | reverse complement strand
GGATTGGACTATCTTCACGGGAAGCATGTGATCCACTGCGATCTCAAGCCTCAGAACATCATCCTGTGTGAGCCCCTGGGCGATCTCTCGCAGACGCGGTTGAGGGCGGAGACCTGTCAGCTGAAGCTCACTGACCTGGGGATTGCGCAGTCGATCTCGAAGGCGATGAGCCAGGATGAGGCGAGGCAGATGGTCGGCACGCCTGCCTACGTCAGCCCGGAGCAGATTCAGCGTCTCTCGCTGACAAAGGCGACGGACATCTATCAGCTCGGGTGTGTCCTGTTTCTGCTACTCACGGGGCGCCCCCCCTATCACCGCGGTGATATCATCACGCAGCACCTGACGGCTCCTCCGCCTCAGCTCAACGGTGTGCCCCGGGAGGTGGCCGAGGTGGTCCGCCGCTGCATCGCGAAGGACCCCGGGCTGCGCTGGCAGTCTGCCACCGAGCTGATCGATGCCCTGCGGGAGTCCATCGATCAGGCCAAGGCCCCACCGAGTCAGGGTCCGCCGTGGAAGATCGCGAGGCAGACCCCGGTGAGGCGCAATGGCAAAGCGCCCTCGGGGGACACGAGTCGCACTCTCTCTCGCACTCCCACCGTGGAGAGGACGCCCAGGCGCGCCGACACCAACGGCAAGAGGCCTGTGCCGCCGAGCAAGATGACCGGCGCTCTGGGCATGGAGCTGCGGCTCATTCCCGGGGGTGCGTATCCAATGCCGGGCAATGGGGCCTCGGGCCGTCGGGTTCAGGTTCAGCCGATCTATCTCGCCCGATTCCCCGTCACAGTGCATCAGTACGAGAATTTCCTGACAACCACGGGTCACCGCCCCCCTCCGTGCTGGCAGGAGCAGCTCCGTCATCCCGACTGGCCCGTTGTCGGGATCTCCTGGTACGACGCCAATGCGCTTTGCCGGCTGCTGAGCCGCCTCAGTCGTCAGCCCTATCGGCTGCCCACTGAGTTGGAGTGGGAGTGTGTGGCCCAGGGAGGAGTGGTGGGGAGGACTCCCGCCACTGAGGCACGTGCTCGGGCTGCGAGGCAGGATCTCTCCTGGGAGGTCGCCACCGAGCATCTGAGGCCGGTGGGCGTGGAGGCCGCCAATCGCTATGATGTGCACGACATGATCGGGCTCGTTCATCAGTGGTGCCTGGAGTCGCACAATTCCACCGGCATCTCCGAGCCCCTTCCCGATGGCTCCAAGGGCCTGCCGGAGGGGGCGAAGCGGGTCATCAGGGGAGGATCCTGGGCCTCCCCGGAGGCGGAGCTCCACGGCCTGCCCCGCAGGCTTCTCGAGCCGGGGGCGCGCCGCATCGACGTCGGTCTGCGGGTTGTGTGTGACTGTCTGGAGCCCTGGGCTCTGTCCAGTGTGCGAAAGGGCTGACGACCGGGCGTTCCCGAGTCTCAGGGGACAGAGGGGATTTTCTCTCCTCAGTGAATGATGTTCGCTTCACGGTGAGGGGATTCGAATTCGCTCGACGCCGCTGAGACATCAGTGCTCCACTGCCAAACCTCAAACTGCAGTGATCCGGGGTGTGGGGATTGGATCGACACCACCAGCATTGGGGGCCTCTCTTCGGGTTCGGGGCCGTGGGGCTCCTGCGGCTGTGGCAATGTGCTCTGCCGCCGGCGAACACGGGCGATGCGATGCGTCTGCTGCTGTGGGGCGCCGTGGTCGGCGAGCACGGCCCGGCGGCAGCCGCTCAGCCGCTGAGCGTGTGGGCCTCGGCGGACTTCGTCCCCTGGGCGCATCTGCCGTACAACTACCCCTGCCTGTCGCTGTGGCTTTTCACGGCCATCGCTGCGGTCTCGCCGACGCTTCTCGCACTGAAGCTGCTTCTCACTGTCCTTGATGCGATCTCGGCCTGGCTTGTGTTCAGGATCACGGGTGACCGATGGCTCGCGCTCCTCGTCTGGGCTCTTCCCGCCTCGATCTGGTGGGTCTCGCGCGAGGGGCAGTTCGAGGGGGCGCAGAGCGCACTTGTTCTCTCAGCGCTTCTTCTGCACCGGCGACTGCCTGGGCAGCGGCAGTGGATCTCAGCCGTGGTGCTCGCCTTCGCCGTCCAGGTGAAGCTGACGGCCATCGTGCTGCTGCCGCTTTTCCTGATGCGCGCGCAGAGCAGGCGACAGCTCGCCCAGTTCGCTGTGGCTCACGCGGTGGGCTATCTGCCGACCGCCGCGGCACTGCTCTGGTGGCCAGCGGTGACGAGCGTCTGGGAGTTCAGCGGAGCGCTGCGTCACAATCCGCTTCACTGGAACGCTTTCTCCGGCGAGCTTTTCACCTGGAATCCCCTGTGGATGGTCATCCCTCACCAGGTGGTCTCCTGGGGTTTTCTGGTGGCGCTGGTGTGGATCGGTGTCAGCCGCCGTTGCCTCCCCGAGGCGATGCCGGGCATTCTCTTTGTTCTGCTCCTCAAGGTGACCACGAACGGACAGCCCTGGTACACCGTCTCGCTTGCGCCGCTGCTCGTCGCATTGCCCGGCGAGGGGCGCAGGCGTCTCCTGATCGCCCTGACCCCGCTGCTCGACGTCTGGTCTCTCAGCGAGATCTTCATCGGTCCCACATTCTTCGTGCAGCCACTTCCCGATGGCTTCAGCGTCCTCTCGGACGTCGGTGCTCTTGGAGGTGTCGGAGGATGAGCGCCCTGAGACTCATGGCGGTTGCCGCGGTTCTCGCCTGCAGCCTGGGTGTCGGAGCGCAGCCGCCGCTGGTCACGCTCGAGCCCGTGGCGAGCGGATTCGACAATCCGCTGTTCGTGACCCATGCGGGGGACGGATCGGGGCGACTCTTCGTCGTGGAGCGGGGAGGGAAGATCCGGGTGGTTCTCCCCGGCGGTGGGGTGCAGAGCACCCCCTTTCTCGACATCGGACCGAGTGGGCTCAATCTCATCTCGACACAGGGCTACACGCAGGGGCTCCTGGGTCTCGCGTTCCATCCGGATTTCGCACAGAGCGGAAGGCTGTTTCTCCATGCGAGCGATCGCGAGACCGGCGGCGTGATGATTCTCGAGTTCATCGTCTCGCCGCCGTCGGCTCCCGTGGTCCAGGCGACACCCACGGTGATCCTGGGGCCTCTGCCGCAGCTCGATTTCGACCACAGCGGCGGCACGGTCGCGTTCGGGCCGAATGACGGAATGCTGTGCATCTCGCTCGGTGACGGAGGGGGCCAGGGCGATCCCCATGGCAACGGGCAGAACCTCTCGACGCCACAGGGCTCGATTCTCCGCATTGACGTCGACCACCCCACGCCCCCGCTGGCGTACGGGATCCCGGTGGACAACCCCCACGTGGGCGAGGCGGGAGCGAGCCCCGAGATCTTCGCGCATGGGTTCCGCAACCCGTACCGCTTCTCGTTCGACCGCGGCGGGGACCACCGCCTCTTCGTCGGCGATGTGGGCCAGAGGCGCATCGAGGAGATCGACATCGTGATTGCGGGGGGGAATTATGGCTGGTCGATCAGGGAGGGGAGCGAGTGCTTCAATCCCGCGAACTTCGAGTCGCCCCTGCCCACGTGTGACTCGGTGGGCCTCACGTCGCCGATTCACGAGTACCTCAGGCCGCCCACGGAGCCCTTCGCCGCAGTGACCGGCGGAGTGGTCTACCGGGGCTCTCGCTCGGCCCAGCTCTGGGGGATGTACGTCTTCGGCGATTTTCAGACGGGTGAGATCTGGGCACTGCAGGAGCTCGGCACAGGCGATTGGATTTGCCACGATCTGATGGACACGAGTCTCTTCATCAGCTCCTTCGGGGAGGATGAGGAGGGGGAGATCTATCTCACCGACTTCTTCGGTGGCGAGCTGCTGCGCGTCGCCCCGGAGCCGATGCAGGTGATGGTGAATGGGAGCGTGCTGCGGTGAGCGGTGAGGTGGACGACGCTTGACAGTTTTGCCGCGCGGCCTCATCCGGAGTGATGCGGGATTGAGGCTGGGATGTCACATCGCAGGAGGGAGTCTGGGACGATGATTGAAAACCGGGATGGTCGGCAGGTGAGCGTCTCAATCAGGACAGCGTGTTTCCTCGCGCTCTCCTCTCTCGGGCTCCTCCTGGCGCCCCTCTGCGTCCCCGCGCAGCAGACGCTGGCCGATGCCGACTGGTCCGAGCGGGAGCTCGGGGCGGGCGTGGTGTGGCGCCAATATCTCTTCGATGATCTCTTTGATTCCATGCAGAGCGTCAGCTGGATCGATGTCGACCTCTCTCACCCCGACGTGTCGATCGAGATCCCCTATCTCGTGACCGGCCGTCAGCTGACCAGCGCGATGATCCCGGGGCAGTTTCCGCCCTCCGTGGCCGGGATCAACGGCACCTACTTCGACACCTCGGTGGGCGGTCATCGCACCTATCTCCGGATCGATGGAGCAGAGATTCCGTCCGCGGACGAGCTCTTTTCGCCGTGGGGATATGAGGGGGCTCTGGCCCTGGATGCCTCGGATGAGGCGAGCATTGTGGAGATGCCCTCCGGGGGATGGGCGCTCGACACCGTGCATCCCGACATCATCGCCTGCGGGCCGCTGCTGATTGTCGACGGCGTCATCCCCACGGCGGAACTCCAGGCGATCGGGTCTCACTCCACCAGTCGCCATCCGCGCAGCGCGGTGGGAATCACCTCGGATGATCGCCTCATTCTCATCACGGTCGATGGGCGGACCGAGTTGGCGGTGGGCATGACCTGCGAGGAGCTCGCGCAGGTCATGGAACAGCTGGGATGCACAGATGCACTCAATCTCGACGGTGGTGGCTCCACCACGCTGTGGGGGGCAGGGGAGCTGCACGGCGGCGTTCTCAATTTCCCCTCGGACAACGGGACGTACGATCACGAGGGGGAGCGCAGCTGCACCAATGCCATTGCGATCGAGTCCTCGGCTCCCTCCTCGGCCGCCTGGGATGGGCGGCTCACGGACAAGACGTTCTCGCCGCTCATGGACACGGGGTCCCAGCAGACCGCCACATTGATCTACGAGAACATTGGGCTCGGCACGTGGACTGCAGGCGACACGCGGCTCGTCCTGGCCCGGCCCGCGTCGCGCACGAGCGTTTTCCACGACACGGCCACCTGGCCCTCCCCCTCCCAGCCCGCTCTCATGTCCCCCGCGTCGGTCGCCCCGGGGGAGACAGCCACATTCACATTCGCACTGCAGGCCCCCACTCTGTCGGCGACCGCTGTGTACGACGAGCACTTCATGCTCACCCAGGCGGGCATCGGCCGAATCGGACCGGCCGACAGCGAGGCGTGGATGAGAGTCACGGTGCAGACGCCCGTGTCTCCGGGCGAGACCTTCATCGTCGAGAGCCGGAGCGGCGGGCAGAACAACGGCTGGTACTCGGACAGCGGGATGGCGGACTCCGGTGCCAACTGCATCGCCCCCGGATGCACCGGTGACATCGGCATGCGCTATGGCTCGACCTATCGGAGCGTCGCGGGGGCCAAGAGTGCCACCGTGGCGCCCGACTTCCCCGAGGCGGCAGATTACCGGGTCTATGTGGCGTGGGGCAGCGGCTCCAGCCGCCGCAGTCCCATCACCTACCACGTCAATCACTCGGGAGGCACGGACACCTTCCAGATCGATCAGACCGCCGTGGCCAACGTGTGGGTGCCGCTCGGCACCGAGGCCTATCACTTCGACGCGGGCCTGAGCGGTTCGGTGGTCATGACGAATGAGGACATCGACGTGAGCGGCTCCATGTACGCGGGCGCCGTCATGTTCGAGTATCAGCCCCCCGAGCCCCCCGATCGGTCCCATGTCGTTCACCACCTGGGATCGGAGGATCCTCTGCCTGTGATCGACGGCGTGGTGGGCGCCGGGGAGTGGGACGCCGCGTCGCCCGCGGCCTCCGGATACGTGGCCCACGACAATCCCGCGCTTCCGGCGGTGGAGGACGGCTCCTTCCGGATGCTCTTCGATGAAACGGATCTCTTCATCCTGTTCCAGATGAACAACACGTATCTCGCCGGCTACACATCTCCGCCCTCTCCCCCCGACTACTTCAACCTGGTGGGTGACAAGATCAACTTCTTCCTCACGCCCTTCGGAGTCGACTCCGACCCCTTTTACCGGATTCTCTTTTGCCCGAATCCCACCGATGGCACCTGCCCGACCTGGTCGCAGGCGAGCGCCGTCAGGACCACCGACGCGCATGTGGGGACCGACTGGATCGCGGCGATGGAGGTCTCGCACAGCCACACCCTGGGGGTTCTCACCATCGAGTGCCGGATCCCGTGGAGCGAGTTCGACTATCCGGGGATGAGCATCGCCGGCCGCCCCGGCGACGGCGATGTCTGGGGCGTCCAGCCCGCGATCAGCAACGAGCTGGGCCCGGGGGAGTGGGAGTATGTGAACTGGGAGCCGGACGACACGCCGACCTACGTCCATGGCAACCCCTTCGGCGCCCTCGAGTTCGAAATCGACGAGTCGGGGGTGTCCGGCTCGACACTGAGGTGAGGGGGATGATGGTGCTCTTCTGACTCTGTAGGGGCACGGCATGCCGTGCCCCTACAGGAGAATGGGAAGCATTCAATATGCATGAATGAGCAGTGCATATAGCTCAAGCCTGCCAGATGTTTTCATGTCATTGGGCACTCATCCTTGAGAATTGGAGGGAAACACGTTGGCCACGCACTTCTACTATGTCTATGCCCTGAAGGACCCTCGGTCGTCGCCAGCCAGACCCTTCTATATCGGGAAGGGCACCGGCAGCCGAGCATACGATCATCTGGTGAGGCCAGATGGGACACGCAAATACGCGCGGATCAATGAGATCGTAGATTCAGGGGCTCAGCCCCTCGTCGATGTCTTGGTCGAAGATCTGACTGAGGCCCAAGCACTTCGCCTTGAAGCCGAGCTGATCTCTGCCTTTGGAACCGAGGAGACAGGGGGACTTCTCACCAATGCTGTTGTCCCAACAGGTCTTGGTGGGAAAAAGCGGAAGCATGTGGTTGTTCCCCAAGGTGCAGTTGAACGCGCACAGCTCGGTCTCGAATTCCTAAAAACAGCCATACTCGATCTCGCTCTGGGCAATCCAGAGGGTGTCACCAACTCAGAGATTGCCAGCCTCCTGGGCCTTCGCAGCGATTATCGAGGGAGACAGAAAGACTATCTCTCGTACAGCGTGCTGGATCTGCTGTTGAGAGAGGGAAAGATCAGGCGCTGTGAAGGAAGACCACCTCGCCATGTGGCCAGCGGTTAGATCCACAGTAGTGCTGAGAATGCGGAAGATTGAGGGAGTGACAATTCACGTGAGTTATTCAGCTCTGCACAGTCAATGCACCGCGCTGTAGGGGCGCAGCACTGCTGCGCCCAACTCTCAGGAGGCCATGGCACGGGCGCAGCACTGCTGCGCCCAACTCTCGGGAGGCCATGGCACGGGCGCAGCAGTGCTGCGCCCCTACAACGACTGCGTTGAAATGAAATGCATTCACAATGCAGAGCTCAATAGATGCAGCGCTTTCACAGCAGGGGATTGGTATGTTATATTTCCGGACTTGGCATGCCGTGCCCAACTGGGCCGTGGCGTCCGGCACTGGGCACGGCAGCCTCCTTCGCCATAGCAGCCTTGGCTGCGGCGGCTGAATGCCGTGCCCCTACACAGGATGTTCAAATCACACTCCCACAGTGGTCAGTCACATCCCCGAACAGCCTCCACCCAGTGGAGGGCGCGGACGCCGGTGGCGTCGGCGATCTGGTGGCGGCAGGAGAAACCGCAGGCGACGACCTCGGTGCCCTCGGGACGACTGCGGACGGCGGGGAAGAGATGCTCCTCGCCGATGCGCATCGAGAGCTCGAAGTGCTCTCTCTCGTAGCCGAACGATCCCGCCATTCCACAGCAGCCGCAGTCGAGCTCGCTCATCTCGAGCGAGGGCACACGCCGGAGGATCTCCGTCATCCCCTCGGTGCCGAAGATCGCTCTCTGGTGGCAGTGCCCGTGGACCATGAGCCCACGGTGCGGGGAGGTGAATGAGCAGTCGAGACGGCCGGACCGCAGCTCATCCGCGAGGAAGCGGTCGATCATCGTCACATTGGCCCGGATCCGCGCACCCAGGTCCTCGTCGTCGATGAGATCGGGGAGGTCGTCGACCAGGGCCGAGGCGCAACTCGGCTCGCAGACGACCACCTTCAATCCCTGCCGGATGAAGACATCCAGGGCGCGGAGGGTCTTTTCCCCCTCCCGCTTCGCCTCGCGCAGGAATCCGTGGGAGATGCGGGGGCGCTGGCAGCAACCGGCTCGGGCGAGGATCACCTCGTAGCCGCAGGACTCGAGAAGCTCGACCGCTGCCCGGCCGACGTGGGGCTCATGATGATTCATGTAGGTGTCATCGAAGAGCACGACGCGCCTGCCGGTCTCGGGCCGTGCCCCATTGCGCTGGGAAAACCATCGGGGGAACGACTTGGAAGCGTAGGCGGGCAGTCGTCGTCGTCGGTCGAAGCCGGCGATCTTCTCGAGGGTCCAGCGGAAGGGGAGCGTCCTCTGGACGCCGTTGACGATGGGTGCCAGCCAGCCGGAGAGCCTCGAGGCCATTTTCGGACTCTTGGCGATCATCCGGTCGCGCATTGTGGTCCCGTGGTGGTCGTGATGCCGCTGCAGGAATTCGCTCTTGAGCCTGGCCACGTCGACGTTGCTGGGGCACTCGGATTTGCAGCTCTTGCAGGAGAGGCAGAGATCGAGGACGTCGAAGAGCCTTTGGCTGGTCATCGCCTCGGGTCCCAGCTGGCCCGACATCGCCAGGCGCAGGGCGTTGGCCCGGCCGCGGGTGGAGTGCTCCTCGTCGCGGGTCGCCCGATAGCTGGGGCACATGGCTCCGTCGAGCGTCTTCCGGCACTCCCCCACGCCGGTGCACATCTCGACGGCGGCCGCGAAGCCACCGTCCTCCCGATATCGGTAGAGCGTCGGGACCTCGGGCACGCGATAGGCTGTTCCATAGCGCAGGCTCTGATCCATGGGCGGGGAGTCGATGATCTTGCCGGGATTCATCAGCCCGCGGGGATCGAAGAGCCGCTTGATCTCCTTGAAGGCCCCGTGGATCTGGGGCCCGTAGAAGCGCTCCATCCAGGGGCTGCGCACGAGACCGTCGCCGTGCTCCCCGCTCCACGATCCCCCATAGCTCTGGACCAGTTGGAAGGTCTCCTCGGCGATGGTCTTCATCCGCTCGATGTCGTCGGATCGGCGGAGGTCGAGAATGGGGCGGACGTGGATCACGCCCACGCTCGTGTGAGCGTACATCGCGACGTCTGTCTCGTGGCGGTGGCAGATGCCGAGCACCTGCTCGATGTACTCCGGCAGCACCTCCACCGGCACACAGGCGTCCTCGATGAAGGGGATCGGCTTGCGATCGCCCTTCATGCCGAGCATGAGGCCGAGGCCGCTCTTGCGGACTCTCCAGACGTGCGCCTGGCCGGGGGCATCGAGGAACAGCGGAAGGGCATAGCCCAGACCCTGACCACGAAGGTCCTCCACCAGTGCCCGGAGGCGCTCCGCGATCTCCTCGCGTGTCTCCCCAAAGATCTCCACGATCAGGATCGCCACGGGATCGCCCTCGATGAATCCGCACAGCGGGGCCAGCGAGAGATTTCTCTTCGCCAGACGGAGAACCGTCTGATCCAGGATCTCCACGGCTGAGGGGCGGTGGGGCAGAATGGCCTGGGTGGCGCGGATGGCCTCGATCAGGTCGGCGAAGTGGACCACGCAGAGCCCCTTGCATCTCGGCAGGGGCTCGAGATTGACCTTCGCCTCCAGCAGTGTGGCGAGTGTGCCCTCGCTGCCCACGGTCAGCTTGGCCGGATTCCACCGGTCGGTGTGGATGAACTCATCGAGGTTGTAACCCCCGACGCGCCGCATCACCTTGGGGTAACGTCTTTCGATCTCCTCCCGGTTGGCCCCGATGATCCGCCTGATGCCGCTCAGGATCTCGGCCTCCCGCCCAGAGCCCGAGGCCCGCTCCTCCCACTGCTCGGGGGTGAGCTCCTCGCATGTGAAAATGGTCCCATCGGCGAGAAGCACGCGCGTCGCGAGGACGTGGTCGACGGTTTTGCCCCAGACAATGCTCTTCGTCCCTGAGGAGTTGTTGCCGATCATGCCGCCGATGTTGGCGCGGTTGGCCGTGGCCGGATCGGGGGCGAAGTGCAGCCCGTGCTTGGCGAGCACCGCGTTGAGCTCGTCGCAGACCAGGCCGGGCTGAACGCGGGCCCATCTCTCCTCGGCGTTCAGCTCGACCAGGCGGTTCATCGACTTCGAGAAGTCGACGACCATTGATTCCCCGACCGTCTGACCCGCCAGGCTGGTGCCTCCCCCGCGCGGGAGGATGCTGACGCCGTGCTCGGCGGCGGTCTCCACGGCGGCCCGCACATCGTCCTCATCGAGCGGGGCGACCACGGCCACCGGCCGGATCTGGTAGATGCTGGCGTCGGTCGAGTAGATGGCCCGGGTGCCCTCATCGAGGGCCACGTCGCCGCGGATGCGGCGCCTCAGGTCTTTCTCAAAGGTCTCTGGGATCTCCCGACTCATCCGAGCACTCCTGGGCTCATGCCTGGGCCATGATCCTGCGCAGAGCCGCGAGGAGCATGTTCACATGGTTCTCGGTGCAGCTGCATCCCATCAGTCCGATGCGCCACACCTTCCCGGCGAAATCGCCAAGCCCGGCTCCGACCTCGATGTTGAACTCCTCGAGCAGCCTCCGCCGCGCCGTGGCGTCGTCCAGACCCGCCGGCAGCCGGACGGCGTTGAGCTGGGGCAGGCGATGCTCCGTCTTCACCACGAACTCGAAGCCCAGCTCCTCCAGACCGTCTCTCAGCAGCCCATGGATGCGCCGGTGGCGCTCGAAGCGGGCCTCGATGCCCTCCTCCAGAACCAGGCGCAGCGCCTCGCGCAGCGCAAAGGCGTTCGAGATGGGAGCGGTGTGGTGGTAGGAGCGCTTGGCGCCTCCCGTGACGTAGCTGGCCACGAGATTGAGGTCGAGGAACCAGCTCTGCACCTTCGTCTTCCGGCCGGTGACGACCTTCATCGCCCGGGGGCTGAGGGTGATGGGCGACATGCCCGGCGGCGCACTGAGACACTTCTGCGTGCCGCTGTAGAGGGCATCGATCCCCCAGTCGTCCACCCGCACGTCCACACCGGCGAGTGAGGTGACGGCATCCACCAGGAAGAGGGCCCCTGCCTCGTGCGTGAGGCGGCCGATCTCCTCGAGCGGCTGGCAGACGCCCGTGGAGGTCTCCCCGTGGACGATGGCGACGAGCCTCGGTCTGCATGTGCCCAGAGCCGCCCTGACCTGGGCCGGCTCGATGATCTCACCCCAGGGGGCGTCCACCCGGACCAGCTTCGCGCCGCAGCGCTCGACGATGTCCGCCATGCGGTTGCCGAAGACACCGTTGACGCAGATCAGCGCCTCGTCACCGGGCTCCAGGAGATTGATCAGACAGGTCTCCATCCCGGCGCTGCCCGGTGCCGACACCGCGAAGGTCATCTCATTTTCAGTGCGCATGATCTCCTGGAGCATGGCCCGTGTCTCGTTCATCACCTCGATGAACTGGGGATCCAGGTGACCGATCAGCGGTGTGGCCATGGCCCGCAGCACCCGTGGGTGAGCGTCGCTCGGCCCTGGGCCCATCAGAAACCTCGGTGTGGGATTGAGCTCACCTGCGATCATCACGCGGTCACCTCCTGGGCTGGGTGGGGATCTGAAAATTCAGAGTGCAGCGCTGTGCCCACCGGTTCTCTGCCTCTCTCACATCAATTTCAGATGCGCCATCTCATTGTGGCATGGGCGGGCCGCATCCGGTCTCCTTTCCCTTGCATGCGGTCGGATCGAGGATGGACAATCCAGCACCTCGAAATCAACATCGCAGGGGGGCAGGACCATGAGAGCTCTTCTCCGCGGGGGGATCCTGATGGGAATCACCCTCGCCGCACTCATTCTCTGGACGGGCTGCGGGCCGGAGGTCGCTCCGCCCGAGGCGCCCACGCAGGTCAGCGAGCCACCCCCTCCGCCTCCCCCGTCTGCACCGCAGGAGATCGCCAACACCCTGGGCATGCGGCTTCGCCTGATCCCCGCCGGGAGCTTCACCATGGGCAGCCCGCCGGAGGAGCCCAGCCGCGATGAGGATGAGGGGCCTCAGCGCACCGTGACCTTCGCCGGGCCCTTCTGCATGGGCCTGCACGAGGTGACGGTGGATCAGTACCGCCCCTTCATCGAAGCGACGGGCCGCGACGAGCCGAGGCAGTGGAGCGACCAGCTCCAGAATCCCAATCGGCCAGTGGTGCTCGTCTCCTGGGAAGATGCAACGGCCTTCTGCGAGTGGCTGACGCAGAGTGAGGATGCGGGGACGTACAGCCTCCCGAGCGAGGCCCAGTGGGAGTACGCCTGCCGGGCGGGGACCACGGGGGCTCACATCACGGGGAACACGCTGGATCCTTCGCAGGCAAACTTCCACACCTCCGCCCCGGTGGATGTGGGGAGCTATCCCCCCAACGCCTGGGGGCTCTTCGACATGCAGGGCAACGCATGGGAGTGGTGCCAGGACTGGTATCACGCCACCTACGAGGGGGCCCCGACCGATGGGAGCGCGTGGGTGGATACGCCGGGGGGGATCCGTGTCCTGCGCGGCGGCTCATGGCACGAGATTCAGCAGAACACCCGCGTGGCGAACCGCTCCTACGCGGACCCCCGCCGCCTGCTGTCCGACTACGGCTTCCGGGTCGTGCGCACGGTGGAGTGAGGCGCTCAGTCCCGTTGATCTGAACTCTCAATCCCCCCGGATGTAGTCGCGGACGTCGGTGACGGTCTCGTGAAGGTCCTCGCCGACGCTGACGGCGCCGTCGCGAACCTCGACGGCGAAGCCGCCGAAGATCCGGCGCAGGCGCTGGCGGCGGGTCTCAGGTTCGGGCTCTGAGGGAGTTTCCTCGGCCTCGGGTGCGTCGTCCGTGGCGGAGTCAGCTGAGGTGATCTCATCGGTGTCGGGTGCCGAGGATTCGGCCGAGGGCTCGGGCGTGGGGAGAGCAGTGGCGGTCTCCACCGGCTCCGGGTCGTCGGGCTCAGGGTCCTCGACCTCTTGGGTGCCCGCCGAGTTCTCCGGGGCTGTCTCGGTCTCTTCGACGGCCGGCGTGGGCTCCTCCCGAAGCGCCGCCGACGCGATTGTCTCCTCCGGCAGTTCCTCCGCGGTTTCAGGGATGGCCATCGGATCTGCGGGCGCTTGGGATTCGATGATCACCAGCTCGGGGGGCAGGGTCATGGGATCGGTGGTCTCCGGCTCGGGGGGTGTCTCGAGCGCCGCGAGCTCAAGGGGCATCGGAATGATGTACTCCTCCCGCACATCGTCGGGCTCTGAGGGAGCGGGCGCTGGAAGCGAGGCCGTCTCCGGCGGGAGATTGGGAACCAGGGACGGGGGAGCGGTTGCGGGGGGAGCGGGCGTCTCCGTCCGCGACTTCGGAAGCCAGAGTGTCCCCGCGGCGAGCCCCAGGGTGAGGGCTGCGCAGACGGCGGCGATGAGGAGCAGCCGCCGGGGGCGGGGGCGCTCGGCGGTGAGCAGCGCCTGTCTCAGCTCCCGGGCGGACTGGTATCGGTCGCCGGGTTCCTTCTCGAGGCACTTGGCGATGACCTTCCACAGATCCTCGGGGCAGCTCACGATCCGCTCCGGTCGCTTGGTGAAGTGCTTGCGCACGACATACTGGCCCTGGAAAGGCGGATGCCCCGCGAGCAGATGATAGAGCACGCACCCGAGCGAGTAGATGTCCGATCGATCGTCGACTCTCTCGCCACGGATCAGCTCGGGGCTCATGTGTGTCAATGAGCCCAGCGCGGCGTGACGTGAACCCTCCTCAATGCGGCCCATCAGAATCCGTGCGATGCCGGTGTCGGTGATCTTGATCCGAATGGAGGGGTCGGTCAGCGGGTGGTCGGGATCGGGGAGTGGCCCGGCCAGCATGAGATTGGCAGGCGTGAGATTGAGGTGGACGAGTCCCACACCGTGGGCGTGCTCCAGTCCCTGACAGATCTGGATGGCGATTGCGCGGGTCTCATCGGGAGTCAGACGGCGGCGGCGGAGCAGAATCTGTGCGAGGGTGGGGCCATCGAGGAGCTCCATGACCAGGAAGGGGTTGTCGTCATGGCAGTCGAGGCTGTGGACCCTCATCAGCTGAGGGTGGTTCAGCGAGATGATCAGCTGGGCCTCGAGGTGGAGAGAGCGCATCGCGCGCTCGTCGCTCAGCAGTGAGGCCGGCAGGAACTTGAGTGCGTATTCCCCATTGTCCTCGCTCAGCTCCTCGGCCTGCCAGACGATGCCGCATTTCCCCTCGCCCACCGGGGCGACGAGGATGTAGCGCCCCGCCACCACCTCACCAGCGGGTGTGAGGGACTCCATGGGTGGATCGGCTCGCTCTGGCGACAAGATATCAAATACCCCATCGGTGCGAGGGCGCACCGGCTCTGGGTCTCTCATCGGCAGAGTGGGCTTTGGTCCTGACACCCGGAATCCGAAACGTGAGAGCGATTTTGCCCCACCTGTTCAGCACTCGCCCTGTTGACTTTGTCCCCCTCTCCCGCGAGCCTCTCGCCCAAAACGGGGAGAGAGTGTGAGAGATGATGCGAGCCCGATGGATTCCGGCGATTGCCCTGATGGTCATCTGTCTCGGCTGCAGGGGGCTTCTCCCAAGCCGAGGTCCGATCACCCTCGACACGGCCAAGATCGACGAGGCGATCCGTGCGATCACCGAGGAGCACGGGGACGGCATCGAGGTGAGCGTCTGGCTCGGAGGTCTGGACGGTGCCCCCTGGTACGCGCTCAATGAGAACGAGTGGAGGCCGGGGGCGAGCGCGGTGAAGGCCGCATACCTCGTCGAGCTCTTCGCCGCGCACGCGGGCTCTCTCGACGAGCCTCTGGCTGAGACGGATCAGATTCTCTCCGACCCGACGCACCCGGCCATCGTGCACTTCGACGAGAGAGCCCAGGCGGAGATCCGCAGGGAGCATGAGGGGGCGAGCGTTCGGCGGATCGGAGAGATGATGATCCATGGGGAGGGTGTCTCGAACACGGTCTACAACGCGGCGGCGAATGTCACGACCGCCGCGCTGGGGGGGGCGGAGGGAATCACCGAGCGCATCCACGCCCGCTCACCAGACTTCGGGGGGATCGCCATCCGCCGCTATATGCTCGCGGATCGCAATGTCACAGGCGACAACGAGGCGACCGCCGCATCCCTCGCGGCGGTTCTCCGGCGCATCGCCGGGGCGGATCTCCCTGGGGTGGACGAGGAGACTGTCGAGGCGATCCGTGAGGTGCTGCGGGGGGACCGCGCGTGGTGGCTCGGGCTGCACTTCTTCAAGACGGGCGCCCTGAACACCAATCCCCTCACGCGGATTGAGAGTGGATATCACACAAAGCGCGGTCGCGTCATCGTCTACGTTGTGATGACCGAGCAGCCCAACCCAGGGGAGCTCACGGCTGAGGCTGCGGGTGAGCGCCTCCAGGCGACCACCGATCGGATCCGGGATCTGCTGCTCCGGGCCGCGCGGCGCGAGGTGCACGGCGCGCTGAGCCTCTCGCCGTGGTGAGAGTCAGTCGGTGGGCTCCGCGAGCGGCCTCTCGCTCCAGCGCACCATGGGGCGGTGCTCGAAGTGCGCCAGGATTCCCTCGAAGATCCCGATGGCCGCCTGCTTGGCGCGGGCGGGGTCGTTCAGCCGCAGATCCTCATCGGGATCGGTCATGAACGACACCTCCACCAGGACGGCGGGCAGCTTCGACTCCCTCAGGACCCAGATGCTGTGCCCTGGGACGCCCCGTCCATAGTATCTGTCCCACTCGAACTGAGGGCTGATCACCCGCAGATTCAGCCGGCGTGACATCGCGCTCTGGATCTCCATCGCGAGGTGCGAGCTCTCCTCGCTCAGCGCCTCGTCAGGACAGCGGTGGATGTAGGGCGCGCTCTCGTTGTACTCGTCGTCCCACTCCCGCGTGTCGAAGTAGAAACAGCTCACATAGTTCGCACGGCCCGCGTTGTGGTGGATCGTGATGAAGTGATCGCATCCGGCCTGCGCGGCGATGGCCACACGCGGCATCAGCTCGAACTGCCGTGCGTCCACTCCCTCGGGCGGCTCCTCCGTCAGCGTCGCCGACATGCGATCCGGCCGAGTCCGCGTCATCGTCACCTCCGCACCGGCCTGAGTCAGAAGGTCCCACAGGAAAAACGCTGTCCGCAGATTGGCCTCGCTCTCGTTGAAGCCCGTGTTCGTCCCCCGGGTCCCCCCTGTGTATCCGTGGGTCGGACCCCACACCTGTCCCCCGTGGCCCGCGTCGACACAGATCCGAAGGCCCTCCAGAGGGCGATCGTCCGGCACGGCATAGCGCCGATTGTCCATCGCCTCCCAGTCCGCCGGCAGGTTGGGGTAGACCCCCTCCTCCGTGCGCGGCCGCACGCGATACCAGCGCTCATCGAACTCCGTCGGCCGCTCCGTCTCCGGCCGCTCATACACCAGGGGCAGTTCGGGGACGTATCCCTCATAGGCGCTCGAGTCGACTCGGACCGACGGCCCAATCGCGCTCCCATCCGGGATCAGCGGCGCTCTGGGCCCCTTCACGCAGCCGAACACCAACACGCCGACGGCGGCGGCGACCATCTCTCTCCGTCGGATTCTCATGGCGTCACCTCCTCGGTGGACTCGGTTCCCTCAACGGAGGGCCCCTCCATGGTCGTCTGCCCGAACTGGTCGAGGATCCCCTCGAAGATCCCGATCGCCGCCAGGCGGCTGTAGGCGAGGTCCTCCATCCACTCCGCCTGCTCGGCGTGGGTCATGAATGCGCACTCGACGAGGACTGACGGAAGAGAGGTCTCACGCACAACATGGTAGTTGCCATGGCGGGCGTCGCGCGTCTCGATCCCCAGTCTCTCGCCCAGGGCGTCCACGATGGCCTGGGCCAGTTCGCGGGAGGTGGTCACCGATTCGGGGGAGTGCTCGGCGAAGGTCTCGTCCGGATCGGGCTCATAGAGCGCCGGGTCGAAATAGTAGGCGGTCGAGTGGTTGGCGCCTGGACCACCGCCCGCGTTGTGATGGATCGCGACGAAGAGGTCGCAGTCGTTTGTCTCCGCCACGCGGACCCGGATATTCAACTCCTCGCGGCGGTTTGCCACATACTCGTCGGAGCCGGGCGCCGCGAAGCAGTCCTCACTCAGCCGCGTCTCGAACGTCCGCGTCATCACGACCTCGGCGCCCGCCTGGGTCAGCAGGTCCCAGAGGAAGAGGCCGACGCGGAGATTCGCATCGCTCTCGGTCTGGCTCGAGACGCTGCTGCGCGTGCCGCCCGTGTAGCCACGCGTCGCGCCCCAGATCTGCCCCCCGTGGCCGGGGTCCACACAGATGCGGAGCCCGGCGAGCGGTTCACCGGGCGGTGCGGTGTAGAGGAGATTGGGGGGATGAACCTGGGCTGGCAGCGCTGCGACCAGCGCAAGGACAAGAGGGAACACTGCTCTCATGAGACGCATGACCTCCCCGCCGATGGGATCTGTGGAGCAGAGTCCCACATGGGACAGGGAGGTCGCAACTCCGGACTGGCTGAGTGTTGACAGGATCAACATGATTGACCGGATATCTGCAATCCCGGGAATCCTGTTCATCCTGTCAAAAGAGAACGGATCTCTCGTACACGAATTGAACGAATTCAACGAATGGAAACCCGATTCCCAGGTTCCCTTCGTGAAATTCGGTCAATTCGTGTACAGAATCACCTCGTCAGCCGGCTGAGAATGCGCACCTCTCGCAGCTCGTGGTGCTGTGATGCAGCAATCTGTCAAGACCGGATCATCCGGGATCCCCGCCCCCTCAGGGATCGGGGATGATCAGTCGCCGGCCGTCGCTGTCGTGCTGGGTCCGGACGATGTAGCCGTTGCTGATCGAGCCGTTGGTCGGGTCGTAGTACCAGCTCAGGTCCGCCTCGCCGAAGGTGCCGTCGTAGGTGCGGTTGGGCCCCACGCTGAAGAGCCGCCAATAGCCGTAGTCGTGGGAGAAGTCGTCGGGGTACCAGCCGGGCTCCTGCTCGATGATCGCCAGCTGATGGACATTGTGGTAGCCGTAGCCCAGGTCGGCGGGATTGCCGGACTCGTAGGCTCGACCGCTGCCCTCGCCCCCCCCGCGCTTGAACGGGTCAGCGACCGAGGCACTGGTGAGGAAAGCGACAGGCGTTGAGAGACGCAGCGAGACGGTCTGGAAGCCCCCCCGGCAGCCTTGGCCATAGCCGTCGAAGCGGTGGACAGGCTCCGTCTCGGCCAGGGTTCCGCGCGAGGGGGGATAGGCGTTCATGTCGACGCGGTAGGCCTCGAGGGCGGTGGCGACCGAGCGCATGTCGGCCCGGGCCCGGGCGACCTTCGCCCGCGTCTGCGCCTCCATGAAGTTGGGCAGGGCGATGCCCGCGAGGATGGCGATGATCGCGACGACGATCAGGAGCTCGATCAGCGTGAAGCCGGATCGGCGCCGTCTGTGCTTCTCACGCGTGAATGTCACATTGCCTCTCCCAGTGCATCACTGTCAGGGTTGATCCGTTGGAGCCTGCGGCCCACCGCGTGGCCGTCTCGGCTGGGTTCCATCACCCTCTGGACGGGGGGCACGCTGTCCGCGCAGCTCACGCATCTGCTCCATCTGCTCCGCGGTCAGGATCTCGGCCATGGCCTGCCTTCGGGCCTGCCGCGCCTCCTGACTGGCTTGCCGATCCACCGGCGGGAGCGCCGCGATCTGTGCGCGCTGCTCCTCGGTCAGGTTCAGCTGCTGGAACATCTCTTCCTGGCGGCGCTGCTGCTCTTCGCGGCGCTGCGCCCGCTCCTCGTCGCTGATCTGCCTCGGACGCTGTCGGTCCTGCGCGGCCACACGGTCTCGCCCGGGGCGAGCATCGGTGGGGTCGGGCGGAAGGGTGCTCCGCCACTGGGCAAAGACGAAGACCAGGGCGCCGACGAGGAAGGCCACCGCCCCGATCATTTTCCAATTCAGCGATCTCTCGGAGACGGGCATGGTTCGCCCTCCTGTGAAGATACTTCGATGAGAGCAGAGGATGTGCCATGGCTGCGGGATGACTCAGGGGCCCAAAGTCCGCATCTCAAGGCGCTTGATCCCAATGGGGATCGGAAACGGTGATCAGGCCAAGGTGCGATTTTTCGTCTCCACCCAGGGGGATTGGCTCTGCACTGATTTGAACGAAAGGCTGTTCGTTTCAGAACAGGTGTTCCCTGAGCGATCACAGATCGCACGGTTTCTGACGGTGTGAGCCAGACCAGCGGGGATCAGTCGCGGGATCGGCCCTGCCGGAAGAGCTCGCGCATCTGCGTCATCTGCTCCTCGGTCAGGATCTGCGACATGGCCTCGCGCCGGGCCTCACGACTCTCGCGGGATCCTCTGGGGTACTGGCGGTCGAGCTCCTCGAGCTGCTCACGCTGCTCGTCGGTCAGGTTCAGCTGGTCGTACATCTCCTGGCGGCGGCGCTCCCAATCCTCTTGGCTCGGGCGCCCCTGGGTCTGCCCGACCTCGGTGGTCGGGGCCTGCTCGGCGACGGCGCTGACCTCGGTGACCTCTTCGGTCACGAGCTCTTTCTGGGCGCAGCCGAGGAGGAGGCCACAGGCGAGCAGAATTGCTGTGCCGAGGAGAGCGAGCCCCCTGATGTCATGGGTGTTGGACATGGCCTTTTCCCCCATTCAGATGTGACCGGGCGGGTTCGCTCTGATGCTCCGCAACCGACAACCCGGGATGGCACTTCCCTCTGAGACTGTCCACCCGTGTTTTTTGCAAACGTGTTTAGGCTTGTGAGAAATCTCCGCTTCTGGTCCCTGTGACATCGATCCGCAGGACTCGGTGTGAGGATCGGCTGAGAGGGAGGTGAGACACCGGCCTCCGCTGATGCCCCGTTCACCCCGCCTGTCGACGCCGACTTCTCCCCAAGGTGACAGATACACATGAGACGAGCACTCGCACTGGTCCCTCTCCTCACCGCTCTCTGCCCCACGCTGATGTGGGCCGAGGCCTCGCCCGAGGTCCGCGCCTGCTGGGTGTCGCGCTTTGGCTGGCCGAGCGCGAATCGCGACGAGGCCTTTGGCAACATCACCCGGATCATGGAGCGATTGGCCGAGCACAATTTCAACACGGTGCTGTTTCAGATCCGGGGTCAGTGCGACGTCCACTACCCGAGCCCCTATGAGCCGTGGTCGGACGACTATGACTGGCAGGATCCGGGATTCGACCCCGTCGCCTTCGCGGTGGAGGAGGCCCATCGCAATGGGCTCGAGTTCCACGCCTACATCAACACCCACACGCTGGCTCAGTCGATTCCACCCGAGCACACCGAGCCCGAGCATCAGTACAATCTCCACGGGCGGGCAGGGGTCGAGGAGAACTGGACGATTCACGGGGAGGATGGTCAGCCGACGCAGACCGAGGACGCCTACGTCTGGATGAGCCCCGGCATCCCCGAGGCCTCGGCCTGGACCCGCCAAGCGGTGCTCCATGTCGTCGAGACCTATGACGTCGACGGCGTGCACTTCGACCGGATCCGGACGCCCGCACCTGAGTACTCGCACGACCCGATCACACAGGTGCGCTTCGAGGGCATCGGCAATCCCGACCGGCTCGGGTGGGGCGATTTCATGCGCTCGCAGATCACCCGCGACCTGCGAAAGATATATGGTGCCATCCGCCGGATCGATCCGGACTGCGTGATCAGCTCGGCGCCGTTCGGAATCAACAGCCGACAGCCCGGCGGCTACCAGGGGACCGGGACGGAGAGCCGCAACGAGTGGTACCAGGACTCCTTCGTCTGGATGGAGTCGCACGTGCACGACATGCTGTTCCCGCAGATCTACTGGGGGATCGGCTCCGCCCATCCTTTCGAGGTGCTGCTCGCCGACTTCATGCGGCACACGGGGGGACGCCACATGTGCGCGGGGATCAACTCGCGCAACGACGTCCTCGCGCAGATCGCGGAGGCGCGCCGCCAGGGTGCGGCGGGCACCACGATCTGGGGGCGTGTGCCGTACGAGGATCTCCTCGCGGATCTCTACGCCGAGCCGGCGCCGATCCCCGAGCGCCCCTGGCTGACGCATCCGACCACGGGGATCGTCGTGGGGACCGTGACGGATGAGGGCGGCGAGCCCGTGTGCGACGCGTATGTCCGCATCGATGAGGATCCGTACACGTATCTCTCGGGCTGGGACGGGTTTTACGCGATTCTTGACGTGGTGCCGGGGGAGCACACGGTCCGCTTCAGCATCGATCCCGAGAGGCGGGAGTTCACCGAGGTCGCGACCGACGTGGCCGCGGGCAATGTGGTCGATCTCGACTTCACTCCCTGAGTCAAAACAGACCTCGCGCAGAGAGCGCAGAGGGCGCAGAGCATTTCTCTGTTTGGAGTCCACGGGCTTGCCCATGAATCTGCGGCGAGCCGCAGGACTCCATATTCTGCGGCAAGCCGCAGGACTCCAAATCGGAGAGGGGCTGTGCCTCAGCCCGATCTGGCACGGGGATTTCTCTGGCTCCCGGGTGCATGACCGGATGCGTTGCCCTCTCCCGTTTCACTCTCTCTCCCGAATCGCTGGGGGCCGAGGCGTTGCACGTCCATCCGCTCACACGCTCAACCCAGAAGGAGTGACTGCCATGGCAAAATCACGGTTCTCTCAATCGCAGAAATCCCTTTGGATCATTCCACTCACTGCGCTCGCGCTGCTCGGCGTGGCGACGCTCTCCGCCCAGACCATCTCGCTCAGTGAAAACCCGGAGGAGGCCCCCTTGCCCCCGGCGGTCCGTGTTGATCTCACGGTTCTCCAGGTGATCCTGTCGCCCGATCACCCCATGGGGATGTCGCTGGGCACCGAGGAGATCGTCTCGGCGATACAGGGTGAGGGTCTGGAGGCTCTCGGCGACGCGCTGTCTGAGTTCGGTCAGGTGTCGCTTCTCTACCGCGGCGAGGCGGCGGGTCTCATCGGGGAGTCGCTCGGGATCGATCTGAGTGGTGAGGTGCCCTACCTGACGACCTATCGGGGTGAGGGCGGATCTGTCACTCAGACCCAGCAGTCCATCCGCGACGGTCTGAGCGCCAGTTTCAGTCTGTTGCCTGTGAGTGAGGAGATGGCTCGGGTGGCATACCGCGTGGATCTCAACTGGGCTCGCCCTGTCGAGCGTGAGAGTGTCTCCATGGTCGAGCGGTCCACGGTGGATTGGCAGGGCGAGACGTCCGTGGATCTGCCGGAGGACTGTGTGGTGGGGCGCGCTGTCCGCTTGCTCGACGAGCGGCTGACGGAGCTCCTGTTCATCCTCCAGGTCTCCGAGTGAATCGGCGCCCCGCCCCGGTGTGGGCCGGGGCGGGGCGATTTGAAATGGACAGCTGAGAATCCGCGCTTCAACGTCTCCCCCAATTGGGAAAGGGGAAGGCCATGAAGCGGGTTCTCCGTTGGTATCTCAAAACCTCGCTGCTCCTGCGGATCCTCGTGTGCTTCGTCGTGGGATCGGCGATCGGGTGCGTGATCTGGTACATCTCCAGCGCGACGGGCCGCCCCGTGGCCGAGGCGCTTGATCCGTACATCTCGCCGTTCGGCACGCTGTTCGTCCAGATGCTGAAGATGATCGTGATCCCGGTCATCTTCTTCTCGCTGGTCGTCGGCACGGCGAGTCTGCCGATCACGAAGTTCGGGCGTGTGGGGGCGAAGACGATCGGCTGGTATTTCACGACGTCGATCTTCGCGGCGGTGGCGGGCATCGGGCTGGCCCTGGTCTTCAACCCCGGCGCTGGGGCCGACCTGTCGGCCTGGGAGGCCTACACGGAGGTCAGTGCGGTGCAGGGTGAGACGATGGCGACGGACACCAGCGTTCTCGGTGCGCTCTCGCAGGTCCTGTTCAATCTCTTCCAGAACCCCTTCGAGTCGCTCGCCACGGGCAACTTCCTGCCGGTGATCGTCTTTTCGATCCTCTTCGGACTCGGCATCCGTGTCGGCATCGAGGCGGGGGGCGATCCCAAGCGTGTCGCCCGGCTCGAGGCGCTGCAGGACACGCTGGAGGCCTGCCGCGACGCGGTCTTCGTGATGGTCGGTTGGATCCTGGAGTATTCACCGATCGGCGTGCTCGCGCTCTCGATCATGAACTTCGGTCTCTACGGCACCACCATCGTGGGTCCGTACGTCAGCATCACGGTCGGCGTGCTTCTCGGCATCGCGGCGATGGTTTTCGTCATCTACCCGCTTCTCCTGTGGGTGGTGACACGTCGCAATCCCCTGTATGTGTTCAGCCGGATCCAGGAGGCGATGATCACCGCGCTGATCACCCGCAGCAGCGCGGCGACGCTTCCTGTGACGCTCAAGGTGGCCGAGGAGGAGCTCCACATCCGCAACGAGCTGGCGAGCTTCTCGCTCCCGCTCGGCGCGACGATCAACATGGACGGCGTCTGCGTCCATCTGCCGATGTTCGCGGTGCTGGCCGCGAACATGTTCGGGCTGCCGATGGACCTGGGGACGCTGACGACGGTGCTGGTCACGACGGTGCTGGTCTCGATCGGGACGGGGGGCGTGCCGGGCGGGAGCATGATGCTGCTCTTCATCATCCTGGATACGCTGGGTCTCGCGGAGCCCCAGGTGGCCGTGGTCGTCGGCCTGGCGATCGCCATCGATGCGATCATCGACATGTTCGTGACGATGAACAATGTGACGGGCGACCTCGTCTGCACCTACGCCGTGGCCTGCAACGAGGGGCTGATCGAGGGCGAGACCTGAGGACGGACCGCTGTGGTGGTGTCTACAGGTAGATACTGACCCAGGTGGTGTCCCCTGGGATCGTGTCTGATGTGGGCATCGAGGTCGTCGGGCACGAGCAGG
>JAFGKF010000073.1 GCA_016928695.1 Candidatus Sumerlaeota bacterium | reverse complement strand
GCACGGTCATCAGCCAGCGGACGAAGGACGAGGTGACGGCAGCGGCCACGCGCAGGCTCTTCGCCCGGGCCAAGACGCCGCGCGGCATGCTGCGTCTGGGCGAGGAGGAGATCGACCGCCTGATCTTCCCGGCGAGCTTCCACCGCACGAAGGCGCGGGCGATCCCGGCGATCTGCCGCGCGCTGCTCGACCGCTTCGGCGGCGAGGTGCCCGCGGACATCGAGGCGATGACGACACTCCCCGGCGTGGGGCGCAAGACAGCGAATCTCGTGATGACCCACGGATTCAAAAGGGACGCGATCTGCGTCGACGTCCACGTCCACCGGATCGTCAATCGCCTCGGCCATGTGCGCACCCGCACGCCCAACGAGACGGAGATGCGCCTGCGCACGAAGCTGCCACGGCGTCACTGGCGGAGCATCAACGGCCTGCTGGTCGCCTTCGGGCAGAGTGTCTGCCGCCCCGTCTCGCCCCACTGCAGCCGGTGCCCGGTGGCGGGGGACTGCCGACGCATCGGCGTGGAGCGATCGCGGTGAAGATCTGGGGCATCTCGCGCGGGTTCCGCCGGCGACTCTTCGTCTACGGCCTGCTCGGGCTGTGCCTCGCTGTCCCCCTCATGCTGAACCGCTGGCGCCCCTGGGAGCCGAGCCAGATCGTATGGTCGATGAAGACCGGGGGTGAGTTCCTCGCCGGCCCGGCGGTGGGCGAGGCCCGGATCTACTTCGCCTCGAACGACCGCACGCTCCACGCCATGGACTGGCCGAGCCGCGAGATGATCTGGGCCACGCTCCTGCCCGACCAACCCGCCGACGCGCCTCTGCTTGACGCCGAGGAGGGCCTGCTCTTCGTGGTCACACAGGGGGGATTCATCCTCGCCCACGACGCCGAAACGGGCGATCGCCTGTGGGGGCGGCGCGTGATCACGGCGCGCCATCGGGCCTCGCCGGTGTGCGACGACGACACGCTCTACGTCGGCATGCCCGATGCCCAGGTCTATGCGATGGAGAAAACCACGGGCCGTCTCCGGTGGCAGGTCTTCGCCGGTGGACCGATCCGCACCGGCCCCGCGCTGGTGGACGGCACGGTCTATGTCGCCACGGAGCTGGGGCTCGTTCTCGCCCTCGATGCGGAGACGGGCGCGGAGCGCTGGGCGTTTCAGACCGAGGGCCGCATCCACGGAAGCCCCGCGGTGAACGAGGGCGTGGTCTACATCGGCTCGCAGGACATGCACCTCTACGCCATCGACGCCGAGACGGGCGAGCTCATCTGGCGGCGTCGGGCGTGGCACGAGATCTCCTCGCGCCCCGCGTTCGCCGACGGGTGCGTGATCTACGGATCGTGGGACTACCACGTCACCTGCGCCGACATCCGCGACGGCCACATCATCTGGCGGCATGGCACGCAGGACGTGGTCGAGGGCTCCCCGCTCGTGGCTGACGGTGTGGTGTACATCGGCTCACGCGATGGAGCCGTCTACGCCCTCGACCTGGAGACGGGGCGCCAGATCTGGCGCGAGCAGACGGGGACGTGGGTGACGGCGACGCCCGCACTGGCGCCCGGCGGCGATGCCATCCTGGCCGCGAGCCAAGACGCCACGCTCTACGCGCTGAGTCCGTGAGTCACTTTCGCGTGCTTCGGCGGAGCTTTCGGAGCAGTCGCGAGATCGGGCCGCGCTTGGAGAGGCGGCGCATCCAGTCCTCGGTTGCGTTGTCGCCCGGCTCGATCTCGAGCGCGCGCTGGAGTGTCGAGATCGCCTGGTCATCGTAGCCCAGCGCCTCCTGGCACTCGGCGACATGGCGCCAGAGCTGGGCCTGGTCGGGGGCGGCGAGGCAGGCGCGGCGGAAGACGTCGAGCGCCTTCGCGTGGCGGCGGCTGCGCAGGTAGGCGAGCCCCACGCGGGCGAGATTCTCCCAGTCGCCGTCGGGGATCTGCTCGAGCGCCTTCGTCAGGCAGAAGTTCGCGTTCGCCTCCGCGCTGGAGCTGCCGTGGCGGTCGGAGGCGAGCAGGATCTCCCCCCGGCAGATCCAGGCGCGCAGGGTGTGGTTGACGCTCAGCGCGTAGTCCGAGGCCTTGATCGCCCGCTGCGCCATCCCCTGCCGCGCGAGCAGGACGCCGCGCAGCGAGAGCAGGGTCGGGTCATCGGGGAACTGAGTCAGGGCGTTGGTGACGGTGTGCTCCGCCTCGCGCAGCTGCCCCTGCTCGATCAGGGCATCGATCTGCCCCACCCACGCCTCGTGGAGTCGCGAGTCGAGCCGGAGCGCCTGGCTGAAGCGTCGCAGGGCCTCATGGAACTCGCGGCGGAAAAAGTGCTCGTGCCCGCGGCGGAGGTAGCCGGCCGCGTTGTACTCCTCCTCCTCGCGGGCGGCGGGCGAGATCTCCTCGCCCCTCCCCTCCTCCGGGGGCTCGGGCTGGGGCTGCGCGTCCCCGATCTCGAGTCTCGAAAACCGACCCATTCAGAGAATCACCTGTCGTGTGATGCCGCGCTCAGGACCACCGGCGGCCTCGGATGATGATGTCGCCGTTCTCGGCGACCTCCTCGCCGACGACGACCACGCCGCGGCGCTCGAGCTCCTGAACCACCCGATTGTGCGCGAATTCCTGGATCAGCGCCAGCGCGAATTCCTCCCCGTGGCGGCGGATCTGGGCGAGCGTCATCGCATCGGGGCCGCTGGCCTCGACCACGAATTTCCCACGGCCATCGCGGCGAAAAACGACCTCGATGCCCTCACGCTCGAAGACGAGCCGTTTCTCGCGCCCGATCTCCTCGGCCACGGGCTCCACAACCACGGCGTCGAGCGGCAGGACGGCCGTGCGGCGCTTGGCCTGGGCACGCCCCAGCACGCCCGCGCGGGCCCGGCTCGTCGAGGGTGTGGTGACCTGCTTGAAACCGAGCGTGGCCGCGGTGGCCAGGATCACGGGGGTGATCACCGGCCAGGACCATCCCAGCGTGGGCGTGATGACGAAAATGGAGCCGATCATGGGCTGCACTCTCCCACCCGGATCAGACGGGCCGGGCTCCCCTGAGGATGACACACCCGCCCCCCGCTCCACAAGCTTGACAGGCCCGGCGGGGGTGGGAGTCTGGTGTCAAGTATGACCGATTCCCCCCAGCCCGACGTCACCGACCTCCACGCGGAGGCCCAGCGATCCGCTGACGTCACCCGCGAAATCAGGCCCGCGGACGAGGCACTGCGCACCATCGAATGGCGGGTGCCCGAGGAACCGCGGCCATCCTTTCTGCGGCGACTCATCACTTGGCCGGGGCGTTGGGTGCGCCGCCAAGCCATCCGGGCCGTCGGCGCTAATCTCTCCGCCCAGCAGGTTGCAATCATCGTCGAGATCGATCGCCTCGCGGGTGAGGTCCACGCCCTGGCACAGCGCCAGTCCAAGCACAGTGCCGACGTCCTCCGCCTGCTCGACGCCTGGCTGGGCGAGCACCACGAGCGGCTTCAGGCCCTGGCCGCACGCATCGAGAGGCAGGAGCGCAACACCGATCGCGTGTCAGGCAGCCTCGACGAGGAGGTGGCGATGAT
>JAFGKF010000379.1 GCA_016928695.1 Candidatus Sumerlaeota bacterium | reverse complement strand
GGGGCACAGCAGCCTCCTTCGCCAAAGCAGCCTTGGCTGCGGCGGCTGAATGCTGTGCCCGCGGGCGCAGCGTGCTGCGCCCCTACACAGAAGGGGATCAGTTGAGGGAGATGACCCGCTCGATGACGCCGTCGACGGCCTCGGAGGGGTCGATGATCTCGGTGCGCTCGGCGGTGGCGGTGCGGGCGGTGATCTGGATCGGGGTCGAGGGCAGTCCGACGAGCTCGAAGCGTCCGTCGCCGCCGGTGATCATGCTCAGGGAGGTGCCGGGGTCGCACAGCAGCATCGGGTCGCGGTGGGGGCCGAGCGGGAGCATGGGCTCGACCATGACGAAGACCTCGGAGCGGGGGAAGCCCTGGGCGTCAACAACCTGCCCGGTGATGCGGCGGTCGGCGGCGCTGAGCGTGATCTGAATTGGCTCCTCGGGGATCGCCTCGCCTGACGCGGTCTCCGGTGCGGCGGCCAGCGGCCATCCCTCCGCGCGGGCGAAGAGCGCGAGCTCGCGCTGGTCGGGCGGAATCGCCGTCGCGAAATAGCCGTATGTGTCAGTGTGCGCGAGCGCGGTGCTGAGGCCGGTGCCCTGGGCGATCTCGACGCCGTGGATCGCGGCGCTCTCGATGGGGAGGCCTCTCATGTCGTGCACCTCGCCCTCGAGGGTCACGCCGCGCTGCACGGGGACGGAGAGCGGCTCGATGGAGGCCTCGGCGCCGATGTCGAGCTCCACGCTCTGGCGCAGCGGCATGGCGAAGGAGTTGGCCTCGGCGAGTGTCCAGGTGGGTGACTCGAGGGTGATCTCGATGCTGGAGCCCAGCTCCATGGCGCCCGATGTGAAGGTCCCCTCGGCGTCGGTGAGCACCGGCTCGATCCGGCGACCCAGGCTGATCGTGAGGTCCGGCACGCCCTCGCCCGTGGCGATGTCGATGGCGCGGCCCGCGACGGTGATCTGCTCCTGGCCGAGGAGGAGCACGTCCGCCGTCGGCTGCTCCTCGTTCAGCCGAATGCCCGCGACGCGGTTGGAGAGGACGGCCTCCTCCGTGCCGAGGAGCGACATGAGCGGCGGATCGGTCTCGACGAAGTACCACTGGTCGGCGGAGAGCCCACCGAAGTGGAAAGACCCCGCGCTGTCGGTGAAGACCCGCGCGAGGCGATCGGTCTCCGCCGAGGGAGTGCTCGCGGAGCCGAGGTGCACTCGCGCACCCGCGATGGGCTGCGCGCCGAGGGCGCCGACCACTTGGCCGGTGATGGCGAAGTCGTCGTGGCCGCTCCAGACGAGCGCGACCTGGTCGGTCTCGCGCGTGTCGAACTCACCCACGGGCAGCGGAACGCTGTCGTCACGCCGCAGCGTCAGGGCCTGCCGCCCCGCCACGAGATTGGGGAAGCGGAAGCTGCCGTCCTCTGCGGTCTCGGTCTCGATGGGCGCCGCGGCGGAGGCGATCGCCAAACCCGCGACACCATCACCCAGACTCATCGCTCGGACGATCACGCCCTCCACCGGCTGGCCCGTGGGATCGACCACCTGGCCTCGGAGGGGCTGGGCGTCGGGCAGTGCGAAGGCGATCTCCTGCGCGGGGGCGGTGTCGCTCAGCTCGCGCCGGACGGGCGCGTGCCCGGGGTGGTTCGCCTCGGCGTAGAGGATCCGGCCCCGCAGGCCCTGCTCCTCGGCCAGGGCGAAGGGGTCGATGAAATTGTAGTTCCCGGCGAAGTCGGTCACCGCGATGTCGAGGAGACGGGTCTCGGCCACCGGCTCGGTGGGGATCCGGGCGAGGAGGGCCACGGTCGCCTCGGCCAGGGGCGCACCGCTCGCGTCGGTCACCTGTCCCCTCACGGCGGGGCCGGTGACCCGGGCGGGAGCCGGGGGTGGGGAGGGGGTTGCCATCGCGGCGGGGGCAGCCTGCTCGAGAGCGGGCATCTCCTGCATCTCGAGGGTGAAAGTGTCTGCCAAAACGGCGTTGCCCAGCGGCTCCCCGATCGCCGGGGCATCAAAATTGAACTCTTCGACGCTCTCCTCCTCCATCAGCTCACGATCCACGACTGTTCCGCGGATCTGATCCGCCCAAGCGATGCCCTCCTCCTCGGGGGCGGGCTCCTGCGGAGTGGCGATGCTCTCGGGCACGAGGGCGATCTCCTCCACAGGTTCGGGGCGCCTGTCAGGGAGGGCGATGATCACGATGACCGCCATGAGCGCGGTGAGCGAGACGGCGAGCGGCCGCCAGCGGCGCCCGAGCGCGGCGATGAAGAGCTGCCATGCCGAGGGGTCGCCCTGATCGATGCGCGCGAGCACCCGGCGGTTGAACTCCTCGGCCGGGGTCTGCTCCAGCTTGGCCTCGAAGACGGCGTCCAGATACTCGCGATCGCGGCGCAGCGCCTCGGCCCAGGCGCGGGCCTCGGGGTCGGAGCGCACGGCCTCCTCCAGGCGCTCGCGATCCGCGGCGTCCTCGACGAGGTCCTCGACGAGGGCGGCGATCTCCTCGGGTGTCCAGTTGCGGTCGGTCATGGCGTCATCTTCTTCAGGCCCGGGCGGTGCCTCTCGATCAGGCGCCGCAGGCTCACCCGCGCGCGGCACAGCATGGTCCGCGTGGAGGCGGGGGTGAGTCCGGTCAGCTCTGCGATCTCGGCGATGCTCAGCTCCTCGAAGTGTCTCAGTGTCAGGACGCGCCGCTGGGTGACCGGCAGCTCGGCCACCAGCTCCGTCAGGGCCTCTCGCAGGGTCTCGCGATCCAGCGTCTCACGAACCGATGGGGCTGAGAGGTCCTCCAGGGGACCGCTCTCCTCTTCACTCTCGTCGAGTGACCACGCTCGGCGGTGGGGGCGGCGGTGCTCGCTGATGCAGACGTGGTGGACCACCGTCCGGAGCCAGGCCGGGAACTTCGTGGGATCGCGCAGGGAGTCCAGCCTTCCATGGATTCGGACGAAGACCTCCTGCGCGCAGTCGTCGGCAGTGTCCCAGTCGCCCATCTCGGCGAAGCACATCCCGACGACCACCGGGCGCAGTCGGTTCATCAGCGTGGTGAAAGCCTCCACGCTCCCTCGCTGAGCCTCGATGATCAGCGCGGGGTCGATCAGCTGGTGTCCCGGTGGCGGTCCCTGCATCGCGGAGCACGTCCCGGTCCGAAGCTTAGACGCGATGGCTCTGTCAGTGTCAACGCCTCGGAACGCATTTTGGGGTGGACGAATCGGCCCGGGAGGGCCACTGTGGGCATTTGGAAGGTTCTAAATCAGGGAAATTCAGAGATTTCAACCCCTCCGGAGGTCCTGTCATGTCGCGCCTGTCTCTGTTCGTCATCCCCCTCTGGGTCGCCCTCGGCGCCTGCTCCCTCGCCCAGCCCGGGGCCGAGACCGCGTCCGCCGCGTCCGAGGAGCCGGTCATGGTCGCCATCCTCTGGCACCAGCATCAGCCCCACTACCTCCAGGACCCGGAGACGGGGGAGTACACGCTGCCCTGGGTGCGGATGCATGCGATCAAAGACTACGTCGACATGATCACGATCCTCGACGACCACCCCGATATCCACTTCACAGTCAACCTGACCCCGGTGCTGATCGGGCAGATCAACGACCTGCTCGCGGCGTGGGACGAGGGGCGTCCGACCGACGCCTTCGTGCGCCACACACTGCTCGACGCCGACGCGCTGACGGACGCTGAGAGGGACTTCATCCGCCGCAACTTCTTCAGCATCAACTGGGGCCGGATCCTGGAGCGCTATCCGCGCTACGTCGAGCTGCGCGATCGCCGCGAGGATCCGCTCGACACCTGGACGGCGCAGGACTTCCGCGATCTGCAGATGCTCTTCAATCTCGGCTGGATGGACCCCGACTTCCATGACGGCGCGACGCTGCCCGACGGGACGGTGATCGACGTGGGCGACTGGATCGCGCAGGGGCGCGACTTCACCGAGGAGGACAAGGCGGAGCTGATCGCGATGCACTTCGCCATCCTCCGGCAGGTGATCGCGGTGCACCGCGCGGCGCAGGATCGGGGGCAGATCGAGGTGACGACGACGCCGTATTATCACCCCATCCTGCCGCTGATCTGCGACACGGAGTCGGCGCGCGAGGGCTCGCCCGACATCACGCTGCCGGGCGTGCGCTTTCAGCGGCCCGCCGATGCCGCGCTGCACGTCCGGCGCGCGGTGGCCCAATACGAGGAGCTCTTCGACCGCCCCCCGAGCGGCCTGTGGCCGGCGGAGGGGAGCGTGTCGCAGGCGATCGTCCCGCTGCTCGCCGACGCGGGGCTCGACTGGTTCGCGAGCGACGTGCATGTCCTCGCGCGGTCGATCGGCGTCGACGACCCGCCCGCGGCGCAGCGCTTCTCGATGTGGAGCGTCGCCAATCCCGGCGGCGAACCCCTCGCGGCGGTTTTCCGCGACACGGGGCTGAGCGATCTGATCGGATTCACGTACTCGGGGCGGAACGGCACGGAGGCCGCCGAGGATTTCGTCGGCAT
>JAFGKF010000378.1 GCA_016928695.1 Candidatus Sumerlaeota bacterium | reverse complement strand
GCGGAGGAGTAGTGGGCCACCCCCTTCTCCCGTCCCCCATAGGTCGATCCCCGCAGCTTGCCCGTCTGCCGCAGCTTTCCCTCCTCAGCGATCAGGATTCGGCCGCACCCCGGGCACTGAAAGAGCTTCTCCCCCTTGCGCACGGCGAAGTCCATGGCGGTGGGGAGCGTCTGGCGGCAGGCGGAGCAGGCCCCATTGATCAGGGGGGCGATGATGATCGGGCTGGCCCGGCGCAGCTTGTCGACGAGCAGCTGAATCTCCGGGGGGAGTCTCGCATGGACCCTTTCGATCTCCGCGTCGAGATCCTCGTGCTTGGACCGGAGCGATGAGCCCTCCCGCTCGCTGTGGGCGAAGCAGAGCTCCTGATAGCGAACCAGGTCTTCGACGACCTCTTTCATGGTCGGACTCACCTCCGATCCACCCGACCCTCAGCGGTCAAAAAAGTCAAGTGCCACAGGGGACGGGGGTCAGATCTTGAGGAAGATCTTGCGCCGGTACAGGACCCACATGATCGCCGTCCAGAACAGCACGAAGCCGATCGCATAGACGAGGGAGGCGTCAATCGGCCTGAGGACCTCACAGAGGGAGTTGTAGATCCATCTGTTCCAGGAGACGAATTCGAGGTCACCCGATTCGCTGAGAGCCCTCACCTTCAGCCGTCCCAGCATGACCGCCATCTGCCCGGAGAAGAAGAAGGCGGTGATGGCGTTCATTCCGAACCAGACAAAGGGCATGGCCCAGCGGCGATACCCCTTCACATCGATGAGGTGATAGCACATGCCGAGGCACAGCAGCGCCATTCCCGCCATGAAGACGGTGTAGGAGCTCGTCCAGATCCGCTTGTTGATCGGGAACCAGATGCTCATCACCAAGCCGATCACGCACAGCGCGCAGCCCCAGACGAACATCCCGTTGGTCTTCTCGACCGGGGCGGTGTCCCTCCGCTGCAGCCACAGGCCCGTCAGGACGCCGAAGAGCACCGAGCAGACCGCGCTCATCGTGCTCAGAATCCCCTCGGGATCGAAGGACCAGATCAGCGTTCGGGTCTCCTGCCCACCAACGGTCTCGGTGAGCCAGAGCGTGCGGTAGCCCCAGGTGTGCTCGCCCAGCACATGATAATCGATGAAGAAGCACCAGTTGGAGAAGAGCTGATCCCGCGGAGTCTCCAGCGTGGGAAAGCCCATCTCGAGGTTGGGGATCCCGAAGCCGGGGATCGGAATGCACAGCATCCACACCCAGTAGATGGCGAGCAGCACGATGATCCACTTGACGATCGCCCGGTGGCTGGGCGTCGCGAAGTAGATGGCCGAGGCGATCAGGTAGCAGAATCCGATGCGCGGGAGAACGCCCGTCAGGCGGCGATCGGTCAGCCATTGCCAGATGGGGTCGTCCATCACGACGAATGCCATCGCCACGATGACACTGACGGAGGCGGCGGCCGTCGCGACGAAGCGCGCGACAGGGTCACGCCGTTGGAAGACCAGGGCCACCGCCATGAGAATGACGACGAAGGCGCCGATCTGGAGGGCGAGACCCATGTCCAGAAGGGTCGAGAGCATGGCGACCACACCGGCCAGCGTGAGAGCCACTCCGGCCAGCCCGGCGCGGGGGAAGGAGATCATCACCAGGGTGCCGATCACGATGAGCTCGACACTCCCGCGCTGAGTGATCGCACGCCAGCCCAGGATCTTCATCGGGTCCGTGATGTCGACCCACATGCACCCGAGCAGAACGAGCACGGCGCCGATCAGGTAGCCCACGAACCAGGCCCGTGGTCTCTTGGTGCCCGTGATCAGAACGATGGCGCACAGGAAGGCCCAGACAGTGCCCCAGCGCGCCACGTTGCCCCAGAGACCGGCCGACTCGAGGGCGGGGAAGAAACCCTCCGCCGTCGAGGGGAAGTGGGGGAGAGAGAACATCCCCAGCAGGAAGAGAACCACTGCCCGGCGGACGACGTGTCCGAAGAGATGCCCCCGTGACTCACCCCGCGCGAGCCGCTTGGGGAACGAGAACATCATCGCCACACCGACCATGAATAGGAAGAAGGGGAAGATCAGGTCGGTGAACGTCCAGCCGTTCCAGGCGGCGTGCTCCAGCGGCCAATAGATGTTGCTCCAGCTGCCGGGATTGTTGACGAGCAGCATCCCGGCGATCGTCATGCCACGCAGGGCATCGAGTGACATCAGGCGCTGAGGCTTGGGAGAGAGAGTCTCTGGGGTCTCGGACATGGGGGCACCTCGCACGAGGTCTCGAATGAGACGAAGAGATGCCCCCTCGGGACGGTTTCAGCAAGGCCGATTTCGACCCGCCGGGGGACAGTGACGCCGGTGCAGGTGTGTGCTGAAGATTCCGCTTCACTTTCATCCGCCCTGGCCTCAGACGTGGGATCATGACGAACGGGGGATCAGATGCCATCGAGTGCCGTTTCGCCGACGTCGACAGCCTCGAGGGCTGGGAGGCAGGACGTGCTCAGAGCACCCATGGCGACCTCTTCTGCTCCGCTCTGCTTCTCAGGGCGTACCACCGTCACCTCTTTCCCCTCGTGATCGTCGAGTGCCTCCGCGGGGGGCGGGTGATCGGGGGCTGCTGGGGATGGGACCGCCGCGAGGGGGGCATCCGCCGACTCCAGCACCCCCCCACGCTGGGCTACGGGACGCTCTGGATTGCCGATGCGGACCTCAGCCCCTCCCGAACGGAGTCGCTCGCTCGCGACGTCTCCACAGCTCTCGCCGCCTTTCTCCCCAGGCACTTCGACTTCATCTCGGTCTGCGCCGCGCCCGAGTTCCAGGCCACGGCCGGATTCCAGGCCGCGGGGTGGCGCGTGATTCCCGAGGCCACCTATCGCTTCCCGCTCGGCGACGTCGAGGACGCCTGGGAGCGCCTGGAGAGCTCGCGCCGCCGAAACATCAAACATGCGCGAAAGCGCGGCTACCGCGTCACTCCCTCAGAGGACATCGGCGCGCTGGACCAGGTCATGACGGCCATGCTCGAGCGGCGCGGTGCCCCGCATCCCCCCCTGCGCCCATTCCTCGAGGAGCTCGTCTCCGGGCTCCATGGCCTGGGGCTGGGGCAGCTCTTCATCGCCCAGACCGACGCGGGAGAGCTCGCCGGGGCCAAGGTCATCGTCTGGCAGGGGGATCGGGCCCACGATTATCTCGGCGCGGCCCAGGGCGATCACGTGCTTCACCACGTCAACACTCTCATGGTCTGGGAGGCCATCGAGTGGCTCTGTCGGCGCGGCGAGCACCAATGGTTCGACCTCTACTGCTCGGGGATCGACGAGATCGGGGCCTACAAGAAGCAGTTCAACGCCCCGCTGCTCAACGCCCTCTTCTTCGAGTTCACGGCCTCGGCCCGCCTGCGTTTCGCCGAGCACCGCCGGGGGATGTGGGATGCGCTGAAGCGCCGCCTCAGAGGGAAGCGATATGGCACACCGGACTGACCTTGGCCGTTGCGAGAGCCGGGCGGGGATGCTAGTGCCTGGGTGAGCATGACAGGGAGGGTTCGGCCATGGCTCACGTCTGTCATCACTGTGGCGCCACCTGGGAGGGGGATCCGAAGGTGGGGAGAGGCGCCTCGTGCCACTCCTGCGGCTCACCCATCCACTGCTGCCTCAACTGCCGCTTCCACGATCCCGGCAAGCACAACGCGTGCAACGAGCCCGCTGCCGAGTGGGTGCGCGACAAGCGCGGCGCAAATTTCTGCCTCTTCTTCGAGTGGGCCGAGGAGGGGAGCACCAGTGCCGCCTCACGCGAGGCGGAGCGGAAGAGGAGAATCGACGACCAGATCAAGGGCCTGTTCAAGGATTGAAAAGGGGCTCGCGCAGAGAACGCAGAGCTCGCGGAGAGAACTCCAGAGATGATGGTCCGGGAGTCCCACTCCCGGACCCAACAATCAGGTCTCCCGCTCCAGGTGGCAGCACACTCTCTGCTCCACGGCGTCTGCGTGGAGTCTGATCGTGCAACCGCCGGGCAGATCCTCCGAGTCGATCACGCGGATCGTCTCCGCGTGCCCCTCAGTCCCCGGCAGCAACTCGGTCAGGCGATTGCGCGCCTCGCCGAAGAATCTCTCATTGAGCTGATTGTCCTCCTTACCCGGGAAGAGGGCGAGGTACAGAATGTCCATCTCCACGAGCTCATTGAAAAAATGCGCGCCCAGTGAGACGTCGGGGACGACATTCTCGCCCATGGTCACGAGCTCACAGAGAATCGAGATCGGGCTGATCTCCGCGAAGCTGACAGGCACACCCAGCGATGGCATCCGGGTGCCCCAGCGCCCCGGCCCGATCAGCATCACGGTCTCGGGTCGGCGGGACTCCTCCAGCCGGGTCAGCTCCCCGATCAGGCGTGCCACCTGGTAGCGCTCGCTGACCGGAAGCCGACCATAGGCTGACGGCATCACACAGATGAGCCTGTCCACCCTCAGTGTCTGGCTGGGGCCGATGACCGCACCCTGTGCCTCCAGGATCAGGTCGCCGGGGGCGATGTCGCGGGGCATCGAGTCGAGAGGCGTGGCCAGCTCGCGCTGCACCTGGAAGGGGCGGCACTGAACCACATTGATCTTGCACCGATCCGGCGCGAGGAAGTTCGCGGTGAACTCCACGTCCACCGGATGCTCATAGACATCCTGAAGGGTCTTGAGCATCTGACGCATGTCGAGGACGAAGTCGCTGGCGGTGAGGAGCCTCTCGAATGTGAGGAACCAGGGGAAGGCGGCCCGCTGGCCGCTCTCGCTGGCGTGCCGCATCATCACCTCGTCCCGTGAGAGGAACAGATCCAGGGGGAACGAGGTCCGCCCCTGCGCCACGGTCTCCAGCTCCTCCGTCACCAGCCGGTTGGCCTGCAGGTCGAGGACATCCACCTTGCGCTGCGCGTGCCTGCGCACCTCATTGAAGGATGACTCGGGGCGGCGATCCGGCGCATTGAGGGCGATGATGCGTGTGTAGTCGTCATCCGAGCGGTTGACGGCCCGTGTGCCCATCCCGAAGACCAGCCGCACCACTCCCGCCTGGGGATCGATCTCGCGGCTCCACACATAGGGGTTGTGGGAGAAGGCCACACCGGCGATCTGGGGATGAAAATATTTTCCATACATCGCCCCTGAGACGCGCTGAACGAGCAGGGCCATCTGCTCGTCCTGGTCCAGGAGCCCGCGCTTGGCGCGATACGCCAGGGCCCTCTCGCTCATGCAGCTGGCGTAGACCGTCCGGACCGCATCGAGAAAATTCTGAAGCCGCGTGTTGTGATCCCCCTGGTTGGCGCAGAAGACACTCTCGTATTTGCCGGTGAATGGGTGACCGAAGCTGTCCTCGAGGAGACTGCTGGAGCGGACGATGATCGGCGACTGGCCGAAGTAATCGATCATGTCGGAGAACTGCTTCATGATGAAATCGGGAAACTGTCCGCGGAGGATGGTCTGCTGAACCTTCTCCTCGCCATCGAGGAAGGTCGTGGGCGACTTCTGCCGCTGGCGTGCCCACCAGCAGCCATTCTCCACCAGGAAGGTGTAGAAGACGTCCGACCCGATGAAGAACGAGTCGTGCATCTCCAGCAGATGACTCCAGCGCGGATCCGAGCGCCTCAGAATGGCACGCGCCAGGAGCATCCCGACCGCCTTCCCCCCAATCTGACCTGTGCCGATCATCCGCTTCTGGATCTCCAGCACATCGGAGAGGCTCATGTGCCGCAGGCACAGGTCCAGAAAGCGAGCGTCGCGCGTGACGATCCGGCGCAGCAGATCCCGCGCACCCGCCACCGCTCTCTCCTCGGGCAGCTCCCCCCGCTCGACCCGCCGCATGAGCTCCTCCGCCTGGCGGAACGCCCGGCGATAGACACCTCGCACCTGCGAGCCGTAGTCCCCCCCCTCCCATGCGCAGAAGGTCAGGATCTCCGAGATGACTCCGCTCTCGGTCACAGGGCGAAACTCATCCCCCTCCCAGACGTGGAGCGCATACATCTCGCCGGAGTGGCGCTGCTGGACCTTGATGGGCTGAATGTAGAGCTGGTCGCGGTGGTGATAGACGTCGATCAGGATCTGGGCCGTCTCCCCGATGGGCCCTCGCACGTGCAGCGAGTGGTGCTTGCTCCTCACCGCGAAGTGGGCCAGCCCCCCGACGTCGAAGACGTAGGGGCATGTGAGGAGAAAGAAGTTGGTCAGCATCTGGTCGCTGAACCAGTCGTCGGCCAGCTCGGAGAGGGAGTCGAACACGAACACCCCCCGGGCGGCGTTGTCCTGAATCACACGGTGGATCTCTCCGATGAAGCTCTCGAAGCCCAGCTCCGGCTTGAGCTCGCAGACCTGAACCCCCTCGTCCTCTCTGACGAGAGGTGTGCCCTTGGCGAAGTGGAAATAGACCAGCTGGGCACCGTGTCTCAGCGCCGACTCGCAGAGGGGCTTCACAAAGGCCCCGTAATCCTCATCGGTGTCCACATGCCAGACGATGTTGTCCCCGGGCAAAAGCCCCCCCAGCACCCGGTCCAGACTGGGCAAACCCGTGCTGAGAAATCTGTCGGCTCCTGTCATGGCCACTGCCCTGGGTTGAGATCAGAGACGACGGGCCGCACTCGCGCGCCCTGGGTCCTCTCCCCCCAGGTCAATTCGCTGTGGCACCGTCATCCGCAAGGCTCCCGCGCCTCAGACTGCGCCCTGATCGATCATCGCATCGGCCACCTTCGTGAATCCAGCGATATTGGCGCCGATGACGTAGTTGCCGGGGCAGCCATACTCCTCGGCCGTCCGCCGCGAGTTCTCGTGGATCTGACGCATGATGGTCAGTAGCCTCTGGTCCACCTCCTCGCGCGTCCACGAGATGAACTGGGCATTCTGGGCCATCTCCAAACCCGAGACAGCCACCCCCCCCGCGTTGGCCGCCTTGCCGGGGCCGAAGAGCACGTCGCTCTCGAGGAAGACGCGGATGGCATCCGGCTGGCTGGGCATGTTGGCCCCCTCGCTGACCAGAAGGCAGCCGTTGTCGACCAGCGTCTGGGCATCCCGCCCGCTGATCTCGTTCTCCGTCGCGCTCGGAAACGCGCACTGGCACGGGATCGACCAGGGCCGCTTGCCCTCGAGAAACTCCGCATGGGGATGGCGCTCGACGTACTCACGGATCCGGGCGCGACGGATATTCTTCAGCTCCATGACGAACGCGAGCCTCTCCTCGTCGATCCCGTCGGGATCGTGGATGGTCCCGTTGGAGTCCGAGAGGCTCACCACTTTGCCCCCCAGATGATGGATCTTCTCCGCCGTGTACTGCGCCACGTTGCCGGAGCCCGACACGGTGCAGACCTTGCCCTCCAGTGAGTCGCCGCGCGTGGCGAGCATCTCCTGGGCGAAGTACACGGCCCCGTACCCCGTGGCCTCGGGGCGGATCAGAGAGCCCCCCCAGTGGCGGGCCTTGCCCGTCAGCACTCCGGTGAACTCGTTGCTCAGGCGCTTGTACTGCCCGAACAGATACCCGATCTCACGGCCGCCGACGCCGACGTCACCGGCGGGGACGTCGGTCGCCGGTCCGATGTGGCGGAACAGCTCGGTCATGAAGGACTGGCAGAACCGCATCACCTCGTTGTCCGATTTCCCCTTGGGATCGAAGTCCGAGCCGCCCTTGCCCCCGCCCATCGACAGCGTGGTCAGCGAGTTCTTGAAGATCTGCTCGAACGCGAGAAACTTCAGCAGACCGAGATAGACCGTCGGATGAAAGCGCAGGCCCCCCTTGTAGGGACCGATCGCGCTGTTGAACTCCACGCGGAAGCCCCGGTTGACCTGGATCTTGCCCCGGTCGTCCACCCAGGGCACGCGGAACATGATCACCCGCTCCGGCTCGATGATCCGCTCGAGGATCTGGTGCTCCTGATAGTGAGGCCGCTGCTCGATCACGAGCCCCAGGGAGTCGAGCACCTCCTTGACCGCCTGGTGAAACTCCGACTCCCCCGGATTGCGCTTCACGACCAGATCCATGATGTCCGAGACACACGACATGTTCAATCCATCCTCTCGCTTTGGCCCGCGACGGCGGTCGAGTCCCATCTCCCTCCGTCAATGCAGGGTGAGCATGGTGAAACTCCCCGACAAAATGCGCAAGCCCTCCCATGCCTCAATGAGGTGGATGATCACCCCTTTGTTCTTGGATGGAAAGAACGTCGGTGCTGTGAAGATAAACGCTGAGAGCGCTGAGAGAGAGCACGATGACAGGAGATCTTCATGGTGCCGGAATTCCCATTCCAGCACCTGCCTGCTCCCTTCTCCCCTGGTGGGAGAAGGATTGCGGATAAGGGGGATCGGCCGAAGAGAGGAGCTTTTTCAAATGGTGCCGGAATTTCCATTCCGGCAACATTCCGATACAATTGGCTTCTCAGCGACCTCTGCGTTCTCAGCGATTGTTCTTCTCTACAGCCACCCCTGGTCCGCGAAGCTCACATACCCCTCGGCCCCGATGATGATGTGATCGAGAAGCCGAATGCCGACGATCTCACCCGCGGAGGCGAGCTGATTGGTGATCTCGCGATCCTCGAAGCTCGGACTCGGGTCGCCCGAGGGGTGATTGTGAACCGCGATGACCGCCGCGGCGGACTCGCGGATCGCCTGCTTGAACACCTCGCGCGGGTGGACGACCGACCCGGTCAAGTCGCCCTTGCTGACCACGACCTCGCGGATCAGACGGAGCCGTGTGTCGAGGAGCAGCAGGCGGAACTCCTCGTGATCGAGCGACGCCAGCCGCGGCGCGAGCGCCTCGTGGATCCTCTCGCTCGACGCCCACTTCTCTCCGCGTTCGATGCGGGGCCCCTGCGAGCGACGGCCGAGCTCGAGCGCGGCGAGGATCTCGGCGGCCTTCGCAGGGCCGATGCCGCTGACCTCGCACAGCTCGCCCAGCCCTGTCCGAGCCAACTCGCCGAGCGATTCGAACCGCGCGAGCAGCCGCTGCGCGAGGTCGAGCGCCGTGACGCCCCCGCCCGTCCCCGAGCGGAG
>JAFGKF010000377.1 GCA_016928695.1 Candidatus Sumerlaeota bacterium | reverse complement strand
TGGCGGAGAGGGTGGGATTCGAACCCACGGTGCGCGGAGCGCACACACGCTCTCCAGGCGTGCACCTTCGGCCACTCGGTCACCTCTCCGCCTGGACGCAGCATTTCGCCTCGGACGCTGCGAAGGAAACGCATTGCAGAGCCCTGACCCCTTTGCAACGGTTTTCCCGCCGCCTGAGGGAACGCCGCCATGCATGTGGGCATCGACGCCAGGATGATCGGTCACTCCGGCATCGGAGTCTATCTCCGAGAGCTGATCCGACACCTGCGACGCGTGGCCTCAGACCTCGAGATCACGCTCTTCGGCCGACCGATCAAACTCCAGGAGTTCGAGGCCCTGGGGTGCCGCGTGGTCCCCTATCTGGCCGGGATCTACGGTGGGGCGGAGCGCCGCGGATGGCCGCGCGAGGCGGCCCGGTGCGACGTCCTGCACGCCCCCCATTACTCAGCACCGGGGCGTCCCCCGCGGCCGATGGTCGTCACCTTCCACGACCTGATCCACCTCCTCGGCCCCGGAGCGCTGGTGGGCCCGAGGCGCTGGTGGGCGCGGCATCTGATGAGCTCGGCGCTGCGCAGCGCGGAGGCGATCGTCTGCGACAGCGAGGCGACGCGCCGCGATCTCCTCTCCACGCTTCGCGGGGGGCGCTCGAAGGAGCGCACGATCCGTGTGATCCCCCTGGCCGCGGGGCGTGTCTTCCGCGAGGAGCCCGACACGGAGTCCGAAACCGCATGGCGGCACGAGGCGGGTCTGCCCGGGCGTCACTGGCTGACCGTCGGGATCGACAAGCCCCACAAGGGTCATGATTTCACCCTCGCGGCTGTCGCCCGCCTCGGGGCATCGGCGGATGGCCGCCTGCCCCTCGTGATTGTCGGGCCGGAGGAGCGTCGATTCCGAAAGCGGCACCGCGAGGCGCTGCGCCTTGGGGGAGTGGAGGTGATTTTCCCCGGCTGGATCGAAGAGGAGAGGCTGCCCGCGCTTTACCGGGGGGCAGTGGCTCTGCTCTTCCCCTCGCAGCGTGAGGGATTTGGATTTCCTGCGATCGAAGCGCTGGCGGCGGGCTGCCCCGTGCTCGCGGCAGATTCGGGAGCGCTGCCCGAGGTCGTGGGCGAGGGGGGCGTGCTCCTGCCCCCCGATGATGCGGGCGCCTGGGCCAAGGCCATGGAGCGGGTGGCGGGTGACGAGTCGCATCGCCGCGACCTCATCGAGTGCGGCCGCCGCCGGGCCGAGCAGTTCTCGTGGGCGCGCACCGCCGCGCAGATGGTCGAGGTCTACCGCCGTGCGGCTCAGCGCCAGAGATAGTGGCTTCCGACCGCCGAGATGTCGAACGGGTCTTCCTGGTTGAACATGATCGCGGTGTCGAGCTCCGCGGCGTTCTCGGGGCTGAGAATCGTGGGGTGTTCGTCGGGCCCCGGCATGCCGAAGCGCCCGCCGAAGCGTCGAAAGCCGTTGCCCATCACGTTGTTCTCGACGCCGTCGCCGTCCGTGTCGGTGAAAACGTGATCCAGGTAGAAGGCGTGGCCGATCTCGTGGACCGGGACGCCGAAGTAGGTTGAGGCGAATTCGCCGCGGGTGAGCAGCAGGGTCTGGCTGTCCCAGCGGATCTCCCGTATCCCCGAGGACTCCGTCTGCATGAAGATCTCGGCCTGATCCGCTGGGCGGAGAGCGACGGTTTGGAAGCCGGCGCCGAGAAAGTGCGTCCCCTGGAGCACGTAGCCGGCACCCTCCCCCTCCCAGGGGGCCCCGGAGCCACCGTTGCAGGTGTAGCGGATGCTCTCGCCCTCCACCTCAAAGGTGTCGAAGAAGTAGAGGGTGACATTGTCATTGTGAAACACCGCAGGCAGGCGGCTGAGGATCTCGCCCAGGCATTCCCCGCCAACGGCCCATGGATCGCCGGGATTCTCGAAGGACTGGTAGTGAGCGGCATCGTGCTCGCCCACCATGAAGACGACATCCCACATGCCGTCGGGCGCCTGATCGATCACGAACGTCTTGCCGCGCCCGTCCTCGTTTCGATAGCCCCAATAGTCCATCTCGTCGCGGTAGAACTGGCGCGTGAGGCGAATCCAGGTGTCGAGCCGCTCGCGGATGCCCGGTGGAAACGGACGGTCGCTTGGAGCGAAATAGACCGTGCGGACGCGGTGACGGACCGTGAGGTCGAGTGTGGCGAGATCCGTGGGCTCGGGGACGGACTGTGCCGCGAGCGCAGAGGCGAATCCGAGCATGAGCGCCAGGGTGAAAGTCCAGGGTCGCAGCATCATGCTGGCAGAATTCCACTCCGCAATGACGCTGTCAATCCCTCAGCGATTCCTCCGCCTCTTTGAAAAATCGATGAATCGTCCGCGCCACCCCGCGCGAGATCCCCGGCGCCTGCGCGAGGTCGTCGACGCCCGCGGCGCGGATCTTCGCCAGGGAGCCGAAGTGGCGCAGCAACGCGCGCCGTCGCCCGGGGCCGACGCCCGGAATCTCGTCGAGCAGCGAGCGGAGGTTGGCCTTCCGGCGCAGACGGCGGTGATACGTGATCGCGAAGCGGTGCGCCTCGTCGCGGATGCGAGCCACCAGGTGCATCGCAGGATCGTGCGACCGGAGCACCACCGGATTCTTCCGCCCGGGGAGGAACACCCGCTCGGGTGAGCGGATGACAGCGTCGCTCTCGCTCGACTCGCCCGTGGGTCGGGACTTCGCCAGCCCGACGGTGGGCACGTCCTCGACGCCGAGATCGCGCAGCGCCTCGAGCGCCATGCCCAGCTGCCCCTTGCCGCCGTCGATGATGATGAGATCGGGCAGATCGCGCTGCTCGGCGAGCGCGCGGCGAAAGCGGCGCGTCAGCACCTCGTGCATCGCCGCGAAGTCGTCCTGACCCTCGACCGTCTGGATGCGATAGAGGCGATACGAGGCCTTGTCGGGCTGTCCATCGCGAAACACCACCTGTGACCCGACGCTCATCGCTCCCTGCAGCGTCGAGATGTCGTAGCACTCGATCCACCGCGGCTCGCGCGGGAGCCGCAGGCGACTCTGGAGCTTGGCGAGCGTCGCGTCGACGTCCCGCTCGCCCTCGACGCGCAACCGCAGCGCCTGCTCCGCATTGGCCACGGCCATCTCGACGAGCGTCCGCTTCTCGCCCCGCTGGGGGACGAGCACGGCGACGGCCCCGCCTCTCCGCTCACTCAGATCCTCCTCGATCATCGCGCGCTCGACAGGCGCGTGCTCGGCGATCACCTCGCGTGGGATGTCCCCCTCCTCGGGGTAGACGCGGCTCAGGAACTCGTGGAACAGCCAGGCGGGTGGCTGCCCGTCGTCGGTCATCACGTGGGTCCGATGCGCGAGCAGCACGCCCGCGCGCCAGCGGAAGACGGCGACTAAAACCTTCCCCTCGAGGCGCGCGTGGGCGACCACGTCGCGGTTGACCTCGCGCTGCGCCACCATGCGCTGGTGCTCGGCGCTGGTCTCGACGGCGGAGATGCGGTCGCGCACCGCCGCGGCCTCCTCGTACTCCATCGCCTCGCTGTGGACCTCCATCTGCGCGTGCAGGCGCTCGAGCACCTCGTCGGTGTGCCCCCGCAGGAAGAGGACCGCCTGATCGACGAGCTCGCGGTAGTCCTCGGGCCTCACGTCGAGCACGCACGGCGCCACGCAGCGCCCGATCTGGTGCTGCAGGCAGGGGCGTGAGCGGTTGCGGAAGACGTGGTCCGAGCAGGTGCGCAGCGGGAACAGACGATTGATGAGGCGCAGGGTCTGCTTGATCGCGCCCGCGCTGGCGTAGGGGCCGAACAGCAGCGTCTTCGGATCGCGGCGCATGCCCGTCGTGATTGCCCGCGTGCGGATCGGCACGAGCCACGGCCAGGGGCTGCCGAGGTCGATCCGGATCGAGAGGAACGACTTGTCGTCGCGCAGCTCGATGTTGTAGCGCGGCTGCCGCTCGTGGACGAGCGTCCGCTCGAGGATCACCGCCTCCTTGTTCGAGGCCGTCGTGATCACCTCGACGTCGGCGACCTTTCGCATGAGGAACTGGACGTTCAGGCGGCCGTCGCCCCGCTCGTGGAAGTACTGCCGCACCCGCGCGCGGAGATTCTCCGCCTTGCCGATGTACAGCGCCTCGCCGTGCACATCCCTGAAGATGTACACCCCCGGGGAGGCCGGGATGTTCGGGAGGTTTTCGCGGACTCTGGGCATCAGTCGATTAAGCGGTCTGATGTGTTTGCGAGGCTCACTCTGTCGAATCCAATGTTTCGGCAGGCTATCGCGGGATCACTCGGGATGCAACTGCCCCTCTCTGGGCATGGTGTCAGAGTGAAGCCAGTTTGCCAGTTCCCCGAAGAGGGAACCGCGAAACCGCCTCACCCTTGACAAATGTCCTGAGAAGTGTTCTGTGTTTTATGCCCGGAGGGACGACCGGTTGGAGCTATCCTCCTGCGCGCCGAGGGAATTGAGCCCCGGAGGAGCGACCGGTTGGAGCTGTCCTCCTGCGCGCCGAGGGAATTGAGCCCCGGAGGAGCGACCGGTTGGAGCTGTCCTCCTGCGCGCCGAGGGAATTGAGCCCCGG
>JAFGKF010000376.1 GCA_016928695.1 Candidatus Sumerlaeota bacterium | reverse complement strand
TCCCTCGCGGGCGTCGATCTCGAATTTCTCCGCGCGGTGCTGGAGGCTGGTGGACATGAGCACATGGACGCCCTCTCGCTGCATCCCTACTGCTATCCGCGGACGCCAGAGGCGGCGGACATCTGGGGACAGATGGAGGAGGCGCGCGCTCTGACTGCGGAGTTCGGCGAGCCGCTCGATGTCTGGGTCACGGAGATCGGCTACCCCACGAATCTGGGCGGCGGCGTCACCGAGCGATACCAGTCGAGCATGATCGCGCGGACGTACATCCGGAGCCTGACCGTGCCGTGGATCCGGACGTGGTTCTGGTACTGGTTCGGCCCCGATGGCCCCGACCGGACATACAATGAGGACAACTTCGGGATCGTCCGCGAGGACTGGTCGACCAAGCCCGCCTACGACTCGCTTCGCACTGTGATCTCTCAGCTTGCATCGGCGGAGTTCGAGCGATCCCTGGACGTCGCGGAGGGGATGGAGGCGCATGTCTTCACACTGGCTGAGGGTGAGGAGCACTCCCATGTCACGGCGCTCTGGGCGTGGGAGGAAGTGAGGCACGCGGTCGTCGAGACCGAGGCTCTCGCCACGCTGGTCACGCTCGATGGGGAGGAGACCACACTGCATCCCCATGAGGGGAGGATCGTCCTCGATCTCGTCGGTGAGCCCATGCTTCTCCTCACTCAGGGGATACCCACCGTCCATGAGCCCGAGGAGGCATCGGTCTTCCTCGACATGGGCGAGCATGTGATGACCAGCAGCGCGCCTCATTCCCTCGTTGTCTGGCGGCGGGGGCTGTTCGATCTGAGTGTCGATTGGCCGGACGATCCCCACTTCCTCTTCGAGTCAGGAACGGAGTCTGTGCCCGGGACGGATGGACTGACAGGCGAGGTTTATCATCTGAGGCCCAGCCCCGATGCTCCCCGCGAGGAGCTGCCGCTCTGGGCCCTGCTCACCGATGCCGAGGGGCGGCATGTGGGTCGAATCCAGACGAGTGTCCGCGCCGTCGAGGCCGCCGAGATCTCCCTCTCACCCCTGCCGCCTCGCGAGGGCCGCACGAGGCGCTTCCTGTGCGAGGTCCACAACAGGACGCCTCAGACGGCCAGGGGCGAGGTGGTCATCACACCATCCGAGGGCGTCGAGATTCGCCCCGTGCGCATCGACCTCGGTGAGCTCGGGGCGAATGCGCGGCTCTGCGTCCCCGTCGAGATTCTCTCCGATCACTCACCCGACACGGTCTTCTTCTTTGATGCGAGTGTGCATCTGGAGACCGGCGAAATCGTCAGCGCGCCCTGCCATCTCTCGTTCCTCACCTCTCGGCGCACCGAGCGGGAGATCGTCATCGATGGCGATCTCTCCGACTGGGCCTGGAGCGACCCGATTCACCTCGGCTCTCAGGACCAGATCAATCACCAGGGCTATCCGTGGGACGGCTCCGAGGATGCCTCGGCGCGGGTGTGGACGGCGTGGGACGACGAGTGGTTCCACGTCGCGGCGGAGGTGACCGACGATCTGATCAGCGATCCCTGCGCGGGATTCAGCGTCTACAAGAACGACGGGCTCGAGATCTATTTCGACGCCGACCACTGGGGAGATCGCCGCGAGGACCACCACTCCGACGACGACAATCAATACGGGATGTTCATGGAGCAGGGCAGGGCGGTGGTCTACGCCTGGACGCACCTGGGCGACCACTCGCCCGGGGGACGCGTCGAGATCAACCGGGCTCCGTCAGCGGATCAGACGCTCTCCGGCGAGGGCTGCACCTACATCATCGAGGGCTCGATTCCGCTCAGCGAGATCGGGGTCGAGCCGCGCGACGGCCACCAGATCGGCTTCAGCGTGGCCCTCACCGACGACGACACACCGGACACGGTTCACCCCTTCGGGCAGGATCTCCAGATGTCGTGGACGGGCCTCCGCCACGCCTGGCAGAACCCGCATCAGTTCGCCGACCTGTTCTTCGTCGATCCGGCGGCTCAGGGCCATGTGACGACCGACGGGCCACACACACTCGTCGACGGCGATCCGTTCATCCCCTTCGGCTTCTGGACGTATGGTTTCAATGAGGAGTCCTGTGCTCTGCTCGCGGAACATCACATCACCGCGCTGGCGACCGATTTCAACTGGAACCGAGCGGAGCCCGAGCCCGATGTGTTCGACGAGGAGGCGCTTCTCGACTTCGAGACACGGCTGGACCTCGCGTGGAAATACGGGATGCGATACATCGTGCAGCCCGGCCTGCACAATGTCCCGAGCTGGATATATGACAGATATCCGGATGTGCGGATGCAGACGCCCGACGGCACGCCGGGGAGCGCGAATTTCGGTGACTGCTGCCCCAATCACGGGGGCTTTCGACAGGAGGTCGAGGAATTCCTGCAGGTTCTGGCAGAGCGGATCGGCGATCACCCCGCGCTGCTCGGCTGGTCGCTGTGGAACGAACCCGCGCTGCGCCGCGATGTCGACTATCACCCCCTCACCGTCGGGCTTTTCCGCGACTGGCTCGCGGAGCGGTTCACCCTGGAGGAGCTCTCGGAGCGCTGGGGAATGGAATTCGCTGACTGGTCAGAGGTCGAACCCCCCGATCCCGAGCCGCAGTCCGGAACCCGGTGGAACGACTGGATGACTTTCCGCACGGAGAACTTCGCCGAGTTCTTCGTGTGGGAGGCGGACCTGCTGCGCTCGCTCGATCCCCATCACCCCGTGACGGTGAAAGCCATCTGGGCACCGGCCGACTCGACGGTGGCCTGGGAGTTCGGAACGCGGCACGACCTGTGGAGTGGGATCAGCGATGTCTTCGCCATGGATCCCTACCCGCATCCGTTCGAGAACTTCTCCAACCGCTGGCTCGCGGACTGGTGCCGCTCCGCCGCACCGGACCGGCCGCGCTGGATTCTGGAATACAACCGAGCCTTCGCGCACGACCTGGGGGTGACATCCCCCGCCGAGGTGCGGACCTGGACGTGGCAGTCGCTTGGCCGTGGCGTCGAGGGATTCTGGTGGTTTTTCTGGCCGATGAATCCCTACGACCCGCAGCGCGGCGATGACCTGCTCGCCTTTCGCCATCCCACGACGCTCGAGCCCACGGCGGCATGCGAGGAGATCTTCCGCCTCGCCGAGGAGATCGAGCGACTGACGCCTGTCATCGCTCAGTGCAGCGACCCCCACGCGCGGATCGCGGTGCTGGGCTCCCGCTCCACATATCTCCAGCATGCGGGGGAGCGATTCGCGACCGCCAACGAGACGGCGTTCGCGGAGCTGATGCAGATGATCAGCGAGCCCGTGCGCTTCGTGACCGAGGAGGAGGTCGAGGCAGGACTCTCCCCGCAGATCGAGGTGCTGGCGGTCACCGGCGCACTCTGTGTCTCTGACGCGACGCTCCATGCCATCGGACGATTCGCCGACCGCGGCGGACTCGTGATCACCTGTGCGCGATTCGCCGAGGAGGATGAGCTCGGTCGTCCGCGAACAGGTCCACTGCCTGAGTGGATGGCCATCGACATGCGCCGTGGTGAGATGCGTCGTCTTCCCGAGAGCGAGCCGCGGGTGATCCGGACGACGGGTCTTCGATGCGATGGCACGGAGTTTCCCCTGGAGGTCTCCTGGCCTCAGCGACTGCGCGAAGAGGTGCGCACCGCGGGGAGCTCGGTGCTCTGGCCGGGCCCCGTGATCGGGTTTCAGGACATGGCGGTGTCGCAGGGCTGGATCGAGCGAGCCCGGCTTCGGGAGGGGGCAGAGGTGCTCGCCTGGCGAGGCTCAGAGCCCGCTGTGGCGCGGCTTGGCCCCTCCCTCCACGTCTTGCAGGACCTGAGCTGGGTTTCACCCCAGCTCGCTCTGGCGCTCCGTGAATGGATATTCCCAGGGGGGGAGTCGAGTGCTCTCCGTCTGAGTGGGCCCGATGGCGAGGAGCCGCTTCCCCATGCCGACGCTGTGCTTCGCCCCGTGGAGAGTGGGGGGCTTCTGTTTGTCACTGTCACGGATATGCTGGCCCAGTGGGGTGCGCCGCCGGGGCAGGTGACAGTCCAGGTCCCAGAGGGAATGACGCTGGACACTCAGCCTCTTGTCGGAGAGGGAGAGTCTCCCACGCTGGACACCGCCGTGGGTGGAGCGTGGGTCTTTCAGATCAACTGACCATCTCCTCCCAGACGGCCATGGTCTTCTCGACGGTCTGCGCGATGTCGAACCTCTCCCGCGCACGGCGCGCCGCGCCGGCGCGGAGGCGGCCAGCGAGCTCATGATCTCCCAGGGCGCGCAGGATGGCCTCCGCCAGAGCGTCGGGATCATCGGGGGGAACCTGGAGTGCGCTGACTCCGTCCTCGCTCAGCGATGCGAGCCCCCCCACGGCGGTGTGGACGACAACGCAGCCCGAGGCCATCGCCTCCGCGACGCTGAGGCCGAAGGGCTCCCGCCTCGAGGGAAGGCAGAGGAGGTCGAGCATGGGCAGGAGCCTCTCGACATCGGCGATGTTTCCCACGAGCTGAACGTGGTCTCGGAGGCCGAGCTCGGAGATGAGCGATTCGAGCCGCTCACGCTCGGGTCCCTCGCCCGCGATGAGGAGCCGGGCGCGTGGTTCGCGCCGCAGCACCCCGGGGGCCGCGCGCAGGAGGATGTCGATTCCCTTCTTGGGTGTCAGGCTGGCGGTGACGCCGATGATGCGGTGCTCATCACTGAGATTGAAGTGGGTGCGCGGCAGCGGCTCCACCCCTGGGTGGAAGCGGGCGAGATCCACCCCGTTCTCGATGATCCGGATCTTCACCGGATCGACGCCGAGCCCCCGTGTGAGCTCCTCGCCGACGCTTGTGGAGACGGCGATCACCCTGTCGTCCCATTTGGCGGTCCAGCGGTGAAGCCGCCCTGCGAACCCCCGCCCTCTCTCGAGCGGTGGGAAGTGCTGTGTTGTGACAAGGCTCTGAACCGCGCGGCGCTTTCTCAGCCATCGAGCGACGAGTGTCGCGTGGAGCAGGTGGCCGTGCAGGACGTCGCACGGCCGGCCACGCAGATGGCGCCGCAGGCGCGTGGCGCATCGCCAGGAGAAGCGGCCCGCATTGGAGAGGTCGATGACCTCGATGCCGGCGTCGGTGAAACGTGGGCCCATCTCGCCGGGGCCCAGCAGGGAGGCCACCCGCACGTCGAATCGCGATCGGTCCACGCGGCGGAGGATCTCGAGGAGGAGGACCTCGGCCCCGCCGACGCGGAGGCCACTGATGAGATGAAGGACTCGGATCACCGTGCTCGCAGCAGGAAATTGCAGATGTCGCGGACTGCGCCGTGCCCCCCGGGTCGCTCTGCGATGAAATCGACGATCCCCCGGATCTCCTCCTCGGCGTCGGCGGGGCAGGCGGCGAATCCCGCCCACTGGAGTGCCTCGAGGTCGATCACGTCGTCGCCGACGTATGCCACCTGCTCCCGCCTGCGGCCCAGACGCTCTGCCAGATCACGCAGTGCGGCTCGCTTGTCGAGGCTGCCGGTGATGACGTGCTCGATCTTCAGCTTCTCCGCGCGGCGGCGGACAAAGACGGAGTCCTCACGCGTGATCAGAGCAACCTCGATGCCCGCCTCGCGCACGAGCCACAGCCCATGGCCGTCGCGCATGGAGAAGACTTTGAGCGCCTCCCCCTCCGGTCCGACATAGACGCGGCCATCGGTCAGGACCCCGTCGACGTCGAGGACGAGAAGCGTCACCGGGGCGGCTTTCTCCCGCATGTCATCCATGGGAATATCCTCATCTCCGCTGAGGGAGTCGTCAAGTCCGGGGGGAAGCCCGGCGTGTGACCTTGCGTCTAATCAGCGAGAGCAGTGTGCGCGTGACCCGCCCCATCCCTGGCCACCGTGGCGGGTGGGGGCCACTGCACGGGTGGGCACCCAGGCGCCGCTCAAAGAGCACGCCGAACTCGAAGGCGCGGGGGAGATGCCACCACCTCACAGGGTGGAGACCGTGGAATGCGGGGTGCAGGCCCACCAGAGCCAAGAACTCCTCGCAGGTCCACTGGTTCAGGTGAGGGTGTGCCTCATTCGCGATCACTGTGTCCACCCGTGCCTCCAGTGCCTCGCCCACGAGTCCTGTGGCCTCATGCTGGAGGCGCAGGAGATGATCCCGGAGTGCTCTGCCCTCATCCGGGCATCGGGAGATCACTTCCCCTGGATCGCTGGGTGAGATCCGATGATCCATGACATTCCATCTTCGATCGGGCAGCACGAGCGCCAGATGTCCCCCCTCTCGGATCACTCTCTTCCAATCCTCGATGGTTCCCCGAATATCCCAGATGTGCTCGAGCACATGGGCGGCGACCAGAAAATCGAAGCTCTCCGAGGGAATCGCATGGAGCGACCCCCCCGGCGGCAGAAGATGATCCACTGAAACCAGGCGTTTCAGATCGAATCGGTGTCTCCGGCTCTGATCCTCCGGAGTTCGGATGTCTGCGTGCTCGACTCTTGCCCGGCTGGGATTGACAGGGAAGGGACTTGTCTGGGCTCCGATCTCGAGCCCCCGTCCTCTCAGATGCCCGGCGATGTCTCTGCGCATCGCCTCGCACAGGAGCTTGTCAAATCGCGATCGCCGGAAGTCTCGGCGGATGGGGCACAGCCGATAGAGAAGATGCCAAATGTGTGCGCTCATCGGCTCTGCACGTGAGTGTGGAATTGATGAGCGGGTGAGTCGACCTTCACTGACTGGCGCTCCTCGCACCGCTGCCGCCGACACTCGCGAGGATCGCGCGCAGCATCGGGCCCTGCTGGCTCAGCGTGCGCTTGGCGAGGACCTCTGCCCGTGCGGTGTCGCCCATCCGTCGGCGCCGCTCAGGCGATTCGATCAGTGTCGCGACGTGCTCGGCCCACTCCTCGGGGTGCCGCGCCAGGAAGCCGCTCTCCCCATCGCGGATCACCTCGGGGAACTCCCCCGTGGGACTGGCGACCGAGGGGATCCCGAGAGCGGCCGCTTCGATCCAGTGAACGGCCGACTTGCAGGCGTTCAGGGGCGTGTCAGCCAGGGGGATGAGATTGATATCGAACTCCGCGAGGCGCCTCGGCACCTCGCTCCAGAGGCACAGGGGCAGGAGGCGGCTCGGCGATGGCAGGCAGCGAAGCGCCCGCATGACCGCCTCCGAGGGACGGCCCCAGAGCAGAAGTTCGATGGAATCGCCGAGACGCTTCGCCAAAGCCTCGGCGATCAGGAGGAAGAGGGGCTCGTCTTCCCCGTGCGTGGCACCACAGGCCCATCCGACGCGGAGGGGAGATCGATCTGTCCCACCGGGGGGAGGGGTGAATCCCTCGGTGTCCAGGCAGTTGGGCAGGGTGAAAACCCTCTCATGGAACTCCAGGAGATGACCGCGCAGGGTCTCGGTGCTCGTCAACAGGAAATCGGCACGTCTCAGGTGTTCGATCTGCCACTGAGTGACGTCGGCCCGCCCCCGCTCATGACCAGGCACGAAGACGAGGTCATCGAGCTCATATCCCACGGATCCGCGTGCCTTCGCGGCGTCCCAGAGAGACTGAAGTCGTCTTCGCCGGAGTGCTCCCCACCAGGGGCCATCGCGCCACCAGGGGCGAACCAGGGCGTTGGCGGGGCGCTCGAACACGGTGACAGTGGCCCATTCGATGTCGGTGCGGCGGCACCGTTGCCAGGGAATGCAGCGTGTCTCCACCCCCGCCATTCCCAGGGCCTTTGCGGGCCAGAAGGCGCGCCATCGGGGGCTCTGACCCCGGATGTCCATGAAGGGGATGAAGAGCACGCTCATGGCATCACTCTCTCGCCACGGAGCAGCTGAGCAGTGCCAGATAGTCATCCACCATGCGGCGCCGATCGAATTGATTGCGCACCGATGGCCTTGCAGCGCTGTGCATTCGCCTGAGAAGATCCGGATCAGTCAGCATCTCTCGCGCACGGTCGATCAGCGCGCGGCGGTCTCCGACCGGGACGATGAAACCGGTCTCGCCATCGCGCACGGCCGCCCGGACGTCTCCCACATCGGTGGTGAGCACCGGGACGCCCATCGCCAGCGACTCGAGGATGGTGAGGGGAAGACCCTCCACGACGGATGTCATCACCGTCACATCCGCGCGTGCATAGAGGGGTCCCATCTCACTCACCGGATCGAGGCGCTCGACACATCCGCCGAGACCATGGCGAGCGATGAATCGCTCGACGTCACGCATCATCTCCCCGTCACCGACGATGAGACCGCGCACACCGGGGATTTCAACCCGGAGCGCCTTGATCAGACGGAGGAACTCGAGCGGGCGCTTTCCCGGGTGCAGGCGCGCGGGGAAGAGCAGCAGGGGAGCACCCGCGCTCGCCGCGCGCTCGAAGCGCTCGGGGTTGAATCCCCCCTCCATGTCGATGCCGTTGTGAATCACCTGGATCTTGGCGGGGTCGACCCCCTCCTGCCGCAGTGTCTCGGCGATGCGTGACTGGATGGGGATGTGGAGGTCAATGTGACGATCCTGCTGAATCGAGAGGGGTGTGTGACTCAGAGGCCCCTCGGTGTGGATCTGGTTGAGGATCAGGAGGTGCGGAGGGGCGGATCGGATCTCGGCCAGCGCCTCATAGGCCAGGGTGCAGCCATTGATCAGCACGGCGTCGATGCCGAGATCGCAACAGAGCCCTGTCACGAGAGCTGCGACGTGGGGAGCCTGAACGCCGCCGATGGCCTGCAGGCAGCGAACACCGCTCCGCTCGAACAGAGCGGTGGTGTCGCCCTGATCGGTCCAGTCCAGCGGTTTCACCTTGAGGGCGAGGAATCGCCATCCGCTTTCGGCGGGCAGAGCCTCGGCCATGTTGAGCAGAACCCGGGGTGCCCCTGAGTAGGAGAGTGTGTCGACGAGAAAGAGACAGATGCGCCTCTGCGGATCTGAGCGCAGATCGGTGGTCGGCGGTGGATCGACCAGCAGCTCTCGCCAGCGGTCCGCATCGGCGGCGGCGAGTGAGAGCCCACGGCCGGGGGCAGGGGAGGCCGCTCCGGTGAACCAGGTCAGCAGTCGACCGAGGAGGGATGTCTGACGGGTGTGGTGTCGGATCCAGTGCTTGATCCACCACCGCCACCGAAGCGGGAGGACATGGCGCAGGGGTCGCACCGCCCGGGCGAGGGAGCCGGTGATGCTCATGACCTTCCCCCACGGAGGCGCATGGCGAGTCTCAGAGCCAGATAGAGTGGCCACTGATGGAGTCGCGTTGGCCGACAGCGCCTGAGATGACTTTGGATGCGCGGATGACGCAGAGTCTCGTCCGTATCCCATCCCGCCTGGCGGGCCATCGCCTCGGCCATGGCGATCACATCGCGGCGGCTCGGAGGTGTCCGCCGCTGAGCGTCGCTGGAGGGGGAGATGTAGCGCCAGACTCGGAGAACTGTCTCTGTTGGCACGCCGGGGAAGAGATCAGGCGCGTGTCGCTCGACCAGCTGTCGGTTCAGCTCAGGCCACTCCGCGCTGTGGATGGAGCTCACGCTCTCGGGGTGGACACGGTAGCGGATCAGCGGTTCGGGGAGGATGGCCAGGGCGCCTCTCTGGACCAGGCGACACCAGAGATCCCAATCCTGCCCCGTGCTCATGTCCGAGTAGTTGCCCGCATCGAGGACAGCCTGTCGGCGCATCAGAGTGGTGGGATGGTAGAGGGGATTGAAAAATGGGATCATCCATCGGATGGCCACCGGGTCGGTGTCGGGGTGTGAGACGATTCTCCCCTCACGCCCCGCGGCGTCGATCTCCCGCATCCATGAGCCGAGCGCCATGATCTCCGGATGAAGATCGAGATGGGCCACCTGTCGCTCCAGACGCGACGGATCGCAGATGTCATCGGCGTCGATCCGGGCCAGGAGCTCGGTGCCCGCCGCCTCCACCATGAGGCGAAGGCATCCGCCCAGTCGCTCTGCGGGGCGATCCGTGACCACCCGCCCTGGCAAACGGGCGGGGATCCAGCGATGGAGGACATCGACCGAATCGTCCGTGGAGCCATTGTCCCAGGCCAGGATCGCCCAGTCCCGGAGAGTCTGCGCCTCAATGGAGGCCAAGGCCTCCTCCAGGTGGGGGAGACCGTTGCGCACGGGGAGGAGCCAGGTGACGCGGGGCTCAGCGCTCATCGGGCACCAGCTCGGACCAGATCTCGCCCCAGGGGGTTTCGAGATGGACGATGCGAAGCCCGGCGGCCGCGGTCTCCTCTCGGAACGACTCGACGGTGTGCTCGGTGAAGTGGGTGGGATCGAGACGCCACTCCACGCCCAGCTCGCGCTTCAGTGGGACTCGCCAGTCGCGCCCGAAGAGGGGAACCCGGATCAGCCATCGACGGGGGGAGAGCCTCCGCTGGGTCTCACGCAGAAAACCGGGGCGATCCTCGATGTGCTCGAGGACGTTTGACATGATGATGACATCGGAGGGGCCATCGGGCAGATCGGCAAGGGCATCGCCGTGAATATAGGTCAGGTTCGGATGACTGTGGCGCTCCCTTGCGATGGCGATGCTCTCCGCGGAGAGATCGATTCCCGTCACCAGGGCGCCGCACTGCGATGCCACGTCGAAGGCCACCGCCCCCACACCGCAGCCGATGTCGACGACCCGCTCGCCTCTCCCGATGCGCTCGGTGAAGAAGCGGTGGTAATCCATGTGGCGGTGCTTTGTGTGAATGCCGTCGCCGAAGAGCACCGCCGCCTCGCCCTGAAGGGGGTAGAGCCGGGAGTCGAGATCCATCAGAAACCGGGCTCTCTCCCTCGGGGGGAGAGTCCGGGCGCGCCTCGCGGCCAGGCGGGTCAGCAGAGCCGCAGCCCGGGCCGGCGAGAGCACGCGCAGCAGGGGTGAGAGCAGAGCGGTGAGAAGGCGGACCATCAGCGGCTCCCGTGTCGCTCGAGCACGTCGTGGTACAGCCTGAGCTCGCACTCGACCACTCTGTCCAGCGAGAATTGCTCGACGGCGGCCTCGCGCGCCCGACGCCCGAGGGATTCGCGCAGCGTGGCATCATCGAGGGCCTGGGCGATCCCATCACGCAGAGAGTCCGAGTCCGTCTGGCAGAGAAATCCCGTGTCGCCGTGGGTGATGACCTCACGGATGCCGGGGACGTCTGTGGCGATCACAGGCAGTCCACACGCCATGGCCTCGATGAGGGTCTTGGGATGACCCTCGTAGAGCGACGGGAGGACAAACGCGGTGGCGCGGTGGAGGTGGGAGGGGAGCTCGTCATGGGGGACTGAGCCCAGGAAGTGAATTCGGGGATTGGAGCGCGCCAGCGTCTCCAGCGCTGCGCGGAGCGGTCCCTCGCCGATGATGTCGAGGTCGAC
>JAFGKF010000375.1 GCA_016928695.1 Candidatus Sumerlaeota bacterium | reverse complement strand
GGCATGATCGTCCGCATGTTCTGCATGCCGACCTGCGGATTGTTCGGGGGCTCGGGCAGATTGCCCGTTGCCCAGCCCAGCACCGCCGGCGGCCCTTGGCAGACGGAGACCTGATGCTTGCCGCCCTCGATGCGCTCGAGGATTTTCAGTGACCCATCACCCTGGGGCTCGAGCACGTCGACACCCTGGAACTGGTCGGTGATCCCCAGGCGCTCACCCACGATCTGCATGGTGGCTCCCGCCCCGCGTGAAGCAGACTCCCAGCCACCGAAGACGAGCAGCCTCGAGCGATCGAGCCCGTCGATTCCCTCGATGGCCGCGGCGAGAGCCGCAGCGACGTCGGCTGCCTCGGTGAAACCGCCCGCGGGACCGTCGAGCGCCACCAGCTCAAAGGGCACCTGCTGGGCGACCTTCATCATGAGCTGCTGCAGTTTCGCCTTCGGCCCGATGCTGACGAGCCAGACACGGCTGTCGGGCGTGCTCTTGGCGAGGTTTGCCGCCTCGAAGAGCGCGTGCGCCGCCCAGGGATCGAGCACCGAGGGCAGCATCATCTCGTTTTTCAGTGCGGGACCGGTCGGCCCCGTCATCGGCTCGAGGGTCTGGAGCGGATCGGGCACCAGACTCCCGCAGACGACGATGTGAAATTTGCTCATGTCATGCTCTCCGTTGGATCTGAGCCACGAATGAACACGAATTGACACGAATCAATCCATGTTCACGAGGCCTCTGTGTCACATCACAGGTCTCCTGTGTTCAAGACCTTTCGGCCCAAAGTTCAAAATGATGCCCAGGCGTTTTCCTGTCGCTTTCAGGTAATTCAGAATCTGAGCCACATGGGCATCCACGATTCTCTCCACTGCCTTGAGTTCGAGGATGATCTCATCATCGACAAGGATGTCGACCGTGTATTCTCCCACCCGTTGTCCATGATAGTGCACGGTCACTGGTCGCTGCTGCTCAGCATGGATGCCCGCTTCCTGAAGCTCGATCATCAGTGCATTTTCATACACGCGCTCAAGGAAGCCTGGACCCAGCTCATTCCACACCCTCATGGCGGCGCCGACGATTTCGCAGCACTTCTCCCTGTGAAGCAGCTCAGTCATTCGTGTTCATTCGTGTCAATTCGTGGCTTCGTCTCTGTGGCAATCGCTCAGTTCTCCGCCGAGTGCAGGCCCCCCGCGCCGGCGCGGAAGCGGATGTTCGTGCGGCCCGAGCCGTCCTCCAGCTCCACAGCGCAGTTCCAGAGGCAGGCGCCGCAGTGCACGCACTTCTCGCGGTCGAAGAGCGGCGTCTCGCCCTCGGGGTTGTTCGTGATCGCCTCGCCCGAGCAGATCTCGACGCAGATCTTGGTCCCGCAGGTCTCGCACAGGTTGGGGTAGAGGAAGACCACATGGTCAGGGTAGCCAGGGGGCGCCTGCACCTTGCCGCCGATCAGAAGCGCGTCCTGATGGGTCACGAGCAGCTGCCCGTCATGCTCGATCTTCGGCCAGCCGCAGCGCTCCATCAGCGCATCGTGGAGCGACTCCCCCTTCGCCTTGCACTCCTCGCGGATCCGCTCGATCTCCTCGGGAGAGATTTTCCGGCGGTAGTACTTCTCGGTCGACCTGATCCTCCGGTGCGGCGGCACGTGCTTGCCCGGCATCCAGAGGCGGCCTCTTGTCAACCCGGCGAGGCCCATCCCGATCATGCCCAGGATCACGCCGCGCCCGAAGCCGTCGCGGCTCCTCTCGGCAACACGGGCCTCCTTCTCGACCCAGCTCGAGCGACGGCGCTCGACGTAGGCTTTCTCCAGGTTTTCCCGGGTGAAGGGTTTGCCCTCGCGGAGGAGATCCAGGACCCCCTCACCGAGCTGAGCGCCTGTCATCCAAGCCTCGTCGATGCCTGAGCCCGAGAGGACGTTGGTGCTGCCCGAGCCCTCGCCGATCCGGGCAAAACCGTCACCCACGAGATGAGGCTCACCCCGGCGCCCCGACTCCTGGAGCGTCTTCGCGCCGAACGAGCGCATCGTCCCCCCCTTCAGATGGCGCCAGAGGTACGGGTGCTGCATCCAGTGCTGCAGATAGCGGTAGGAGGTCCGGACAGGACTGTCGAACCACGAGGGGACGAAGATGCCGAGTGAGGCGACCCTCTCCCTGTAGACATAGAGGAATCCGAAGATCTCGGGCTCGGGATAGCCGAACGTGTGGATCACGGTGCCCGGCTCCAGCTCGCAGCTCTCCGGGAGGTCCACCACAACCTTCGCCCCCACGGCCCACTCGTGATGATGGTGGCCCTCGGGCAGACCCATCCTCTCGTCGATCTGCTGACCGATCGCCCCGACGGGGCCATCGGCGACGACCGTGAGGTCGGCTCGGATGTCCATGCCCGGCATGAAGCCCGTCTCGGGACGCCCCTGTTTGTCGACGCCCTGATCCACCAGACGCACACCGGCGACGCGATCCCCCTCGAAGAGAGGCTCTGCCACGGGTGTCCCCGGCCAGATCTGGACACGCCCTTCGCCCATCAGCTGGGAACCCACCCACTGGTTGAACTGCCCGATCGAGAGCAGCATCCCATCATGCTTCTTCAGGAATCCCGGGATGAAGGGCAGGCGGAGGGCATGGTCGCGATAGGGGAGCATCCAGCGGAGTCCCCGGATCACCGCGTCGGCGATGCGGAGACCCAGCGACCGGCGACTCGCCCCGTGGGGGTCCTGCAGATAGAGAACTCTCTCCTCTTTGACGGCTGCTGAGAGCGGGATGTCCTCAGCGGCCATGTTCGGGAAGGTGGCGCGGATCCCCCGGGCTCGGGTCACCACACCGGAGACACCGAAGCCGATGTCATCGGCCCGCTCGTAGCAGATCACCTGCGGGGGCATCCCGGGCATGCTCTTGCTCTCGGCGATGGGGGTTCCGTCGTCACTGGTCAGACCCCGCGAGAGCGTGGTCAGAAATCCCCCCGCCGCCGGTCCGAAGCCGACGCAGACGATGTCGATGTCCATCGACTGCCGGTCGATGGCAGGTGTCTCAGTCGAAGTGGCCATCGGCTCCCCTCAAACCGGATAATCCAGCGCCTCGGGAATCATCACACGGGCGGCGGCGCGCGCGGCGCGGTCCTTGGCCAGCCGGGCACCGGTCAGACATCCGTCCATCTTCAGGCGGATGCGCTGGAACTCCTCCAGACCCGTGAAGCGGACACAGGGCCCCGCCTTCGCCGGATGCTCGTCACCGTCGATCACGTCGCTGAGAGATTCGGCCTCGGCGGCGATGCCGGGCATGGTGGCCTCGAGCCCGTCGAGCTCTCTGGTGTCGAAGCATCCCCCACACGACGCCTCATCCCAGGCGGGGTGCCGGTTGTAACCGTGCACCAGCTCCGCGCAGAGTCGTCCCACCTCACCGATCGACCGCGCGGTCATCACGTGGCACAGATCCCGGTAGAAGGCGGAGAGCCCCTCCAGCCCCTCGGCGACGACGGGATTCTCCAGGCCCTTCGTCTCGAGCTCAATGGTGTCGAGGATCAGCTGCCGCGCCGCCAAGAGCCAGCAGAGAGCATCGGCGAGTGGGAATGTCACACCCTGCCGCTGACCGTGGTAGAGCTTCTCGCCCTCGGCGTCATCGGTCACCTGGAGATGATTGATCGTCCACAGCCAGAGCTGCATGCCGGTGGCCAGAGCGCAGGCACCGGTGCCGGGTCGAAGCGCGGCGATCGTGCGCATCTGCTCTGTCCAGCGTTTCATCTGGGCGAGGAACACCCCGTTGATCATGGTGACGCTGAGCTGACGCCGCTGAACCGCCTCGGGGCCCTCGTAGGTCGCCTCGAGCTGGGCATCCATCCACTTGTGGCCGAGGAAGCCGGGGCAGTCCTCCGTGATGCCATAGCCGCCCATGAGGCTCACGGCCTCACGCATCATCGTCGCGCCGTGGCCCGTGTTCCACAGCTTGGAGGCGGGGCAGAGGACGTTGGTGAGCGCCTCGAGGTGAATGTATCGCACCATCGGATCGGCCTCGAGCTCCGCCAGGCGCTCCGCGTCCCGCTCACCGCTGGACCGAGCCCGCAGGTTGATCATCTCGACCACCTGGGGATTGAGACGCCTCAGCGCCATCATCTGCTTGCGACCTCTGATGCCCTGCTCGGCGAAGTGGCTCTGAACCTCGCGCTCGAGCGGGTCGAACTCGTCGAAGAGACGCGCCGCCTCGAAGCCGAGCGAGGCGCTCGCCTCGCCCGTGGCCCAGACGTCGATGAGGCGATGAAGCGCGTCCTCACGCTGCTGGATGCCCAGCTCATAGCGGGGGGAGGTCTCGCTGATGCTGCTGCCGCGGAATCGCCCGCGCTGGTAGCGGATGATCGGCTCGACCGCCGAGAGGAGCTTCGCCGACGTCATCACCGCGACCGTCACGCGGGTGCGGCGGAACACCGCCTCGATGACGTCGCTGTGATTGAAGTTGGGGACGATCACCCCGCCCTTGACCGTGTATCCGCCGATGATGCGGCTGGCGGGGACCCTCAGGCTGAAGATCGGGTCGCTGGTCGCCGAGAGCTGGTGGACCATCTTCAGCGTGGGGGCGCCGGCATCGAAAGTGCCCGGGTCGGTGTCCTCGAGGAGCACCATGCAAGAGGATTTGATCCTCTCGTCGCCGGTGTCCACGGCCGCCGCGACCCAGTGGGCGAAGGGCATGTTCGTGATGAAGCGCCCGCGCTTCTCCACCTGGAGAATCGGCTCTTCACCCTCATTCCACTCCGCCACGCTGATTCGGCCACTCATCAGACCCGTGTCCACGCCCACATAGGGGAGTGGCTCAGTCAGGGCGAACGCGCCACGGCGGATCGTGCGGTCCTCACCGGGCTGAGGCGGACAGGCCTTTCTCATGTACTCATCGAGCTGCTCGGGGGTTCCGCGCTCGTGAATCGGCGCCAGGGCCAGATTGCCCGCCAGGCTGCAGGTCGCGGCTCCGGCGTCCACCCAGGCCAGCTCGAAGGCCAGCAGAGCGGTGGCCATGTTCTTGGGCCCCTCGATGTATCCCCCCTGGTGGGGCTCCATGAACACCGAGGTGAGCCCCTGCTCGTCAAAGTGACGGAGCATCTCGGCCTTCTCCGGTGTCCACTCATGGGTGTTGCGCAGACCGTTGGCCACCATCTGAGCGATGGGTCCACGGGCCACCGAGCGGGCTGACTGCACGACCATGTGCAGGTCATAGCGCTCTGCAAAGCGCCACATGAGCTGGCGAACCTCGTCGCCCGGCAGTGTCCGCAGGGTGCTGACCGTCTGGGTGTCGCGTTCCGTGGTCATGGATCGATCTCTGGCCTCCTGGCTCATTTGTCAGGGCGTCTTCTGCGTCACAGACGCAGAGGTGAGAGCAAAGGGGAGATGCTCGTGCCCACCCTCTCCTCAGTGTCTTCACTCACACGCAGAATAGGCGTCCCATCCCACCCTGCGGATCCGAAATGTCAACACCAGAGTGGGCAAAAAGTGGCCATCGGGTGGCGATGGCGCGGTTCTCGCCCGCCGATGGTGAAAAAGGTCACAGTCTCAGCGCCTGAGAGAGGCCAGTGACCATCCCGGGCATGGGGGGGAGACAAGTGGCCAAGCCGCTGGGCCGAGTTCCGGGGATCTGTGACGTTTTCTTGACAGCAGTGACTTTCTGGCCATCTCATAGAGATCCGGTGAGGATTCCGTTCCAGGGGAGTGAATTCTGAGTCCAGGTGCCCGATGGGGCCGGTGCGGATGAGTCGCACCACAGGTTCAAGGAGAGTGGCATGAGTGAAGAGGCAGCAGGGACTGAGCAGCAGCTTCTCCAGGAGATCGAGGAGCTCAGGGGCCGCATCGCTGCTCTGGAGAGGGGAGAGGATCACGAGCGATTCGAGGGGGCTGCGCGGCAGAGCGAGGAGGTCTACCGGCGAGCCATTGAGAATGCCCGGGGGGTTCCCTATCGCCTGATCTTCTCGGACACGAAGTACGATTTTGTGGGGGAGGGGATTGAGGATCTGATCGGTGTGTCGGCCGAGGCCTTCACCTTCGCCGCGCTGCGCGACATGGTGCAGGAGACGGTCATCTTCGAGCCCACCCACTGCAGCGATCCCCATCGGGTGACAGAGGAGTTCCGCGCGGGCGAGTTCGAGCGCTTCCGGGCGGACTATCGGGTCAGGCTCAGAAGTGGCGAGGAGAGGTGGCTCAGCGACTGCTCAGTGGCGATCCACGATGAGCAGACAGGGCAGGTCATCGGCTCCCTCGGAATCCTGATCGACATCACCGAGCGCAAGCGTGCGGAGGAGGCGCAGCGCGCGCAGCTGATCCGGGTCCAGCGCCAGCAGGCCGCCATCGTCTATCTGGCCACCCATGACATCCTCTCCACGGGGAACTTCGCGGCGGCCGCGCAGGTGGCGACCGAGACCGTGGCGGAGGCCATTGAGACCGAGCGGGTTGGCGTGTGGCTCCTGAGCGACGATGGGCAGACGCTGCGATGCGTGGATCTCTTCGAGAGAGGACAGAGAAAGCACTCCGAGGGCCTGGAGCTGATGGCGAGTCAGCACCCGAGGTATTTCGAGTCTCTGAAGAGCGGGAGAGCCATCGATGCCTCCAACGCCTGTGAGGACCCCAGGACCAGCGAGTTCTGCGAGGGCTATCTGCGACCGCTTGGGATCGCCTCGATGCTCGACGCCGCGATCCGCATCTCGGGAGAGGTCGTGGGGGTCGTCTGTCATGAGCATATGGGGGAGCCTCGGACATGGCACTCCGATGAGATCAGCTTCGCGGGCGAGGTGGCAGACCAGCTCGCCCAGGCCCTTCTGAGGCTCGAGCGCCAGCGCCTCGAGGCCCAGGTGCAGCACGCCCAGAAGCTCGAGAGCCTCGGCGTCCTCGCGGGGGGAATCGCCCACGACTTCAACAATCTCCTCGTCGGGATCCTGGGCAATGCGAGTCTCGCCCTCTTCGAGCTGCCCCCGGCGTCACCCGCCCGGGATTTCATCAAGCAGATCGATGTGGCCGCACAGCATGCGGCCGATCTGACGCGGCAGATGCTGGCCTACTCCGGGAGAGGAAAGTTCGTTGTCCAGGCACTCAACCTCAGCATGGTGGTCGAGGAGATGGTCCACATGCTGAAGGTCTCCATCTCCAAGAAGGTGGGGCTGAGACTGCAGCTCGACCATGATCTGCCCTCCATCGAGGCGGATGCCTCCCAGATCACTCAGGTGATCATGAATCTCGTCACGAATGCCTCCGAGGCGATCGGCGATGAGTGCGGTGTCATCACCATCATTACCGGGGTCACCGAGTGTGATCTCGACGACCTCGCGGACACCTACCTCAATGAGGGGCTGTCGGCGGGGACCTTTGTCACTCTGGAGGTCGCCGACACAGGCTGTGGAATGTCCCAGGAGACCCTCGACAAGATCTTCGATCCCTTCTTCACGACCAAGTTCACCGGCCGGGGGCTCGGTCTGGCCGCGGTGATGGGCATCGTGCGGGGCCACGGCGGTGCGATGCGGGTCAGAAGTGAGCTGGGGCAGGGCACCGTGTTCACGGTTCTCCTGCCCGCCTCTTCGAAGGAGGCAGAGGACACGGTGACCAGAACCCCTCAGCCGCTGGTGTGGCGGAGCAGCGGCAAGGTGCTGGTCGCCGATGATGAGATGACCGTGCGCGAGCTCGCCCGACGGGTGCTCGAGCAGGTGGGGTTCGAGGTGCTCCTCGCCACGGATGGGAGAGAGGCGGTTGAGCTGTTCCGAGCCCACGCCGATGAGATCCGGGTGGTCCTGCTCGACATGACCATGCCCCACCTCGACGGAGAGGAGACCTTTGACAAGATGTGGGATCTGCACCCCGATGTCCGTGTCATCCTGTCCAGCGGCTACAGCGAGCAGGAGGCCACAGAGCGCTTTCATGGCCGTGGGCTGGCGGGATTTCTCCAGAAGCCCTATCGCCCCCTGGGACTGATCGAGACGATCAGAGGTGTGCTGGAGCAGCGCGAGCCGTGAGATGAGACATCTCTGGAAAGAGAGGGGGGCTCGCCCCACCGAGAGGAGGTTCATCCTCATCGGGGTGGCACTGGGCCTCGCACTCTGGCTGATCGAGAGTGTCTTCGACCGCCTCTTTTTCTTCCCCGATCGCTCGCTGGTGGAGCTGATCCTCACCGATGTGCCGCCCCATGAGATCTTCATCCGATCCGTGGGGCTGATCCTCTTCATCGCCTTCGGATTCGCCGTCACACATCTCTCTGCGAGGCGCTCCCGGGCGGAGGCCGCCATCCGACTCAACGAGGAGATCTACCGCGAGGCGATTGAGAACGCATCGGGTGTCCCGTACCGGCTGCGCTACAGCGATGGCCGCTATGACTTCATCGGGGACGGATTCGATGAGATCTTCGGAATCTCACCGGATCAGTTCACCTTCGGTCTCTTCCGGGATCTGGTCCAGGAGATCACTGTCATGGAACCCGGAGCCCCGAGTGATGCGTACGAGTACGGCAGAGCATTCAGGAGAGGGGAGTTCCCCCGCTACCGGGCGGATTTCCGCATCGTGACGCCCCGGGGCGAGGAGAAGTGGATCAGCGACTGCTCGATTCCCATCCACGACAAGGAGTCGGGTGAGGTGATCGGCACCCTGGGGATTCTCCAGGACATCACCGCACGGCGTCAGGTCGAGGAGGCCCTGAGGAACAGCGAGGCGACCCTGAGGAGCATTTTCCGCTCCGCCCCCGTGGGCATCGGGCTGGTCCGAGACCGTGTGCTCTGCTGGGTCAACGACACGCTGTGTGAGATGGTGGGGCACTCACGGGAGGAGCTGGAGAGTCAGAGCGCTCGCATTCTCTACGACAGCGACGAGGAGTTCGAGCGCGTGGGCCGGGAGAAGTATGCGGAGATCGCCCGCGAGGGCACAGGCACCATTGAGACACGCTGGCGCCGGGCGGATGGCAGTTTGATCGATGTGCTGCTCAGCTCCACCCCGATCGATCCCGCCGACCTGCTCGCCGGGGTGACCTTCACCGCCCTGAACATCACGGCGCGAAGGAGAGCCGAGGCGGACAGGGCGCGTCTCGCCACTGCCATCGAGCAGACCGCGGAGGCCATCGTGATCACGGGCACCGATGGCGCGATCCAGTATATCAATCCCGCGTTCACCGAGAGCACGGGGTACTCGATCGATGAGGTGCTGGGAAACACCCCCCGCATTCTCAGAAGTGGCAGGCACGACGCGGCCTTTTACCGAGACCTCTGGGAGACCATCACCCGGGGTGAGGTCTGGTCCGGGCATTTCATCAACAGACGGAAGGACGGCAGCCTGATCGAGGAGGAGGCGACGATCTCACCCATCCGCGATGAGAGCGGCGAGATCGTGGCCTTTGCGGCGGTCGAGCGCGACGTCACACGCGAAAAGGAGCTCGAGGCTCAGCTCCGCCAGTCCCAGAAGATGGAGGCCGTGGGTCAGCTCGCAGGGGGAATCGCCCACGACTTCAACAATCTGATTCTCGGGGTGCTCGGCTTCACCGATCTGGCCATCATGTCGCTCGATGCCGATCACCCGAGCCGGGCAGACCTGGAGCAGGTGAGAGAGGCTGCGGAGAAGGCCGCCACACTGACGCGTCAGCTCCTGGCCTTCAGTCGGCGTCAGCTCCTTCAGCCCGAGGACCTCGACCTCAACGCGGTCATCGCCAATCTGATGAGGATGATCAGGCGGATGATCGGGGAGCACATCGAGCTGGAGGTCATCCCAGGCCAAAGCCTGGGAACCGTTCATGCCGATCGCGGGCAGGTCGAGCAGGTGCTCCTGAACCTGTGTGTCAACGCCCGTGACGCCATGCCCGCAGGGGGCAAGATCACCATCGAGACTGAGAATGTGGTCTTCGACAGCGGGCACTGTTTGTCTCATCCCTGGGCCAAACCCGGTCCCCATGTCCTCATGACCATCTCCGACACCGGCGTGGGGATGGATCAGGCGACACTGGGGCGCATCTTCGAGCCCTTCTTCACGACCAAGGAGATGGGCAGGGGAACGGGGCTCGGGCTGGCCATGGTCTACGGCATCATGCGGCAGCACGGCGGAATGATTCAGGCTCAGAGTGAGCCAGGGATGGGCACCACTTTCAAACTCCACTTTCCGGTCGTCGAGCGGGGCGCAGCGGAGGAGGAGCATCGGATCAAGGGGCCTGTCCATGGAGGCACGGAGACCATTCTGATCGCGGAGGACGAGCGAACGGTGCGCGAGCTCTTCCGCCGCATCCTCGCGGGGGCGGGCTACACCGTTCTCTGCGCGGGCAACGGGGAGGAGGCATTGCAGATCTTCCATGAGCACCGAGACCAGATCAATCTGGCGCTCATCGACGTGGTGATGCCCCGCCTCGGTGGCCGAGCGGTGTGCGAGCACATCCGCCAGGCGAGGCCTGACATGCGCTTCCTCTTCACCAGTGGCTACAGCGTCGATGCGATCCACACCGATTTCATCAAGGACCGAGCGATCGAGCTGCTTCAGAAACCGCTGCGCCCCGAGGAGCTGCTCAGGAAGATCCGCACCATTTTGGACGCCTGAGGCTCAGCGTCGCCGCCAGGTGAAGAGGTGACGGGGCCGGCCCTCGAGCCGATATTTGCGCTCGAACTCGGTGAGGGGCTCCTCCGGGTCCGTCAGAACCGTCTGAGAGTAAATGCTCTCTGAGCGCTCGAAATCCGGCGAGGCGTCGCACACCGGACCGATCACCTCGGCATAGCCGCTGTGATCCGTGGCGACCGACAGCCAACCCCCCGGCTGGATCACGCGCGACAGGTGACGCATGGTCTCCGTTCCCCTCTCGAGCCCCAGCAGCCGCCGCTTGTGATGGCGCTTCTTCGGCCAGGGATCGGGGTAGAGGATGTGGACAGCCCGAAGGCTCCCCTCGGGGATCCACCCGCCCAGAAGATCTTCGGCGCGGGCCTTTGAGAAGAGGGCATTTGACAGCCGCGCCTTCAGAGCCCGGTCGATGGCCCGCCGCAGGTGAGCGCTCGAGTGGTCGATGCCGAACCAGTTGACTTCGGGATGCGCCGCCGCCGCTCGGGTGAGAAAAAGCCCCTTGCCGCACCCGATCTCGAGCTCCACGGGCTGCTCTGTCCCAAAGAGTTCCCCCCACACAATTCCCTGGGAGAGGATCTCGCGATCGATCTCGAGCGGGGAATCACTGGCTCGAAGAGATTCAGGGTCGGAGGGCCGGTGAATGCGGATCCTCATCGCAGAAGCAGGGCCAGGATCTCATCCGCCAGTCCGCCCGCGCCGCCCGAGTTGCGGTTGGTGAGGACAACGAGTCCCAGGTGCCGCTCGGGCACATGGCGCATGGCCGTGCTGAAACCGCAGGTCGAGCCGTTGTGATAGATGACTCTCACCCCATTGCGCTCCTCGAAGCGCCACCCGAAGCCGTAGCCCGTCTCCGTGCCATCGGTCAGCACGCCCGATGTGAACGCCTCCTCGATCGACTCACGGCTCACGAGCGTCTCACCGCACAGGGCCTCATCCCACTTGGCGAAGTCCAGCACCGACGTGTAGATCCCGCCGTCCCCCAGAACGGCGCTGGTCACACTCTGATCGCGGGACTCGAAATCGCCCTCATCGGTCTCGCGATACCCGTGGGCGCGGTGGGGCACCTCCGAGATCCCCTCCTCGAGGGCGACGGTGTTCTCCATCCCCAGAGGCAGGAAGATGTTGTCGCGCAGAAACTCGGCGAATCGCTGGCCCGAGACCTCCTCCACGATCATCGCCAGGAGCGCATACCCGCTGTTGCTGTAGCGATACTGCGATCCCGGCGTGAAATAGGTCCCATGCTGAGTCTCGACCAGTGCCAACACGTCACGGTCGTGCACCTGCTCAGTCTGGTCCTCGGGGATGAGGTCCTCATAGGCGACCATCCCCGAGGTGTGGTTGAGGAGACGCCGCACGGTGATCTGCTCACCGATCTCCGGGAAGTCGGGGAAGAACCGCGTGATCGGATCGTCGAGACTCAGCAGCCCCCGCTCGCGGCAGATCAGAACCGCCATCGCGGTGAACTGCTTGGTCACCGACGCGAGGCGGAAGTTCGTCTGGGGCTCGCAGGGGATTCTCTCCTCCACCTGCGCCAGACCATAGGACCTCACCAGGGCGATCTCCCCATCTCGGAACACACCCACGCATGCCCCGGGCACATTCTCCCCATCGAAGGCCTGGAAGATCCGATCCAACTCCTCCATCAGCTCCATCTCACTCACCTCCACGGTCGGGCGCATCAGGGCACAGGCTGTCAGGCTCAGGCTGAGCGTGAGTGACATCGCCGCTCCACACCATCGCATGGGAACTCCTCCTGGCGTCACATTGCGGAAACACTCTGGTTCGGGGTGGGGGAGATTTGCAACACTTCCCAGCTTGCCAGCGTCCGCTGGGATCGGTTGATTCAGAGCCATGTTCGCCTTCCTGAGCCAGACGTTTCGCCGGTTCCACGACACGGGCGCGATCGCCCCCAGCTCGCGGTGGCTGGGCAGAGCCCTCGCCGCACCGCTGACCGAGCGCGGCGAGGAGCCCATTGCGATTCTGGAGGCGGGGCCGGGGACCGGCGCCGTGACACGGGAGATCGTCAGACACCTGCAGCCCGTCGACCACCTGACGCTCTGCGAGATCAATCCCGTGTTCGTCGAGCACCTGAGAGAGCGGTTTGAGTCCGATCCGCGACTGCGACCCCACCGCGATCGGGTCGACATCGTGCAGTCACCCGTCGAGAGTCTCGAGGGTGAGGGGTGCTTCGATCACATCGTCTGTGGTCTCCCCTTCAACAACTTCGATCCCGAGCAGGTGCGCGAGATCTTCAGCGTGTTTCAGCGCCTCTTGAGACCGGGGGGCACAGTGAACTTCTTCGAGTATGCGGCCATCCGCGGCCTCAAGGCGCTGCTGGTCACCCGCGCGGAGCGTGAGAGGCTGCGCGGCGTGGCATCGGTTCTCGGCGAGGTGATCGAGGCCCACGAGCGCCGTCGTAAGCTCGTCCTCGTCAATCTGCCTCCCGCGTGGGCGCGCTGTCTGGTGATGGGGGAGAGGTGAGCACCGTGAGCACCATCCTTCAGACCCATGGACTCACGAAGCACTACGGCCGCACCGTGGGGATCGAGGGGCTCGAGCTCGGCCTCGAGCGGGGCGAGATCCTCGGCTTTCTGGGTCCAAACGGCGCGGGCAAAACGACGACGATTCGCCTTGTTCTCGGACTTCTCCGTCCGACAGCGGGGGGCTTCCACCTCTTCGGCGAATCGATCCACTGGGGTGACTGGAGGCACCGCGCACGGATCGGTTTCCTCACGGGTGACCTGCGCCTCCCCCGCAGAATGACGGGGCAGGGGCTCCTCAGGCACCTGGCGCGTTTTCATGCCCGGATCGACTGGGACTGGATCGGGGAGCTGGTCGACCGGCTCGATCTCGACCTGTCGCGCACGATCCGCGCCCTCTCGCGCGGCAATCTCCAGAAGCTCGGGATCATCCAGGCGCTGATGCACCGCCCTGAGCTGGTGATCCTCGATGAGCCCACCACGGCGCTCGATCCCCTCAACCAGCGCGAGGTCCTCGAGATCCTTCGCGGTATGCGGGGGGAGGGGACAACGGTCTTCTTCTCCTCCCATCACATCGATGAGGTGGAGAAGATCTGCGACCGCGTCGCCTTCGTCCGCGAGGGCCGACTCGCGGGTGTCGAGAGCATCGATGAGCTGCGGGCCCATCGGATCGCGATGGTCGAGGTCCGCCTGAGCGATGGCTCGGTGCCACCCGACCTCTCCCACGTCGAGGGAGTTGTCGCCGTGGAAACCCGATCGGGCCGCCTGGCGCTGACCGTGCAGGGGCGCCCCCTCGCCCTGCTGCGCCGCCTCGCGGAGCTCCCGGTGGAGGAGATCACCTGGCAGGCCGCGCGGCTCGAGGATCACTTCTTCGCGCACTACCGGGGCGGGCGATGAAGCGGGCTCTCACACGCCGCCTTCTCCAGCGTCTGTGGCCGCTTCTGGCCCTGTCGTGCGTGGCCGTCTTCGCCATCGCCCATCTCTTTGTCATCCTGATCGAGCCGCTGGGGGGCATCGGCCTCATCCAGTCTGTGCTCCGCAATGCGGCCATCGCCCAGATCCTCGGGGCCTCCGAGATCGACATGTCCACGCTGGCCGGTGTCGCCTCGATCGCCTACATCCACTTCCTGGTGCTGATGATCCTGGCGATCTGGCCCATCGCGATCGCCTCCACGGCGCTGGCGGGAGACATCGAGCTGGGTGAGGCGGATCTGATTCTCAGCCGCGCCGTCCCCCGGCACGCATCGCTGATCGCCGCCTGGATGACACTTCTGATCGGCGCCGGTGCCCTGGGCGCCTCGCTCTGGCTCGGCACCGCG